>JAODBB010000092.1 GCA_025463745.1 Subtercola sp.
ATACCATTGCCGTCACGCCCTCGACCACATCGGTGCGCGTACCGCTTCCGTCGTCCGGGCCGTCTCGTATCACCATCTACCTGCCCGAAGGTGACAATCTGCGGGTCACGGGCCTTCGTGCCGTCAACGGCAGCGTCCGCCCTGCGCCGCGAGGGCCGCGCTGGATCGTCTACGGCGACTCGATCACTCAGGGCTGGTCGACCACCGATGCCGGCGCGATCTGGCCTGCTCGCGTCGCCAGGACCCGGGGGCTCGACCTGGTGAACCTCGGTTTTGCTGGTGCCGCCCGGGGTGAGCTGCCCGTCGCCTTCCAGGTGGCGCGCTCTGCGCCTGAGCTCGTGGTTCTGGCCTGGGGCACCAACAGCTGGTCGACCATCCCGGTTGACGGCCCATCGCTCTCCAGCACGATGCGTCTGTTCATTGCGGCAATTCGTGCAGAGAACCCGACTGTGCCGATGCTCGTGCTGAGCCCGATCGTCAGGCCCGCCGCTGAGACGCAGCCCAATCTATTCGGTGCCACACTGCGTGACCTTCGAACGGCGATCGAGGAGACCGTGCTTGCTCTGGCGGCCGACGATGCCCACCTTGCGCTGTTGGCCGGCCTCGCTCTTGTGCCCGAAGCGGAACTCGTCGACGGCGTGCACCCCGGTGACGCCGGCCACGCCCGCATGGCGGTACGCGTCACGGCCGAGCTGGACCGGCTGCTCCGCCGGCCCAGCTGATGCACGACGTTACTCGCTGAAAACCACGTCTTCTAGCGAGTGCGCGGGCTCCCCATCGTGGATGAAACCCGTGTAGCCTGCTGCCGCTACGGCATCGCAGCGCTCCTTGTAAGTGCCCACACCGGCCACATAGGCGAGGAAGACCCGCGGCTTGCCCGGGATGTTCGCCCCCATGTACCAGGAGTCCGCCTCGGGGAAGAGCGTGCCGTCGGCCAGTTCGCTCACGTGCTCGACCCACTCGTCTTCTGCGGTCAGGTCGGCTTCGGTGGTTTCGATTCCGTGCTCGCGCAGGAAGGCGATGTACTCCGAGATCCACTCCACGTGCTGCTCGATCGACACCAGTACGTTCGTGGTGATGGAGGGACTGCTGGGGCCGACGACCATGAAGAGGTTCGGGAAGCCCGCGCTCATCACACCGAGATAAGCTCGTGGTCCGTTCATCCACTTGTCTTTCAGGAGCTCACCGGCACTGTTTCGTATGCGGATGTTGTTCAGGGCGCCGGTCACCGCGTCATAGCCGGTCGCGAAGACGATCGCGTCGAGCTTGTACTCCTCGTCACCCACGACGATGCCGTTCGTGGTGATTCGCTCGATCGGCGTCCCTCGAACGCTGACGAGACGTACGTTGTCGCGGTTGAATGTTTCGAAATAGCCGGTGTCGGCGGGAAGACGCTTGGCGCCGATCGGGTAGTCCGGCGGCATCAACAGTTCGGCGGTGTCGGGGTCTTTCACGATCTCGCGGATCTTCGCCCGAACGTAATCGGCGGTCAGCCTGTTGGCCTTACGGTCGGTCATTGTGTCTTTGAAGGCACGCAGGAATGCTGGCCCTCCCCACTCCCACTTCGCGTCGAGCTCGTGCTGCAACTCGGCGGGGGAGAGTTCGTTCGCGAACGCCTTCGGCGCCGGCATCGGAGTGCCCGAGCCAGAGCCCACACGGCCCGAGGCTCGGATCGCCTTGTAGTCTTTCTTGATGGCGTCGCGCTCCTCGGCGGTGAGCGAATAGTTCTGTGCGGGAACGCTGAACGTCGCCGTACGCTGAAACACGATCACGTGCTCGGCCGTCTCGGCGATCACCGGAATCGATTGCACGCCTGACGATCCTGTTCCGATGATGCCGACTCGCTTGCCGGTGAAGTCGACCTGTTCTTCCGGCCAGTCGCCCGTGTGGTACCAATCGCCAGCGAAGTCGTCGAGCCCTTCGAACCGCGGCACTTGCGCCGCCGAGAGGGGGCCTGAGGCGGCAATGAGATACCGCGCCGACTCTTTCGTGCCCTCGTCGGTCGTGATCGTCCACGTGGCTGACGCATCGTCGAAGTCGGCCGCCGTGACCAGGCGGCCGAATTCGATGTTCTTCGTGAGGTCGAAGCGATCGGCCACGTGCTCGGCATAGCGCAGGATCTCGGGTTGAGCGGCGTACCGTTCGGTCCACTGCCACTCTTGCTCGAGGTCGTCGTCGAAGGAATAGGAGTAGAACATCGACGGAACGTCGCAGCGTGCGCCGGGGTACCGGTTCCAGTACCAGGTTCCGCCCACCCCGTCACCACGCTCGAACAGTCGCACGGTCATCCCGAGCTCGTCGCGCAGCTTGTGGAGCATGTACATGCCCGAAAAGCCGGCGCCGATGATGATTGCGTCGTAGCGAGTGACCGCTGTCTCGACGTCATCCGTCTGTGTCATTATTCTCCATCTATCGGTCATTTTATATATTATACATTCTGACGAGCGCTCTGCTCAGGCGATCGCTATCGGGTTCACCGGGCTGGCCGATCCTCCGACGATCGGAAGCACTCCGACGGCGAGAAAGAACTCGTGCACGTCATCAGCTGCGAGTTCGGCCAGATACAGGTTCTCAATGAGGTGGATTCCGCGGTTCACGAGCAGTGCGACGTGGCCCGAGAGAAAAGATCCCTCGGTCGGAAAGCTCTCAACCGCCTGGTTGTCGGCGCCGATCACGGAGATGTCATAGCGGTCGACGAAGGCCATGGCGCCCAGCCCCGTGCCTGGCTGCAAAAACGAAACCGATTCGCCCTTCTGGTACGCCCGGCGAAAACCCTCCATCCAGCCGGTGCGCAGAAGGAGAATGTCGCCCGGGTCGATGCGCGTGGCTTGCGCTTCGCGAACCTCCTCGAGCAACTCGTCGGTGATGACGAATCCGGGCTCGAGCACGTCGACACCGAGGTGGCCCGCGATGTCGAGCATCACAGCCCGACCAGCGAAACCGCCCGCCTTGTCGATACCGACCTTCTGTGAACCCGCCTGCGTGGTCGTGCTGGAGGTCGGGTGTCCGTTGTAGTACTGCTCGTTCTTGTAGACGTGGGCCAGGGCATCCATATGCGTACCGTTGTGGGTGGGCATGACCAGCATGTCTTCGTTGGCGCCGACGCCCGGCGCTGGAATCTCGATCGACTCGGCCATTGCTTCCCACCACGGCTGATCGGAGGCCGACGCGATCGAGAGGCGTTGCGTCGGCCCACGGTAGTCGAGCTGGGGCGACCCGCCGCGGCTGAGTGGGATGCCGAGCTGGTAGAGCTTTCCGGTACGTACGGCCTGCATGGCCTTCAGCCGGCTCTCGTCGGTCTGCAGGTTCAGGGCGCCGCGCTCATCGTCGCTGCCCCAACGCCCCCAGTTCGTCTTTTCTGTGCCGCACGCGTCGTGCGTTTCCGTGTCCATCGGTCTTGTCTCCATCGTTGTGTTCAATAGCGGGGTCAAACCATCGAGGTTCCGCCGTTGGGCCTCAAGATCTGCCCGGTGGTGAATCCGCTTGCGTCGGCGGCGAGATAGAGAATGGCCAAAGCGATGTCGGTCGTGGTGCCGATGCGTTTGAGCGGCGAACCGGAGGCCATCATCTCGAGGTAAGCGGTTCTGCGTTTCTCGTCGATGTGGCCGGCCTCGTCGCGGTACTGATAGGTGACCATGTTCGTCTCGACGAAACCGGGGGCGACGGCATTGACCCGGATGCCGGCGGGGCCGACCTCTTTGGCCAGGGTACGAGTGAGCATGTTGACGCCGGCCTTCGTGATTGCGTATCCCGACAGGCCCTCGACAGCATTCTCTCCGCCGAACGACGAGAGGTTGACGATCGAGCCCGCGGTCTTCGTCGCGGTCATTCGACGTACAGCCTCGGCCGCGCCCCAGAACGTACCCTTCAGGTTCACGCCGATCAGCAGATCGAGTGCCTCCTCGGTCATCTCGGAGACGACGGCACGCGTCGTGATGACGCCCGCCGAATTCACCCAGATCGAAATCGGGCCAAGCGATTCGGCAGCGTCTGCGAGCGCAGAAACGGCACTTCGATCTGTTACGTCCGCCGCGAACGGCACGGCGCCGTCGAGCGAATCGGCCGCCCTCATCGTAGCCTCATCGTCCCGATCGGAAACGATGACCCGGGCGCCGGCCTCGGTCAGTACCGAGGCCGTTTCGAGGCCGATTCCCGAGGCGGCGCCGGTCACAACGGCGACACGGCCTGTGAGGTCGAACGCGCTTTCGATGCGGTTCATAAATCCACTCCTTTGTTCAGATCGCGTCGAGCGTCGCGTCGAGCAATGCGGGTTCGAGCTGTGCGACATGCGTGCCAGCCAGGTATCCCGCGGTCATGCCGGGGCCCAGCGTTCCGCCGGCACCCGCGTAGGCCATGCCGGTGGGAGAAGAGACGTTGCCCGCGGCGTAGAGGCCGATAATGGGGTTGCCATCGAGGTCGATGACCCGTGCATCCACGTCGACCTTGGGGCCGCCCTTCGTGCCGAGCGAGCCGATCTCAAGACGCAGTGCGTAGTACGGTGCCGTGTCGATTTCGCCCAGCGTGCCCTCGATAGCGCCTTTCGCCAGTGGGTCGCCCCACCAGAGGTCATGCGCGCTCTCGCCGCGATGAAAGTCGGGGTCGTACTTGGCCCGCACGTTCTCATTCCAGCGATCGACTGTCTTCACGAGTTCGTCGCCCGGGATGCCGAGCTTGTCGGCGAGTTCGGGCAGGCTGTCTGCAGTCACGAGCCACGGTGGAGCTTCACCGGCGAGGCTGGCGAGCTGACGCCCGGCAGACCCGAAGCGGCGGAAGTACTCGTGGTCGAACACAAGCCAACTCGGCAGGTTCGCGTATTCGAATGCGGTCACCTCTTCTTGGTGGAAGGCCCCGCCGATGGCGTTGTACGACGCCGCCTCATTCGTGAATCGCCGGCCCTTCTTGTTCACGATGATCGAGCGCGGCCTCGTGCGGTCTGCGTTGATCATCATGCGGTTCATGCTGTTCATGCCCTCGGGCAGGGCTGCAACGGGCGACCACCAGGCCTCCCGCATATTCTGCAACGCGGCGCCGATCTTCATCGCCATGATCAGGCCGTCGCCCTCGTTCGTCGGAATCGATACGGGGTGAGTGAGTGCGCCGCGCAGAAATGTGCGCTTGAGTTCGTCGTTCCACTCGAATCCGCCGGTCGCGAGCACAACGCCCTTGCGGGCGAGAACTCGCTTTTCGCCATCGGGCGTGCTCAAGGTGACGCCGATGACACGACCCGCTTCGACGATGAACGAGGCCGCCCGGTGCTCGAGAAAGAGGTCGACGCCCTCGCGCAGGTTCGCACGAAGCAGGCGACCGACCAGACCTTGGCCGCTGCCACGCTCCTGACGGATCGCGCGCCTCGCGATCTCCTCCTCTGATGGCGGCTTCGGAACGGTCGCCCCTAGCGGCGATTCGGACATGGTCAAGTACGGCGGCAGATACGGCGACATGGTCACCTTGTCGGCCCACTCGCCGAGTTCGTCGAAGGGGAAGATGGCGACCTCGATGGTACGCCCTCCGCCGGGCCGCCCGCCGACGTTCGAGGGATGGTAGTCGGGAAACTCTTCGGTCACGAAGAACTCTGTCTCCGCTTTCTCATTCAGGAATTCGACCATCGTGCGGCCGTTATGAACGAGCGCGCGCGCCAGATGCTCGTCGAGCACGCCGCGACCGAGCGACAGGAGATAGGTCATCGCCTCTTCTTCACTGTCACCGGCCGCAGAGCCGGGCAATCCATTGTTCGGAACCCAGAGGTGGCCCCCCGACCAGGCCGTCGTGCCGCCCAGCTTGTCATTCTTCTCGAAAATCGCCACCTTCGCGCCGCCATGCGCGGCGGTGAAGGCTGCGGTCAGGCCGGCGGCTCCGCTGCCCAGAACTACCACGTCGTAGATATCAGTCACTTCTCGATCCTCCATTGGATGTAGCGTTATGCATAATATATACCCGCGGCTTTCTGACGTAGCACGTACGACTGGCGTTGAATGTGCCGTGTGCTGGTGTCTGTAAAAGCCACGTGACGGCTGTGTTTCGCGATCGCTGTGTATTCATCGAAACTAATGGAATATGCCGAAAAGAGTAACGAAAGAGTCACAAATACAAAATATATTGACCCAAACACTAGACGCGGCCCGGGTCGTGTACTTGAATAAGTTGCCGGTCAAGTTTCTGACAGGTAGTTCATAAATTGTGACGATTGTCTCTGACCCGACTGTGACCGGTACACCCTCCGCACAGCAGGATTGACCACAAAGGAGTGGAATATGAAGTTCCCACCACGCCGCACGCTTCGACGCAGTCTGCTGGTAGTTCCGGCACTGGCGACCGCGTTCGCGTTAGCGGCTTGCAGTTCGTCGGCTTCTGGCACCGCCAGTTCGACGAGCGGTTCAGACCCATACAACATTGTTGTCGTCTTCGGCCAGACCGGTGCTCTGCAGCAGAACACGCAGGCGCAGCAGGCAGGCATGCAGGCGAGCGTAGACACGATCAACGCCGCAGGCGGTGTCAACGGCCGTCAGGTCAAGATCACCTACCTCGACGACAAGAGCGACCCTACTGCGGCAGTGACGGTGTTGCAGCAGTACCTGGCGTCGAACCCGAAGCCAGACATGGTGGTGCCCGGCATTATCAGCAATGAGGCGCTCGCTCTCGCACCCATCCTCACTCGCGAGAAGATCGTCTCTATCGGCGCAGTGCAGAACGCAGCGCTCGACGACCCTTCAAAGTACCCGTATTTCTTCAGCAACAGCTTCAAGTCCCAGGTGACGAGCGAGGCCGCCGCGCAATTCTTGAAAGAGAAGGGTGCGAAGAAGGTTGCTCTGGTCACGACGAACGATGCACTCTTGCAGTCGATTCAGCCGTCTCTGACGTCGGCGCTGCAAGCTGAGGGAATTGAGCTCGACGTCTTCCCGTTCGACCCGGCATCCATCGACGTGTCACCCGCATTCGCCGAAGCGAAGGCGAGTGGAGCAGACTGGATCTACGCTGACGCGGTTGGTGCGGCCGTGCCTGTTCTGCTGCAGGGCCGCCTCAAGGCGGGCGCCGAGACCGTACCTACTATCGGCGGAACGAGCGTTTCCTCCGGATCGTTCCTCACCGTTACGACCCCGGAGCAGCGGCAGAACCTCTACCCGGTGCTGGTGCCGCTGACGACTTACATTGCGCCCGCTGACCGCAGCAATGCGCTCAACGCCCTGATCGCCAAGGTCGGCGCGCCCGCCCAGCTGCCGCTGCCGCTGAACAATTACGGTTACGGCTGGGATGACATCGCCATCTGGGCTTCTGGCGCCAAGCAGGCCGGATCTGCTGATCCCGATCAGATGAAGTCTGCACTCGAGAACCTCGCGCTGTCAGGCAAGAACTCGCCCGACCGGCCGTGGATCATCTGGGATACGTTGTGGTCGCCGACTACTCACTTCGCCCAGGCCAGTCCAGACGAACTCACCATCACGCAGGTGCTCGACGATCCGAAAGACGGCATGATCGTTCCGAAGCCTTAAGGCGCATTGGGAAACGACAAGCGGGGCCGGCCTCCTTTTTGAGAGACCGGCCCCGCATCGTTGCGCTCCGCACTGATGCGCCGATCGGTTGGAAGCCGCCCGTCGTCAGGCGCGTGCAGAGCCGGCGGCCAGGCCGCCGCGCACGAAGTCGCCGTTCTCGGCGAACCCCATGACGGTCAACCCCTCCTGCTTCGGCGCTTCGATCTTGAGCGAGACCTGAGGCTTCTGCTGACTCCACTTCATGACGTCGAGGGTCAGCTCGACGATCTCCTCCTTGCTGTACCAGGTGCGGATCTCGGCCGCGAGCGCGGGCGTCATCGACGTCGGCTCGATGATCATGCACTCGGTGAACCGAAGGGCAACCTTGTAGCGCTCGTCAAGATCACTCGACTCGAAACGGCTCACTTTGGCCGTCATCTTCTCGTCGACGCCGGCATCCATCGCCTCATCGAGTCGCAACGACTTGCACTGTCGGCAGTCGTGGTACTCGGCGCACTTCAATCGCACGAGTTCGGTGACCACCGGGTCGAGCGCACGCAGCCGCATCGCCGAGCTGGCGAAACGGGCGACGGCATAGTCGAGATCGGTGCCGTAGCCGGGAACGCCCGGATCGGTCGGCAGGGGAATTCGCGAATCGGATGAGGGTTGCATCGTTACACCTTTCAGATCAGGGCCTGCCCCGGGCGGTCGCCGGAGCCCAGAACGGCCCGGGTCATCAAGGAGACTCGGGCCGTCATGTCGAGAACGTAGATGGCCATCGTGAAGTCGTAGACCGCACGGTAGTCATCATCCGCGAGGAGAGCGGCGACCTCGTCATCGCCCATGCTGCTCACCGACACCACGAACTGTTCCGCGTAGGCGATCCGCGCTTTTTCGCGGTCTGTGAACGCGTCGGATTTCCACCACGAAGCCAGCTCGGCGATCGTGTCTTCAGTCAGCCCGGCAGCGCTGGCGACCGGGGTTCTGGCCGCGAGCCCGTCGGTGTCGCCGAGCAGCGCCGCGATGCGCAAGCGGCAGAGTTCGAGCTCCACCGGGTCTTGACTCGCCCACGCGGCATCCAGCAACGCGTCGATCTCGTCGACTGCGAGCGGGGCGATTCGTCTGACGGCATCGGGCATGCTCGAGCGGGCTCCGGATGCTCGGGGCTCGACCGTGTCGTCGCAGACGCGTTTGACGGCCAGCCCTGCCGCAGTAACGGCGCTGAGATAGGTCTCGCAGGAGGCGCCATTATCGCTCACGTCGTAGACCCGGAAACGGTTGGCGCTCGTCGACAGCTCGGCCATGAGCTCGTCGCGGCGCGACGTTCCGTTCGTCACGATCACAGGCCCTGGCGCCGCGACACGCTGCGAACGCCCATCGGCCCCGAGGTAGACAACGGCGTCGCTCTTTACGGCGAGCAGGGAGACGCCCGTCAGCTGGGTCACGAGCGGCGAGCCCAGCACGTAGGGCGCGCTGATAATCTTGGCGCGACTGCCGACCTCGGCCGCAACGTCGGCGCGGTCGGTGATCACGGTCACGCGCGTGCCGGCCGACGCCAGATGATACGAGAGGGCGAGCGCCTCGCGGTCGCCGCCGAGAATCGTAACGTCGGTGAGCGGTTCTTCGCCGACTGCCCTATCGGCGAGCCACTCGCGAACGTCGCTGACCCGGGGTGAGGTCGCACCCGGTACGGTCGAGCGGATGCCCCGCCCTCCGGTCGCGATCAACACGACGTCGGGCCGCCGGGCCCGAATGGACTCGGCGTCGAGTTCTGTTCGCAGGGTCACGGTTACGCCGAGCCCGGCGAGCGTGGACTCGTACCAATCGAGAATGCGGTGATATTCGGGAACGCCCTTCAAGCCTGCCGCAAGCCGGAACTGGCCGCCGACGCGTTCATTCGCGTCGACGAGTTCGACCTGATAGTTCTGTTCGGCCAGCAGGCGGGCCGACTCGAGCCCTGCAGGGCCACCGCCGACGATCACAGCAGAACGTCGTCGTGCGGAAAACCGGAGTACGGGTTTTCCGCCGGCGACCCACGGGTTCACCGAGCAGCGCACGGGCCCATCGGCGAGGTCGTCTGAGCAGAGGTTGCACGAAATGCAGGGCCGGTACGTCGTTCCTTGCAACCAGTGCCTCGCGGCCGCCGGGTCAGCGTGCAGACTTCGCGCGACCTCGACGTAATCGGCGAACTCGCCGGCCAGAACCCCTTCGGCGGTCTCTGGGTCGTTGATGTGACCGGCGACCCCCACAGGAATTCCGAAATCGCGGTACGCCTTGGCGTAGGGCGCGAGCCCCGCCCGGGGAAACTCGCCGCTCTGGCTCATCCACTGCGGCGCTTCGTAGTTGCCGGCCGAGACGTCGACGAAGGCGAGACGCGAGGGGTCAAGGCTGCCGAAGATCTCCAGTTGCTGCTCGACGGTGAGCCCGCCGGGGTTTCCTTCGAAAGCCGAGATTCGAATGCCCACCGGAATGCCTTCTGCCGCAGCGATGACGGCGTCGAGCACCTCCCGAACGAACAGTGCGGGGTCGGCGTAGCGGTCGGTGCGACGGTTCGTCAGCGGCGACATGAAGGAGTGCAGGAGATACCCGTGCGCGCCGTGCAGGCTGAGCACGTCGACGCCGCTTTCGACCGCGCGTACCGTAGCGCGACGGAAGCTCTCGATGAGGTCGGCGATGCCATCGAGAGTGAGCTCTTCGGGAAGGTCGGCGTTGGGTCGCGAAAGAGCGATCGCCGTTGGTGCCACCGGAGGCAGGCCTGACGCACGGCGAGACGATGTCCGGCCACCGTGCATCAGCTGGATTCCGAGCAGCGACCCCTCAGCATGCACCCGGTCGGCTAGTCGCCGGATGCCCGGCCGATGCAGATCGTCAGAGAGGCCCATCTGGTTGGTTCTCGATTTGCCGTCTTGACGCACATAGGTGGCCTCGGTGTAGACGAGTGCCGCGCCACCCGCCGCCCGCTCAGCGAGGTACTCGATATACGAATCAGTGACGGTGCCGTCAGGTTCGCAATAGTTCCGTTCCATCGGAGCGCTCACGATGCGATTGCGCAGCGTGCGCGAGGCCAGGCTGAGAGGTGAGGCGAGGAGCATGTTCCCTCCGTTGGGATCACGAGCTAGAGTGAGGCGAAAGTGCTTCTGACAATGCTGTCACAATAGTCTGCAGAATATTGACTTTGTTTGAAGTGGTCGGATAGCGTCAGTTCATCTGGTCAAGAAATGAACTGTGATTAGTACAACAATGACGCTGTGTGCGAGCCACGCTCCCGGCATGGATCGCGATTCCGCTGGCGAGTTCGGTCAGCTTTTTCGCGAAGGAGTGGCTCGGGCCCGTGCCGAAGTCGCCGAGTTCGATCCCGAGCTCGTGGTGCTCTTCGGGGGAGACCACCGCAAGGCCTTTCGCAACGTCGTACCGTCGCTCGCGGTGGCCTTCACAGCAAGCCTGCTGGCCGAGGGCAATACTCCGGCGCAGCGGATGAACGTTCCCACCGACATCTCCCGGGCGCTCGCCGAGGCGCTCATTGCCGACGAATTCGACGTCACCGTGTGCCGCGAGGTCGAACTCGACCACGCCTTCGGGCAACCGTTGTACCATTATCTCGACGATGTGGCCAGCGTCGAGGTCATCCCGATGCCGGTGAATTGCGCTAGCCCGCCGTTGCCGAAGGCAAAGCGCGTCATCGACTTCGCCACGAAGGTAGGCGAGTTCCTGCAGGGCGTCGACAAGCGCATCCTCTATATCGGAACCGGTGGACTGTCGCACTCGCCGGTGAGTCTTCGAAGCGATCGGCATGATCTGAAAGACGATGAGCGTCGCGCCATCAATGAGGCGGGCTTCGAAGAGGCGTCGAAGATGATCAAGCCGGCGTGGGACAAAGAGTTCCTCGACGCCATGAGCCGGTGGGATGTCGATCAGCTGATCCGCATGACCGACAACGCGACGGCTGATGCCGGCGTCGGCGCGAACGAAGTGCGTACTTGGCTCGCGGCGACGGCGGCCGGCGGCGGCCACGGGGTTCGCCCGCTCGCGTACGAGCCCGTCGAGAAGTGGATCACCGGAATGGGTGTTTCCCTCTCGCCCGCTGCCTGAACGACTCTGCGGCAGGTCTGAACCCTGCGCAGAGCCCATGACGAGCGCACCGCGGTGACGTGCGCTCGTCATACGTGCGCGAGGAATTTCGGCAAAAAAATACATACCGTGTCAGAAATTCGACATACACTATCACCAGCGGTTGTAGGGCGGCGACGCCCGAGCAGCACGCAGAAAGGCCATCCATGTCTGACTTCACGAGCATCTGGTTGATGCTTGCCGAGCAGGAGTTCTCGCAGCGCTTCATCAATGTCGACGGCGTGCGCACGCGTATCGTCACGGCCGGTTCCGAAGGCGCTCAGCCGGTCATCCTGTTGCATGGCACGGGTGGCCACTGGGAGACCTTCGCTCCCACCATCGGGGCGTTGAGCGAGCACTACTACTGTGTCGGTATCGACATGGTCGGCAACGGTTTCACCGAGAAGCCCGACTACGACTACGAGATCTCCGTCTACGTCGACCATGTTCTCGGGGTGCTGAAGGTGCTGGGCATCGAGCACGCGCACTTCATCGGAATGTCTCTGGGGGCCTGGGTTTCCGCCCGTATCGCCCAGCAGCATCCAGAACTGGTCGACCGCCTCATTCTCATGTCACCTGCAGGGTTGATCGCCACGCAGGGCAACATGGACCGCATCCGCGCGGAGCGCACGAAGGCCGTCGAAGACCCCAATTGGGAGTCCATCAAGAGCATGTTCAATCACCTGATCGCCGAGGAGAATCGCAGACTCCCCGACCTCATCGGCTTACGGCAGGCCATTTACGAGCGCACCGACACCCGCGAGAGCATCGATCACCTCCTGATCTTGCAAGACCCTTCCGCCCGTGAACGCAACCTGATCGCCGAAGACGAGTGGCGCACCATTCAAGCGCCGACGCTCGTTGTGGCTTCGGGCAAAGACCACGGTGAATATCAGAGCACCGCACGTCAGGTCGCCGAACTGATTCCGAACGCGGAGGTGTTCGAGATGCCGGATGTTCGGCACTGGCCGCACTTCGAAGACCCCGAAGCGTTCAATCCGGCCGCGCTCGAGTTTCTCGCGAGATAACGATGCTCACCCGTTCCGAATCCGATCTGCTGGCCGGTGAGCTCGATGAAGCACGGCGCACCCGCACGACGGTGCGCCAGCTCTCGCTGCGGTATCCCGACATGACGATCGCCGACGCCTACAGTGTGCAGCAGGCCTGGTCAGATCGCATGTCGGCCGACGGTCGCACGATCGTCGGGCGCAAGATCGGCTTGACCTCCCAGCCGATGCAGCGGTCGATGGGCATCACCGAACCGGACTATGGATTCATCACCGACGACATGCTCTTCGACTCGGGCGGCGACGTCGACTTCGATGCGTTCATCTACCCACGCGTGGAGGTCGAGCTCGCGTTCACCCTCAAGTCCAATCTCGTCGGGCCGTCGGTGACAGCGGCCGATGTCGTGCGTGCCACCAGTCACATCTCACCGTCGATCGAGATTCTCGACAGCCGGGTCGAGATGACCGATGTCTCGGGTCACCGCCGCACCATCGTCGACACCGTTTCCGACAACGCCGCCGACGCCGGCATGATCGTCGGGCCGGGGTTTCTGCGGCCGGAGCTGCTGCGTCCACGCGAGCTTTCGGCCGTGCTCTTCATCAACGGCGTCATCGAAGAAACCGGTGTTGCGAGCGCCGTACTCGGAAACCCCGCGCTCGGGGTCGCCTGGCTTGCGAACAGACTGGCCGCCTACGGTCAGGGTCTCAAAGGGGGCGAGACGATTCTGTCGGGATCGCTCATCCAATCGATTCCGGTCGCGAGGGGCGATGTCGTGCACGGCGACTTCGCAGAGCTGGGAGCCGTGACATGCCGTTTTCTCTAGATGAATTCGAGGCTCGCAGCCCCGCCATCAGCGCCAGGCAGTGGCGCGATCGGTTGACCCGCGGCGAAAGCCTGATCGGTCTGTGGAATGTCTCTGCGTCGCCGATCAACGCCGAGATCTTGGGCATGTCGGGCGCCGACTGGATCATTCTCGATGCTGAGCACTCGGCGAACGACATCGCGGTTCTCGTTCCCCAATTGCAGACACTCGCTGCCCTGCCCGTGTTCACCGTCGTTCGAGCGCCGTCGAAAGATCCGCTGATTCTGGGGCGGTTGCTCGACATCGGCGCCCGCGGACTGATGGTGCCGATGATCGAGACGGCCGAGGAGGCAAGCGCTGTCGTCGAGGCCACGCGTTATTCTCCGCGCGGGCGACGCGGAGTGGGTGGCGGCTTCGCGCGTGCCGCGCGCTGGAACGGCATCAGCGACTATCTGTCGACGGCCGAGCAGTCATTCTCGTTGATCGCGCAGATCGAAACCGAGAAGAGCGTGGCGAATCTCGCCGACATTCTCGACGTCGATGGCATCGATGCCGTCTTCTTCGGGCCGGCCGATCTCGCGGCGTCGCTTGGCCTTCTGGGTCAGGCTCGGCATCAGCACGTCAGAGAACTCATTCTGAACGGCATCGAAACGGTCGTCTCGTCGGGCCGGATCGCCGGCGTCAATGCCTTTTCTCACGAGGATGCCCGGCTCTACCAAAGTGCTGGCGCTCGACTGCTCGCGGTGGGTGCCGACGTCACCATTCTCACCTCGGGCAGCGTCGGCATCGTGGACAGTTTCGCCGCACCTGCACCGGCGCCCGTATCCGCCTCGAAAGGACACTAATGCTCGAGCTGCACATGACCATCGGCGGTGAACGCCGAACCGGTTCCGCTACGTTCGACTCGATCGACCCGTTCACGGGCGAAGCGTGGTCACGTGCCCCCGAGGCGACTCGCGAAGATGTCAGCGATGCGGTCTCCGCGGCGCACGATGCTTTTCATGGGCCATGGGTTGCGCTCCAGGGTCGCGAGCGTCGTGATCTGATTCGCAACCTCGGCCGCCTGATCAGCGAATCGGTCGACGATCTGGCTGAGGCTGAGACGCGCGACAACGGCAAGCTGCTTCGCGAGATGAAAGGGCAGGTGAAGAGCCTCGACGAGTTCTACCAGTACTACGCCGGCTTCGCCGACAAGATCGACGGTCGCGTTGTCGATACCGGCCGCGGCGATTACTTCGGTTTCGTCACGCGCGAACCGGTCGGCGTGGTGGCGGCGATTCTGCCCTGGAACTCACCACTGCTGCTGCTGACGTTCAAGCTCGCGCCCGCGCTGGCGGCTGGATGCACGATCGTCGCCAAACCGTCAGAGCAAGCCCCGAGCGCCATCCTTCGCCTCGGCGACCTGTTCGAACGTGCGGGGTTTCCGCCTGGGGTGTTCAACACGGTGTCGGGCGCGAATCGTGCGGTGGGGGAGTGGCTCGTGAACGATCCACGTGTGGCGCACGTGTCGTTCACGGGTTCGGAGGCCACCGGTGCGGCCGTTGCCCGGGCATCCGTCAGTAATTTCACACCGGTCACCCTCGAACTCGGCGGCAAGTCGGCCAACATTGTGTTCGACGACGCAGACGCCCAGGCCGCGGCCAACGGAATCATCTCGGGCATCTTCGCGGCGGCAGGGCAGACGTGTATCGCGGGATCGCGTGCCCTTGTTCAGGAGTCGATTCACGACGAGGTCATGGGCCTGGTCGCTGAGCGGGCCCGATCGATCAAGCTGGGCAACCCCCTCGATGCAGAAACCGAGATGGGTCCGATCTGTTTTCAGGGCCAGTGGAACAAGATCGACTCCTACGTACAGGGCGCTCGAGCAGAGGGCGGAACGATATTGACGGGCGGCTCGGGCGGAAGCCAGGGCGGTCTGTTCTACGAACCGACGATCGTGACCGGGCTCACGAACGCGGCCACCATCGCTCAAGACGAGATCTTCGGCCCGGTGCTCACGGCACTCACGTTCCGCACCGAAGCGGAGGCCGTCGAGATCGCCAACGATTCGCGCTACGGGCTCGCGGCCGGTGTCTGGACGAGGGATGTGCAGCGGGCCTTGCGCATGTCGCGCTCCTTGCGCGCCGGCACGGTTTGGATCAACGCGTACCGCACCCTCAACTACTCCATGCCGTTCGGTGGCGCGAAGAACAGCGGCTTCGGTCGGGAGAATGGCAGTGAAGGGCTTCGGGAGTACCTGGCCGAAAAGGCCGTGTGGTTCGAAACCACGGGCGCCACCCGCGATCCGTTCGTGCTCGGCTGAGCGCCAGACCCGTTCTACCCATCCTTGGTCAGAAAGATTTCGACATGAACGTCATTGAAAAAGACATCACCATCGTGGGTGCCGGTCCCGCTGGCGTGACGCTGGCCAACCTTCTCGCGGGTTACGGCGCGAGCGTGCTGCTGATCGATAGCGAAGCACAGATTCTCACGGAACCTCGCGCGGTGGGAATCGACGACGAAGCGCTGCGCACGCTTCAGTCGTTCGGCATGGCCGAGACGGTGCTTGAGAGTGCCGTGCGCAACGCGCCGATTCGCTATTTCGACTCGAAGGAACGCATTCTCGCGCACGTCGCTCCGAGTGGGCGGCCCTACGGCTGGCCGAGGCGCAACCTGTTCTTCCAGCCCAATCTCGAGGGTGTACTCCGTGAGAGCCTGACACGGTTTTCGAACGTCGAGCTGATGACCAGCTGCGAGGCCGTGGCGCTGACACAAGATGCGGCCGGCGTGACGATTCTCGCCCGTCACGACGGCGAGACCATCGAGGTGCACTCGAAATATGCCGTGGGGGCCGACGGAGGGCGGAGCTTCGTGCGCCGGGCGGTCGGCATCGAGCTCGAGGGTGATACGGCGCCGATGAAATGGCTTGTGGTCGACGTGGAGCACGACACATGGGATGCGCCCTATTCCGCCGTCTACCGATCACCTGTGCGGCCTGCGATGACCATTCCCCTGCCGTTCGGTCATCGCCGATTCGAGTTCAAGGTGCTCGACGGTGAAGACCCCGAGAGCATGGCGCAGCCCGAGAAGGTCGCCGAACTGATGAAGCAGTTCTACCCGAACACCCCGGTTCCGCCCGCCGTGCGGCGCAGAATCTATTGGCACCATTCCCGCACGGCTGAGACGTTCCAGGCGGCTCGGGTCTTCTTGGTGGGCGATGCGGCGCATCTGCAGCCACCCTTTTTCGGTCAAGGCATGAATTCGGGCATCCGCGACGTGACGAATCTCGGCTGGAAGCTCGGCATGGTGGTCTCGAACAGGGCCGCACCAGCTTTGCTCGACACGTACGACGCCGAACGCCGCGAGACGGCGAAAACGATGGTCGAGTTCGCCACCGGCATCGGCAAGCTCTACCATCCCCGCAACAGGGTGACCGAGAAGCTCGGTAACACCCTCTTCCGGGTAGCGCAGAAGGTGCCGGGAGGTCGTGAGTACATCTTGCAGATGAAGTACAAGCCGGTGCCGCGTTACACCGAGGGTTTCGTGGAGATCGCGGGCACCCCGGCGAAGTCTTCGCCGGTCGGGCGGGCGTTGCCTCAGCCGCTCGTGCAACTGCTCGACGGCTCGCGTGTGCGTTTCGACGATGTACTGGGCCAGCGCATCGGAGTGATCGCCTTGACCGGCGACGTCTCGGAAGCACTTTCACTGCAGATGAAGGAGCGGCTGCAGCAACACGACGTCGTGGTCGTGCAGGGGCACGTCACGCCGGCGTATCGGCGCGAAGGGCAGAGCGATCCGCGCGAACACCCGTCGCCCGCCGTCATCGATGTGTACGATCTCGAGGGCGGCCTCCGCGACCTGTTGTTGGCGCGCCCGAACGACGAAGTCGTCATCGTGCGCCCGGATCGGTATGTGGCGGCGGTGAGTACGCTTGCCGACCTCGATGCCGCGCTCGACCGGCTGCTGCGCCGACTCGAGGGCGGTGGCCCCACGCTCGTTGCCGCGGTACGCGCTCATCGATCGACCGGAAAGTAGACGCGGCGATGCCCCGACATCCTCAGATCTGCATCAATTTCCCGATGCGAGCAGTCAAACACTTCGACACCTGGATCGGAGCGCACGAGTTCGGCGAGATCGGTCAGCTGATCGAGAGCCTCGGTTTCGACGCCGTATCGGTGGCCGAGCATCCTTACCCGCCTGACGCATGGCTGGCAGACGGCGGGCATCATGCGTTCGACCCGTTCGTCGCGTTGTCGGCGTGGAGTGCCGTCACCCACCACATCACCTTGATGACGGCGATTCTCGTGGCCGGCTATCGGAGTCCGTACCTGCTGGCCAAGGCGGTGAGCAGTCTCGACTTCATCAGCGGCGGGCGCGTGGTGCTGGGTATGGGGGCCGGCTACCTCAAAGGAGAGTTCGACGTGCTCGGCGCCGACTTCGCCGACCGGGGCGCGGTGCTCGATGAGACCATTCCAGCCATGCGGGCAACATGGTCTGGTGATGACTTCGCCGGCACCCGATTCCCCGCGTTCGCCCACACCGCACTTCCTTTGCCCAAACAGGCCGGTGGCCCGCCGATCTGGGTCGGTGGCAATAGTGCGGCAGCCAGGCGCCGCGTTATCACGAGGGTCGAAGGGTGGCTTCCAATCGCACAGAACGAAACGATGGCGGCGATCACCCGAACCCCCGCTCTGACGAGTCTTGCCGATCTGGCCGGGCACGTGGCTGAGGTGAACGCGAGCAGAGCGGCTCTCGGTCGTGGACCGGCAGATGTCGCATTCACGCCCTTCGAGAGTTCACTATTGCGTGGTGGATCGATGAACGAATACTGCGATGTTCTGATTCCACGGCTCGACGGCTACGCAGCGGCCGGAATCACCTGGCTCACCATTGAGCCCACGAGCCGCAGCTTCGAAGCGTTTTGTGACGATCTCACCACATTGGCCACGCGGCTGCGCTTGGTGAGCGATCGAGCGGTACCTTCGGGTATAAAACATAATATATAGTTCTATTGGCGCTGACCGAGGCTCGCTCGAGCCCCACGGCAGGGCGGAAAAGTTCCCAAATCTGACATTGCGTGTATTTTCTCCTAAAGTTGACGTACTGTGACTTCGGCTCAATGATGGCCGGGTCAGTGAGGTGGTTGTCTGTGCCCGGTTCTGTTCACCCTGGAGTCGCTACAGGCTTGAGCGCACCCCCGACATATCGCTGGGGCCAGACGCTCTGGCAGATGATCCACGAGCGTGCTGAACGTCTGCCCGATTCTCGATTGGTCTCCGACGAGAAGGGTAACGTTCTCACGGCGGCGGAATATCGTGATCGCGCAGAGCGCGTAGCCGCCGGTTTAATGGGTCTGGGAGTCACTGCCTCGAGCATCGTGTCGTGGCAGCTGCCCAGCAATATCGAGTCGATGCTGATTCTGGCGGCCCTCTGCCGGCTCGACGCTACCCAGAACCCGCTGATCATGATTCTGCGCGAGCCAGAGGTGGAGTTCATCACCCATCAGGCCGGCAGCCAGCTCTTGATCACGTCTGGGCACTTTCGCAACTACGACCACGGGGTCATGGCGCACAGCATCGCCGAGCGCACACCCGGATTGACCGCGCTTGTGCTCGCAGGTGTGCTGCCCGACGCAGACCCCGCCATTCTGCCGCCCGCCCCATACGATCACGGCGACGAGGTCAGATGGTTGTACTACACGTCGGGAACCACGGCCGAGCCCAAAGGCGCCCGTCATCGCGACCGAGACCTCATCTCGGGCGCACACACTTTCTGCGACAGCCTCGAACCGACCGCCGCCGACAAAATCGCCTCGGTGGCCCCGATGGCCCACGTGGGTGGTGTTCTGTTCTTTCTCAGCGCCCTTGTCTCCGACGCCAGCCTGATCATCACCGAAGTCTTCGACCCGATAAGTACCACCAAACAATTGGCCGAGGCCGGAGTGACGATCTGTGGGTCTGGGGTTCCGTTTATCCAGGGCTTCTTGGCGCAGCAGCGACTCGATCCCCAGACGAAGCTGTTGCCCGATGTCAAGGTCTTCATCGTCGGCGGTGCGTCGCGCATCGAGTCGCTGCACTATCAAGCCAAAAACGAACTGGGCGGCGTCGGCATCGTGTCGGGGTACGGCATGACCGAGAGCCCGTTCATGACGTTCGGCAGGCTCGATGACAGCGATTGGCATCACGCGATGGCCGACGGACGACCTGGGCCTGGCGTCGACCTCATCATCGTGAAAGACGACGGCACGCGGGCGTTGGCCGGCGAGGCCGGCGAGGTTCGAGTCAAGGCGAACACCATGATGGCTGGATATGTCGACCCGTTGCTCGACGAGACGGCGTTCGATGACGACGGTTATTTCCGCACGGGCGATGTGGCGTATCTCGATGCCGAAGGCTTTCTGATCATCTCCGGGCGCATCAAGGACGTGATCATTCGCAACATGGAGAACATCTCCGCCCGCGAGGTCGAGATACCGCTGATCGATCATCCGAAGGTCTTGATCGCGTCAGTGATCGGCTTGCCCGACGAGCTGACCGGCGAGCGCGTCTGCGCGGTCGTCGTGCCGGTCGACCTGGCTGAAGCTCCGACTCTCGATGAGTTGTGCCGGTACCTGCGCGAGCACGGCCTGAACCCGCGAAAACTGCCGGTGCAACTCGAAATCGTCGATGAATTGCCCCTCAACGCCATGGGCAAAGTCATGAAACAGACCCTGCAGCAGCGCTTCAGAGAGAAGGCCCACTCGTGACCGCAACGACCTTCGAAACGGTGCTTTTCGAGGTGAGGGAACATATCGCGACCATCACGCTGAACCGGCCCGATCGGCTGAACTCTTTCAACGAGCAGATGGTGATCGAGATCGATCGGCTCTGGCAGCTCATTCGAACAGATGTCGACATTCACGTCGCTGTGATTCGTGCGGCCGGCGATCGGGCGTTCTGCACCGGAATGGATGCTCAAGACGGCCCGTGGTGGCAAGTGCTGCCGGTTTTCAACCAGGAAGACCCGGGGGCATTGCTCGGCCCGAAGACTCAGCAGGTCTGGAAGCCGGTTGTCGTCGCGCTGCACGGGATGGTCGCTGGAGGCGGCATGTTCTTCGTCAACGAAGCCGACATCGTGATCGCGGCCGACGACACGACGTTTTTCGATCCGCACGCCACCGCCGGAATTGTGTCGTCGCTCGAGCCGATGGGCATGCTTCAGCGAGGAGTGCCGCTCGGCGACGTGTTGCGGTGGGCTCTGATGGGCAACGACGAGCGCATTACCGCTCCGACGGCCCTACGGCTCGGGCTGATCAGCGAGATCGTCACGCGCGACGCACTCTGGCAGCGTGCGCACGAAATCGCTCGGTTGATAGCCGGGCGTCGGCCGGAAGCTGTGCAAGGCACGGTCAGAGCAATCTGGGAATCGCTCGATGTAGCCCCTTCCGTGGCGAAACGGCGAGGCATGGCCTATACGCAGATCGGCAACGGCGATCGTGCCCCTGATGTGACGATTCCCCGCGTCATTCCAACGTTTCGGTAGTCGTTCCACTCTGGTTGCGTCGATGTCTGACGTGCGGTGGATGCTGCTGTCCGTTCTGAATACAAAATATATTTACATGCAGTTCACTGCCTCTCGAGCGTTGCACTCAGATCGTTCCCCTGTTACATTTCTGACAGGCAGTATATAAATCGTTCCGGTTTCATGTCTGTGGTGTCATTTCTGGCAGCACCGCCTGCGGCCCCACGAAGGAGTGGAAGTGAAAACGAATGACCCGAAGCTCTCTGGCTCGATCGTGTATCAACGATCGCAGGCCACCGTCGATGACGGAACGATCGTCTCGAATTAAGAACACACTCATCCGAGTGGTGACATCGGCAGAGACAGTGCGTCTCGACCTGGTGTCGCCCTCCATCACCTAGGAGTTCTGGTGCTGGTAACACTGATTTCGGGCCTCTCGCTCGGGTCGATCTATTCTTTGGTCGCTGTCGGCTACAACCTGACCATGTTGACCTCACTGGTGGCCAACTTCGCGTATGCCGCGTTCATCGTGACGGGCATGTATCTCACGGTCTTCCTGTACAGCCTCGGTCTCAATTTCGGGCTCATTTTCGCGATTCTCATCGCGGTAGGCGCCATCGTCGCGCTGATCGAATACCTCGTGGCGATTCGGCCGATTCAGGGCAGAGGCGATCACGCCGAGTTGGTGACGACGGTCGGAATCACGACCGTGTTGCAGGGCCTGCTCTACCTGGGCACCGCGAGCGATGCCCAGGCCGTGCCCTTCTTCGGCTCCAACTCGATGATCGACATGTTCGGCGGTGGCCGTACGTCGCCGGCCGAACTGACGTTGATCGCCGTAGCCGTCGTGGTGGCGCTCGGTGCGCACTTCTGGGCGACGCGCACGCGCACCGGCCTTGCGGCGCTCTCGCAGTCGGAAGATCGCGATGCGGCACTGATTCTGGGCGTGCATCCGGCCCGCATGTCGTTCATCATGTTCGTGTTCTCGGGAGCCCTCGGTTTCGCGCTCGCACCGTTCGTCGGGCCAGTCACCTTCGCGATCGTCTCCGTCGCTTCGGTGCTCGCCATCAAGGGGTTCGTGGTGCTCGCCATCGGCGGTCTAGGCAACCAGCTCGGCGCGCTTATGGCAGGTCTGGCGCTCGGAATCGTCGAAGCGCTCGTCGTGAGGTACGCCGACGTGGCCTATCAGAACATCGCGGTCTTCGGCATTTTCATCGCCGTTCTGCTCTTCAGGCCGCAAGGACTCTTCGGAGTGATCAGGGAGCGTGCAGTATGACCCGCGCAGAATCCATGGTGTCGGCGGCGCGCTCGTCGCGCATCAAATCGGTGCTCCTGCCCGTCGGGTGGGTCGTAATCTCGGCCTTGCTGATCTTCGCGCCGTCGCTGCACCTCGTGAACGCCCTCTGGATGCGCCAGATCATGCTCGTCGCCCTGCTGGCCCTCGTCGTCAGCGGTTTGAACCTAAGCTTCGGGTTCGCGGGGGAGCTGTCGTTCGCTTCGGCGGCGATGTACGCTGCCGGAGCCTATGCGACCGGGTATCTTGCGATGAGTGTCGTGAACGACTTGGCGTTGGCGCTGGTGATCTCGGCTGTGGTCGGTCTCATCCTCGGCTTGCTGTCGGGCATCCCCGGCTTGCGGCTGGGCGGCTGGATGCTCGCGACTGCGTCATTCTTCCTGGTACTTTTGGTGCCCGATGTCGTGAACATCTTCAAGGCGCAACTCGGTGGCTCTCAGGGCATGTCGGGCATTCCGCTCGCTCAGATCTTCGGATTCGAGCTCGGTGACACCGGCCTGTACGTCGCTGCGATCGTGGTGACCAGTCTGTGGTTCATCCTCTTCCGCAACCTGGCCATTTCGCGCACCGGCCGGGCCTTCTCGGTGCTGCGGCAGAGCCCGATCCTGGCCTCGTCTCTGGGCATGTCGGTCTACGGGCTCAAGTTGAAGGCCTACGCTCTCGCGGGGCTGCCGGCGGCGCTCGCCGGAACATTCTTCGCCTATCTCGATGGATTTCTGGCTCCCGACCTGTTCGGCCTCAGCTTCAGCATCGCAGTACTCGCCGCATCGATTCTCGGTGGAAAACGCAGCATCTATGGCGTCTTCATCGGTGCGGCGATCATGCAGCTCGGGCCGATGAACACGGCGATCTTCGGTAACTATGCCTTCATCGCCTATGGCGTGCTGCTCGTCGCGGTCGGGGTGCTGTTGCCCGGCGGTATCGCCGGCTTCGTGCAACAGATCCGTTCGCGCCTGCGAAATCGCGGCGGAAAGCGTTCCACCGTGCGCCGATCGAACGAGACTGCGGTCATTCCGGTGCTTGAACCTCTCGCCGGCCAGAAGCTCCAGGTCGCCGGGGTGAGCAAGCGGTTTGGCGGGGTTCAGGCCCTGACCGAGGTGACTTTCGAAGCCAATCCTGGTGAAGTGGTTGCTCTGATCGGGCCAAATGGCTCTGGCAAGACGACTCTCCTCAACGTCATCAGCGGGTTCTACAAGGTAGACGAGGGCGAAGTTCGGCTCGGCGGTGAGAAGCTCAGCGGCAAATCGTCGCACCGCATCGCGCAGGCCGGTGTGATGCGCACCTTCCAGACCCCATTGGTCGCCGAGCTCACGGTGCGCGACACCGTGGCGACGGCCCGCTTCAGCCGAGACCGTGCCAGCATCGTCGAGACAATGCTACGGCTGCCGCGGTACACCAGAGCGGTGCGCCGCGATCGCTCCGAAGTCGACGCCGTACTCGCTGCCACGGGGCTCTCCGATGTGGCGAATGAGGATGCTACTTCGCTGCCGCTCGGTACGCGCCGTATTCTCGAACTGGCCCGAGCACTTGCCGGAAATCCCTCATTGGTGCTGCTTGACGAAGTCGCCTCCGGGCTCGATGAAGAAGAGATCCAGGCGTTGTCGGAGGTCATTCGGGCCATTCGCTCCGCCGGCGGCACAGTCTTGCTGGTCGAACACAATTTCGCGCTCGTGCGAGACCTCGCCGATCGTGTTGTGGTGCTCTCACAAGGCAGGCTGGTGACCCAGGGTCCACCCGAACAGATCGCCACGCACCCCGAAGTGCTTCAGCACTATCTGGGCGAGGCGCCCGCGGAGACTGTTGCCGCCGGGGCCTACGACATCGACGATGTCGTAGGCGAAGCCGAACACTTTCTAGGCGAAGGAGCGTCATCGCGTGAGTAGCATTCTCGAGGTCACTGGTCTCACGAGTGGTTACGGCGATCTCACTGTCGTTCGTGACGTCTCGCTCTCGGTCGCTCCGGCGACAATCACGGCCGTTCTTGGTCGAAATGGCGCGGGAAAGACCACAACGCTGAAGGCGATCGCCGGCCTGCTGCCCGTCGGTTCGGGCGAGATCACCTTCAAGGGCGAGCTGATCACGAAAGTGCCGGCCTACCGCCGGCGCGCGCTGGGGTTCGGCTTCGTGCAAGAGAACAAGCGGGTTTTCAAGCGTCGCTCCGTAGAAGAGAACCTGATCATGGGTCTGTATGGTCTCGGCGTGAAGCGACGAGAAGAAGAGGAGCGTCTCGAAGAGGCGTACACACGATTTCCGATTCTGAAAGAGCGGCGAAAGCTGCCGGCCGGCTTTCTCAGCGGCGGCCAGCAGCAGATGCTGGCGATCGCGGTCTCACTTCTCAACCATCCCTCGCTCTTGATGCTCGATGAGCCATCGTCGGGCTTGGCGCCGTCTATTGTCGCCGAAGTCATGCAGACAGTGCAGGGCCTCCGTGACGTCGACGGATTGGCAGTGTTGTTGATCGAGCAGGCTGTCGATACAACGCTCGCCGTGGCCGACCACGTCGTGCTGCTCGATGTCGGCAGGGTCGTGCACAGCGGCCCCGCCGATCAGCCGGGCCTTCGCAAGATCGTCGAGGCCGCATACATGGCGGCTCCTGCGGCGTAGGCCTCGCGATGGCTCGCTGAGCTTGCGGATGGGTCAGACGTGGGCCGGGTCAGAGCGGGGAGTGGGCGCCGGGATTCCGGCGGTCATGCCTCCATCGGCTACGAACGCAGCGCCCGTCGAATAGCTCGACTCGTCACTGGCCAGATAGACGACCAGATTCGAGATTTCGATCGGGTCGCCGAATCGGCGAAGGGCCGACGACACGGCGGTCTCGTCGACCCCGGCGGCCATACTCGTACGTACTCCGCCCGGATGGATCGAGTTGACTCTGATTCCGTCAGCGCCGAGTTCGAGTGCCAGCGATTTGGTCATGCCTGTGATGGCGAATTTCGATGCGGTGTAACCCAACCGCCCCACCGATCCTTGCAGACCGTCGCTCGACGAGATATTGACGACCGACGAAGGCGCGGCCGCACGCAATGCGGCGAGGGCCGTCTTGACGCCCAGGAACGTGCCGGTCGCGTTGATCGTCATGATGGCGTTCCACTGCTCCAGCGTGTACTCGTCGAGGAGGCCGTGATTGATGATGCCCGCATTGTTGACCAGCACATTCAGCGAACCGAATGCAATCACTGCCCGGTCGACGGCTGCCGACCAGTCGGCGGCTTTCGTCACGTCGAGGTGCACGAAGATGGCACTGTCACCGAGTTGATCAGCCAGGGCCAGGCCCAGCTCGTCGAGAATGTCGGCAATCACGACCTTGCCCCCTTCGGCCACGATGGCGCGCGCGTGCGACGCGCCCATGCCTTGCGCTGCTCCGCCCACGAGCGCGACTTTTCCGGCAAGTCTGGGCATCTGACGTCTCCTTTGACTAGAATTCTATCTAGTGCATTATACATAATGTAAATTCCGAGATTCCGAGAGGCCTACCAGAAACGAGAGTGCTCACATGCTCGATGAGGTCGCCAGGCTCGCAGCCGCACACGAGATACGCTCGGTCAAGATTCGGTACTTTCGCTACGTCGACCTCGCGATGTGGGTGCCGCTGCGCACACTCTTCACCGACGACGCCGTGTTGCAGATGCCGCAGATCTGGCCGGCGCCGAAGTCTGCCGACGAGGCCGTCGCCTCGTTCGCTCGCACCTTGAGCGTTCGAGACAGCGTGCACACGGGTTCGTCTTCTGACATCACTGTGACTTCGGATCGCACCGCTCGGGGCAGCTGGGTGATGGATGACCGACTGTACCGCGCCGGCACATCAGACCTCGCCGGCGACCACCGCCTCATCCACGGGTTCGGTGTGTATGAAGAGACCTATCTTCGTTCGGCGGATGGCTGGCGAATCCAGACTCTGACACTGACTCGAACTCGCGTCGACGGGTTTGTCACTCTGGAGTGAGCGGGTGCGGTGTTCTCGTCAGGCTGCGGCGTTATGTGCCGCAATCCTTTCTGCCAGACGATGGTGGTCACCGCTCTGCTCGGCCGTCTCTGGTTCGTGGAATCTGAACAATTCGATGTACGCGTTTCCCAACCGCAGCATCCTGAGCGTCGCCGATGTGCCGCGCACGCCGATGATGGCGTCGATCTTCGGGCGTCCCGCCCGCCAGTGGCTCTCGAAGGCGATGGTGGCGCCGAGAATGTCGCGGTAGAAGACCGTCATGGTCTCGAGGTCTTCGGTCACGATGGCGATGTGATGGATGCCCCGGATCATGCTGTGAGCGCTTCGGCCATGAGGTGAGCCCTTCGAGTGAGGCAGAATTGCATATATACTATATTACGCAGGAATTCGGAATACGCAGTCACGCGGGTATCGATCCGGTACGCGATCATGTCGCACTGCGCCGCGTAGGCGAGGCGGTCGAAGTGTCGAACATGGCGCTGCTTCTGGCAAGCGATGAGTCGAGTTTCTCAACCGGCGCAGTGCTCGTCGCCGACGGCGGCGAACTTGCCGGCCGGGCGAAATATTAGGGGCGGCTTGACGCCGTCCATAAATCTGACATTATTGTCATATCTGACATTGACGTCACTATTGGTCGTCTCACACACCGCTGGAGGATGCGTGGTAGATCTCACTTTCTCTCGTGAGCAGAACGAATTCCGTGATGAAGTTCGTACCTGGCTCGCCGAGAACGCCCCGACCCGAACGAGGCCCCACGACTATGCGGAGATCAGGGAATACGACTTGAGCTGGCAGCGTACGCAGTACGCCGGCGGCTGGGCGGGCATCTCGTGGCCGGTCGAATTCGGCGGCAAAGGGCTCTCGGTCATCGAACAGATGATCTGGTACGAAGAGTACGGGCGAGCCGGCCTGCCGGGAATGGACGCGACGTTCGTAGGGCTCAACCATGCCGGCCCGACGCTGATGAGCCGGGCATCCGATGAGCAGAAATCGAAGCACCTGCCGCCCATTCTGCGCGGCGAGGTGATCTGGTGCCAGGGCTTTTCGGAACCAGGCTCGGGTTCTGACCTGGCGAGCCTGTCGACGCGCGCGATCATCGACGGCGACGACCTGGTGGTCAATGGCCAGAAGATCTGGACGAGCTTCGCGCATCTCGCCGACTGGCAAGAGTTGCTTGTTCGAACCGACAGGACCGGCGGCAAACACCACGGGATCAGCTGGGTGATCTGCGACATCCACTCACCGGGAATCGAGGTGCGAGCCATCAAGACGATGGATGGTGAGGCCGAGTTCGCCGAGGTCTTCTACGACGATGTGCGTATTCCGCTGGCCAATGTCGTCGGCGAACTGAATCAGGGATGGGGAGTGGCCATGTCGACACTCGCGTTCGAACGCGGCACCGCCTTCACTGCCTCGCAAGTGCGGTTGGCGTCACTGGTCGAAGAGCTCGTCGAGATAGCCCGCACCCGCACGGGCCCCGACGGAAAGCGCGCGGCGATCGCCGACGACGAAGTCGCGCGCCGCCTCGGCATGGCGAGGGCGGAGGTGGCTGCGCTTCGAGCCATGACCTACGTCGGAATCTCGCGCAGCGAGAAGACGGGTACGCCCGGGTCGGAGGGGTCGATCGTCAAGCTCTACTACACCGAATTGCACAAGCAAGTCGCTCAGCTCGCGATGGACCTGCTCGGTTCAGACGGGCTGCGTTTCGTGTCGCGCTGGATGAACAACGGCTGGACGGGGGAGTATCTTGCGTCGTTCTCATTGTCGATCGGCGGGGGTACTTCAGAAATCCAGCGCAACATCATCGGTGAGCGGGTACTGGGGCTGCCTCGGTGAATCTCGCCATTCGCACCACACATTCGACCGCACCTGCTTTGTTGAAAGGACACCATGGACCTTCTGCCATCCGATGAAGAGCTGAGCATCGCGCAAACAGTCGCAGAGCTGTTGCACCGAGAGCTGCCGCGCGAGCTGCTGAGAGAACGCCAGAACGAGCAGACGTCGATCTCGGCCGAAGCCTGGAGCATCTGCGCCGAGAGCGGCCTGCTGGCGTTAGGACTGGCCGAGGGGTCGGGCGGCGTGGGATTCGGCCTGGTCGAAGAGGCGCTGGCGTTTCGTGAGATCGGCCGCGAACTCGCTCCGGGGCCCTTTCTCTCGAGCGTGATCGGTGCTCGGCTCGCCGCAGAAGCGGGCGATACCGAACTGGTCAGAGCCATCGTCTCCGGCGATCGGCAGGTAGGGCTCATCCTGCCGCGAGCGGGTGCGACATTCGATGGCAGTGTGGTGACGGGAGAGGTCGAGCTGGTCGATGCGACCGGCTCAGACTTGCTATTGCTGTTGCGGCCGGATGTTTCCGCACTCTTCGACCGTGCTTCTTTCGCCAGCGCCTTGCCGTGGCAGAGCATCGATCCCGGTGTTCGACTAGAAGTCGCGACGGCCGTGGGCGTCGAGCCAGTTCTCGCCGTCGTCGACAGTGCCGAGTTATGGGCGCGGGCTGTTGTGCTGAGCTCTGCGATCCTGACCGGCATTTCGGAAGCGTGCCGCGACGCTTCCACGACTCATGCGAAGACCAGAGAACAGTTCGGGCGCCCGATCGGTGTCAATCAGGCGATCAAGCATCGCTGCGCCGATATGGCGATGTATTCGGAGGCGGCGAGCGCGCAGCTACTGTACGCGGCAGCCGCGGGCGACGCAGAATCTGCTGACTTCGGCTATCAGGCCTCGATTGCTCGCGTCGTCGCCAGCCGAGCGGCCATCTCCAATGCCGAGGCGAACATCCAGGTTCACGGCGGCATGGGCTACACCTATGAACACGACGCGCATCTGTACGTGAAACGCGCTCGGGTCTGGGCGAACCTCATCGGTTCGCGCACGTTTCATCTGAGTGCCGTGATCGACGAAATCCGAGTTGCAGCGTGAGCCGGCGTGTTGCGGTGGCGGGGGTTGCTCTCTCTGGCATCACCCCGTCTGCGTTCTCGACGCCCTACACACTCATCGCCGATGCCACTCTCCAGGCGGTGGCCGAGGCCGGCTTGACCCCCGCCGATATTGATGGACTGGCCTCGACCTCACTCGGCACGATGGCTCCGATCGACGTGGCTGAATACCTGGGAATCCGGCCGCGCTGGGTGGATTCCACGACGGTCGGAGGCGCGTCATGGGAGGTCATGGCTTCTCACGCGGCCGATGCGATCGCCCTGGGGCACGCTGACGTGATCGTACTCACGTACGGTTCGACGGCCCGCTCCGACCTCAAGAACGGTCTGCGCACCGCGAGCCTCGACTGGGGCTCCCGCGGCCCACAGCAGTGGGAAGCGCCCTACGGTCACACGATCATCAGCAAGTACGCGATGGCGGCCCGCCGGCACATGCATGAATTCGGCACGACCATAGAACAACTCGCTGAGGTTGCAGTATCGGCTCGCTATAACGCGTCGCTGAATGCGGAGGCGGCGTTTCGCGACCCGATCACCATCGACGATGTGCTGGCCGGCCGGATGATCGCCGATCCTTTCACGAAACTGCAGTGTTGTATCCGCTCCGACGGCGGCGCCGCCATCGTGCTCGTGGCCGAAGACCGCGTTGCCGACCTGGCGACCGAGCCGATCTGGATTCTGGGTGCCGGCGAGGCCGTCTCGCACGTCTCGATGAGCCAGTGGCCCGACATGACCACGGGCCCCGCTTCGATCTCGGGCCCGCTCGCGTTCGAGCGTGCTGGTGTCTCACCCGAAGACATCGACGTAGCTGAGATCTACGACGCGTTCACCTCGATGCTGCTGATCACGCTCGAAGACCTCGGCTTCTGCCCGAAGGGCGAGGGCGGTCGATTCGTCGAAGACGGAAGGCTGCGTCTCGGTGGCGCCTTTCCGACAAACACCGATGGTGGCGGCCTCTCGGCGATGCATCCGGGGCAGCGCGGCTTGTTCTTGATCGTCGAAGCTGTTCGTCAATTGCGAGGCGAGGCCTTCGGCCGTCAGGTCGATGGCGCTCGCCTCGCGTGCGTGAGCGGAACCGGTGGCTGGTTCTGCTCGAGCGGCACGATGATTCTCGGGCGCGAGTAGCCGAGCTCAGCCGGCGAAGCGCAGGCCGGGCGCTCGGGTGTGGAAGACGTCGGTGCCGAAAACGGCCCCGAGCTTCGTCGCATCCCAGCGCTTCTCTCCGCTCGAGACGACGACGTCTTCGGTCCAGCCGCCCATCAGGTAGATCTTGTCGCCGATGGCGCGAATGACTTGCCCAGAAACGTACCCGGCCTCCTCGCTCGCCAGCCAGGCGACGACGGGTGAGCAGAGTGTCGCGTCTTGCGGATCGAAGGAATCGTCGGGGCGCTCGTCGGCCTCGAGCGGCGCGGCCTGGCCTGGCATTGTGGCCGAGAGACGGGTGAGGCCGCCCGGGCCGATGGCGTTCACGGTGACGCCCATCCCCGCCAATTCGAGGCTCAACGTCAGGGTGAGGCCCGCGATAGCCGATTTGGCGGTAGCGTAATTGGTCTGCCCGAAATGGCCGAGCAGCCCGGCGCCAGAAACGGTGTTGATGATTCGGCCGTACGTTTTTCCATTGCCGGCTTTGGCATCGTCACGCCAGCGTCTGGCCGCCGCACGACTGGCGAGCCACGACCCGCGAACGTGCACCTTCATGACGAGATCGAAGTCTTTCGCCTCCATGTTCCAGATCGCCCTGTCTCGCACGATCCCAGCGTTGTTCACCAGAATGTCGAGACGGCCGAACTCGCTCGAGGCCTTTTCGATCATGGCATCAACCTGTTCTTCATCGCCGACGTCGCCATAGTCCGCCATTGCCTGACCGCCGCGAGCACGGATGATGTCGACGACGGTGTCGGCGTCTCGACCCGATCCCTCGCCGTTCACTGAGGTGCCGAGATCGTTGACTACGACGATTGCACCGTGTTTTGCGAGTTCAAGCGCGTGGCCACGGCCGATTCCGTGCCCTGCTCCCGTGACGAGGGCGACCTTGCCGTCGAGTAGACCTGCCATGTGAGTGTTGCTCCTTAATGTGACGTGTGATTCAGATGAAAGGGGATGCTGAAATGGAGGGCGAAGTCAGGCAGCGGTAAAGACGGGAACTGTCACGTCGGGCGTCAGCTCTTTGGCGACGAGTGTGAGTGCCATGCCGATCGCCAGCTGATCGGTGGCGACGTTGACGAGAGTCGTCATGACACGGGGGCCCTCTTCGAGTTCGACTACCGCGGCGACGTAGGGCAGTTCGCTCGCGAACGGCTCAAGGTCATTCAGGTAGACCGTGGAATAGGTGTAGAGCGTCGCTCGGCCACTGGCGGCGATCCAGCTGACGTCATCGCTCCAGCACACCGGGCAGAATGGCCGCGGATAGTGGTGAATGTGGCCGCAGGCGTGACATTCCACCACCGAGAACGTGTGGTTCTCGCGCATCGCATCCCAGAACGGCTTGCTGTCGCCTTCGATGGTGGGCAGATCGGTGCGTGGTCTGGGCGGCGTGGCCGCGACTTCGGGGGGCATGACGATTCTCCTCGTGACGATGGTTTCGGCGGCTGGCTTCGGAACACTCACTCGCGCGATTACCGGCCCTGAAATTCGGCGGCCCGACGTTCGACGAACGATCGGACTCCTTCGGTCGAATCAAGAGAGTGCGACTGTATTTCCTGCACAAGCCCCTCGAGCTGGAACGACGCTCGACGGTCGGCATCGAGGGAGGCATTGAAGAGCCTCTTGGTGAGGGCGATTGCCGTGGTCGGTGCGGCCGCCAAGCGATTCGCGAACGCCTCGACCGCATCGTCGAGCTCTGGCGCTGCCACCACCCGGTTCACCAGGCCGAGGGCGAATGCGTCGTCGGCGCTCAGTTTGTCGCCGAGCATGGCGAGTTCTTTCGCCTTCTGCAGGCCGATCAGGCGGGGCAGCAGGTAGGCGCCGCCGGCGTCGACGGTCAGCCCGCGCAGAACGAAGGCCTCGATGAAGCTCGCGTCGTGGCTCGCGATCACAAAATCTGACGCGTATGCCACATGTGCGCCCATTCCTGCCGCGGCGCCGTGTACAACGCTGATGATTGGTTTGTCGCAATCGAGAATGGCCGCGATGAGCTGCTGCGCCCCTCCCATGATGCGCCGCGAGATGTCGCCGGCGGCGGCCCGCGTCTCGTCTCGCCGGCCGAGGCCGGCGACGTCGGCTCCCGTGCAGAAATGGCGCCCGTTCGCACGGATGACGACCGCGCGAACGCCGGAATCATTGTGCGCCTGGCCCAGAAGCTCGATCACGGCGTCTCGGTCGATGGCCCTGAGGGCATTGCCTGCCTCCGGTCGGTCGAAGGTGATGGTGAGTACGCCGGCGGTCTTCCGGTCGAGGATGCCCGGCTGCTCTTCAGCCATGAAGGAGGGTTCCGATCTGTGGTGTGGCACTGGCGCTCATCAGCGGCGAATTGAGTGCGTTGAATGTGTCTATTCTGGCATTAGTGTCACTATTGTTTCAATACGTGGATAAAACAGGAGGGGAGCAGGAGATGCCTGACGCACAATCCAGCGAGACGATCGCGTACGAATTACCGATCGAACGCGGGGCCATTCGCACGTTTCGGGGGGCGATGCAGTCGAGCAACCCGGCATACGAGGGTGTGGAGGCGATCATCCCGCCGACCTTCTTGATCACCGCGTGGCGCTGGGCGCCCGAGGGTGGCCGGGCAGCTCACGGAATACCTCGTTCACTGCTTCTGCACGGCGAGCAGGAGTTCATCTATCACCAGGCGCCCCCGCGCGCCGGCCAGGTGCTCACTGCGAAAGAGCACATCCACGACCGCTACGAGAAGGTGGGCAAACGCGGAGGGGTGATGCAATTCGTCGTGATCTCGACCGAATTCAGCGATGAGGAGGGGGTTCTCGTCGCCGAGATGCGATCGACATTCATCGGGCGCGAACCGAAAATCGGGCGCGAACCAAAAGGAGATGCCTCATGAACGTCGAAGACAAGTCTGTGGAGCCGGCGATCGCCCCCGTGCTGGGAACCAGGGCAGAAACTCGCACCTTCGGCCCGATGACCCCGGAGATGTTCGTCGTCTACTCGGGTGCCGCGGGCGACCTGAACCCGATGCACTACGACCGCGATTTCGCGCAGAGGGCGGGGTATCCATCGATCTTCGCCCAAGGCATGCTCTCGGCCGCCCTTTTGTCGACATTCGCAACCGACTGGCTCGGGCCGAACAACATTCGCCGGTTTCACGTTCGATTCCGTGACATTGTCTGGCCGGGCGACGAGTTGACGTGCTCGGGCGAGGTCACCAAGACGCAACGGCACGCCGACGGAACACTCGTCAGCATTTCGCTCTCGATGATGAGACAGACCGGCGACACTGCCCTGCAGGGCGAGGCTGACTTTCTCGTGCCGCAGGCATACTAGAGGAATGAGCGAACAGTCGGGGCACAGGCGCCAGAGCTACGGCCCCACGAGCCCGTCGATCGGCCCTCGCGGAACACGCACGCTCGAACGCATCCTGGAAGCGTCGCTCAAGGTCTTCGCCTCGCGCGGTTTTCATGACGCGACCATTCAAGACATCGCCGCTGAAGTGGGCACCTCGCGTGCGACTCTCTACCAGTACTTTCCGAGTAAAGAGAAGATCTTCGTCGAGTTGCTTGAGGAGTGCGGCGCCGCTGTCGTCGATGTGGTGAAGAACCTCGGCTTGCTGGGGCCGACACCCGGAGGGTTCGCCAACTTGCGATGGTGGCTCTCGGAATGGGCGAGAGTCTACGATCAGTACGCGACGCTCTTCGTCGAATGGGCCAACATCGATACCCCCGCGGTTCCGGTCGGTTCCCTGGTCGCCCAGTTCAATACGAACTTCAATAAGCGGGTCGCGAGGCGATTGCGCGAGAGCGGCGTGACCGACGTCGATGTCGATGACGTGGCGGCCATTCTGACCGGAGTCATTCTCCGCTTCAACTACCTGCGCCAAATGGGCAGCGCACCAGCCGATGTCGCCGACGAGCGCGGTTATCACTTCGCGGTGGTGATTCAGCTGATGTTGTTTCCCGATTCACCACCACTGGCGACGCGGGGAGGCAGGGAGGTGCCGCGCCGCTGGTATCAGCAGCGCGTCTCGGGCAAGTATCTCGCGAACCACATCGAGGCGCCGACCGCCCGTTACAACGAACGCCTCGCCGGTCTGACCGCGAAGAGCGCGAGCACGGTTCACGCCCTCATCAAGTCGGGCGCGAAAATTTTCGCCGATCGTGGGTTTCAGCGAGCAAACATCGACGACATCGTCACGGATGCCGGCTTCGCGCGGGGTACGTTCTACAAGTATTTCGACGGAAAGATCGATTTGCTCATGGCGATCGCCAGCATGTGCACGCAAGATTCCGTCGCCGTGGGCCGCAGACTCGAACGCATTTCGATGGACTCGACGGGCGCCGCTTCGCTCCGTGAGTGGGTCGGTTCCACCATCTCGCTGAGTGAGGAATACCGCGGCGTCTACCGCGTATGGATGGAGCGCTCGCCGACGAACGCTGAACTCAGCAGCATGCGCGGAGAGGTTGTCGAGACTCTGCGCCGCTCATTGTTCGTGCTTCTGGGCAAGGTCGAGCGCGGGCATCCGATCGATTTGCGTGTTTCTGAGATCTTCGTGGTTTCGCTTCTCGACCAGGTTCCCGAGGCATTTCAACTCAACAACCTGCCCCGTACGCGCGCACATCAGATCGAACTCGTGTCGGTGCTGCTCGAGCGCGCGCTGTTCGGGTCGTTCAGCGTGGACTCGACCTCTGACGGCGACGCGGCGCTTGCTGTCGCCGCCCCGTAGATCTTTCGGATCGGCCCCATCTGGTCTCTTCGGTCGCGCGTCAACACGAGCTCGCTGATCAGCCACTGAGAGCCGACCTTGCGATAGAGCTCGGCGTAGTGACCGAATCCCTGCACCAGGTTGTAGTACTCGGTCGAATCGCCGATCTTGCCATAGAGCCGATCGGTCATCTGCCAGATCGCGGATGCCCGATCGGTGGTCGATACCTCGATTTCGGGCATCGTGGCGGTGTGTATCGACTCGATGGCAGCCATCGTCTCGGCGAATGCAGCGAGGGCATCGACGAGGCCTTTCGGCTCGTGCCACGCGGGAACCAGGAGCAGGGCGTCTGGCGTGAACAGGGCCGAGAGGCCAGACCAATCGTGCGCGTCGAGGCACCGGAAGTAGCGCGCCTTGAGGTGCTGGATGTCGTCAATGGCGACCAGGCGCTGCACGGGACTGGGTTGCATGAGAGACCGTTCTCTGCGTTGTGCTTCAGATTCAATATTATATAGTCTGACACGGTGACACCTTTATACCCGAACCGAACCGAGGAGAAGCGGCATGAGCAAAGAAACCTGGAGCGGACGGGTGTTCGAAGACTTCGAGGTTGGCGACATCTACTATCACCCACTCGGCAAGACAATCACCTCGACCGACAACCAATGGTTCACGTTGCTCACCCAGAACACCGCGAAGGCGCATTTCGACGAGAACTACGCCAAGGGCACCGAATTCGGGCGTGTGCTGGTGAACTCGGCCTACGTCTTGGCTCTCGTCACGGGTCAGTCGGTCATCGACCTCTCGTTCAATGTTCTCGCGAATCTGGGCTGGGACGAGGTGCGACTGCCCGCACCTGTCTTCAACGGCGACACTTTGTACTCGCGGTCGAAGGTGCTCGAAACCCGTGCTTCCTCATCGCGACCGAATGTGGGAATCGTCAAGGTGGCCACGGAGGGATTCAACCAGCACGGCGTCGTTGTGATCAGCTATCTGCGAACCTTCATGGTCTACCGCGCCGGTCACGTGCCTGTCGGCGCGGCAGTGCGGCCGTCAGAAGACTCGCTGCCTGACATCCCCGGCTCGACCGACGGCAAGCAGGTTCCGCGCTCATGACGACAGCGCCAGACGACGGATCGCCTGTCGGCGAGAACGTCGACACCGGGCACGATGCGCCGAACATCCGCTCGCTTGCGGCGGCACGAACGTGGCTGTTCGTACCCGGCGATCGGCCCGATCGGTTCGCCAAGGCCGTGAACTCGGGTGCCGACGTGGTGATCGCCGACCTCGAAGATGCCGTGGCGCCCCTCGCGAAGCCGGCCGCGCGCCGTGACGTTGTTGCGGCGTTGAACAACGGTGTCGGTCTGGCGGTGCGGCTGAACGCCCCGGGTACTGCTGCATTCGAGGCCGATCTGGATGCCCTGGCTGCAGCCCGCCGCCCGCCCCGGGCGGTCATCGTCTCGCATTCTGAAGACGCCGCGTCGCTCGGCACCGTGGCCGAACGCCTCGGTGTGCCGATCGTTGCGTTGATCGAGAGTGCACGTGGCCTGGTGGCATGCTCCGAACTGGCGGCGGTGCCGGGAGTGGTTCGGTTCGCATTCGGCGCCGTCGACTATTCGCTCGACATCGGCGCGCGCCCCGACGACGACGTCTTAGCGTATGCGCAATCGCGCCTGGTCGCGGTCTCACGGGCGGCAGCCCTTGCCGCCCCGATCGACACCCCCTCACTCGCGATCGGCGATACCGAAGCCGTAGTCGTCTCGGCTCGCCGGGCGCGCCGATTCGGAATGGGCGGAAAGTTGTGCATTCACCCGGCGCAGGTGAACGTGGTCGAGCAGGCCTTTCGGCCCACCGGGGCCGAAGTCGCTCGTGCCCGTTCGCTGCTCGCCGCGGCCAGCGACGATGGTGCCGCCGCGTTCGATGGCGAGATGATCGACCGGCCCGTGCTGGAACGGGCACGCCAGATCGTCGCCGAAGGAGTAAACGTCTCGTGATGCCTCGTCCGCTCGACGGAATGACCGTCGTCTCTCTCGAACAAGCGGTGTCTGCTCCCTTCGCCACCAGACAGCTCGCCGATCTTGGCGCGCGGGTGATCAAGATCGAGCGTGAAGCCGGTGATTTCGCTCGGGGATACGACGACCGAGTGAACGGACTGGCGAGCTACTTCGTCTGGCTCAACCGTTCGAAAGAGAGCGTGGTGCTCGACCTGAAGTCGGCTGACGAACTGGATGATCTGAAAGAGTTGATTCGAACGGCCGACATCGTGGTGCAGAATCTCGCGCCTGGCGCAGTGGAGCGACTAGGCATCGGGCCAGACGACGCCCTCGCACTGAACCCTGCGCTGATCTATGCCTCGATCTCCGGCTACGGCAGCAGCGGACCCTACCGTTCGAAAAAAGCCTACGATCTGCTGATCCAATGCGAAGCGGGCTTGCTGTCGGTGACGGGAACCGCCCAGACGCCCTCGAAAGTCGGCGTATCGATCGCCGATATCGCTGCCGGCATGTACGCCTATTCCGGCATTCTCTCTGCGGTGATTCAGCGTGGCCGAACCGGGCAGGGTCAGAAGTTGGAGATTTCGATGCTCGAGGCGCTCGCCGAATGGATGAGCCAGCCCGAACTGTACGCGGCGTACGGGGGAGCAGCTCCGGCTCGAACGGGCGCTTCACACGCGAGCATCGCCCCATACGGCCCGTTCGCGTGCGACGACGGCACCGTGTTCTTGGCCGTGCAGAACGAACGGGAGTGGCGGAGATTCTGTACGCAGGTACTCGGCGACGAACCGCTCGCCGATGATGCTCGCTTTGCGAACAACACGCTGCGGGTCACGAATCGCGTGGCGTTGCTCGCAGCCATCGAACCTGTACTCTCGCGATTGACGCGCGACGAGGTGGTGGGCAGGCTCGACGCGGCAGAGATCGCCAATGCCGCCCTTCGTGACATGGGTGGGCTGACCGGGCATCCACAGCTGGCGGCTCGGCACCGCTGGCGCCAGATCGATACTCCCAACGGCGAGGCTCGAGTATTGTTGCCGGCGGTGACGGCACAGTGGCAGCCAGTGATGGGTGCGGTACCCGCGCTCGGCGCGGATACGACTCGCATTCGCGGTGAGATCGAGGCAATGCGCGAATCCCGACGCGCCCACAATATTATGTAGTCGAGGGTTGCCGCGGTCTGAGTGCGCTGTCGCCCTCCGACCACCAGGAGATCACTGTGACCAACGAACCGCTCGAGCGACGCGCTCGGCCCCAGCTCGGCGACGAAGCGGCCTCCTATGTTCGTGACCAGATCACCTCTGGCACGCTCACTCCCGGCGCCCACGTACGTCCCGAGGTCATTGCGGCAGAACTCGGAATCTCGTCTACCCCGGCTCGTGAAGCACTGCAGGCACTGCGCGCCGAGGGCTTTCTCGACCTCGCCCCGCGAAGAGGGTTCACTGTGGCTCAGGTCACCGGGGATGATATTCGCGACATGTTTCTTGTGCAGTCGATGGTGGCGGGCGAACTCGCCGCACGAACCGCATCGCACATCAGTCCCGAACAGCTGGCCAGGCTCGAAGAGATCCATGCGAACCTGACTGCCTCTGCCCGTGCGGGTGACCTGACCGCACTCGAAGAGTGGAACCATCAATTTCATCGGGAGATCAACCTCGCCGCCGACGCGCCGAAACTCGCCTGGGTGCTGAAGCTGTCTTCGCGGTACGCGCCGCGCCGCTTCTATGCCTCGATCGAGGGCTGGCCCGAGACGACGGTCGCCGACCACGCCGGGCTGCTCGACGCCGTTCGCTCGCATGATTCAGAGGCGGCCCGTTCACGTATGGTCGAACATGTTCAGCACGCCGGTGAGCAGCTCGCTCGTCACATGGATGAACGAATCGAGGCTGTTCGAGCGGGTGCAGGCGAGTTCAGGGCCGGCTGAGGGCTGGGATTCAGCGCTCGTCAGTACGACTTCGGCAGGCCGAGAACGTTCGTCGCCACAAATGCTTTGATGAGATTGTTGTTCACGGGTGCGACGCTGAACATCCGGGTCTCGCGGAACTTGCGCTCGACATCGTATTCGTCGACGAATCCATAACCGCCGTGCGTGTCGAGGCAGGCGTTCGCCGCCGCCCAGCTCGCGGTGGAGCAGAGATATTTGGCCATATTGGCCTCCGGGCCGCACGACTGCTCGGTGTCGAACCGGCGTGCGGCGTCGATACGCAGGAGGTCTGCCGCTCGCAGCTGCATGTATGCCTCAGCGATCGGAAAGGCGACGCCCTGATAGGCGCCGATCGATGACCCGAAGACGGAGCGCTGTTGTGCGTAGGCCACGGCGCGTTCGGTAAACCAGAGACCGTCGCCGACCGCCTCGGCGGCGAGAAGGATGCGTTCCGCGTTCCAGCCGTCAAGAACGTGGCGAAAGCCTTGCCCCTCGGTGCCGAGCAGAGCGTCGGCGGGAATACGGAGGTTGCGGTAGGTCACCTGGTTGGTCGCATAGTTGAACATCGTGCGCACGGGCTCGACCACAATGGCGTCGGGCTGTTCGGCGCGCACGTGGCGCAGGTCGACGAGAAAGAGGCTGAGGCCGTCGGAGCGGGAAGCCTTCGCCGCGGTCTTCGCCGAGGTTCTGGCCAGCACTATCAAGAGATCGCTCTGTTCGATTCGGCTGGTCCAACTCTTGTGACCGTTGATGACGTAATTGTCGCCATCGCGCTCCGCCGTGGTGACGATCGACGTCGTGTCAGAACCCGCCTCTTTCTCGGTGATCGAGAATGCTTGCAGACGTAACTCGCCCGCAGCGATACGCGGCAGATACTTCTGCTTCTGTTCGTTGCTGCCGTGACGGAGGAGTGCTCCCATGGTGTACATCTGCGCATGGCACGCGGCCGAGTGCCCACCTGAGCGATTGATCTCTTGCAAGATGACGCTCGCCTCACTGAGGCCGAGCCCCAAGCCGCCATATTGAGTCGGAATGAGTGCCGACAGCAGCGTCGAAGCCGTCAAGGCCTCGACAAAGCGGGTGGGGTAGTCGCGGGTCAGATCGAGTTCTCGCCAATAACTGTCGGGAAACTCGGCGCACAGGGCACGCACGCGTTCACGCAGCTCAGGAAAATCGACCGTCGCAGATGCCGTCGCCACAATCTCCGGCATCGTGCTGGTCAGCACCGTGTCTTGATCGAGCATCCGGAGGTCCTCCCATGGAGTGATGGCGCCCCAGGAAGGAGCGTTCTAGATTATGCAAAATATATCATAGCCGTTTGGACTCCCCTGTGACAGACTAGCTAGGTGACAGTGGTGTCAGAAAAACAGGAAAACGGTGCTCCCGCATTCGAGGAGATCGCCCCGGGCCTCTGGCTGCTGCCCCTGCCGCTGCCCGCCGGGCACATGCCCTTCGTACTGTGTTATCTCATCGAAGATTCCGCGGGCGGCGTCCATGTCGTCGACCCGGGCTGGGACTCCGATTCCTATTGGAGCGCATTCGAGCGCGCTCTGCGTCGCATCGGCAAGACGGTCAGCGATGTCGCTTCGGTGATCGTCACGCACCTTCATTCCGATCACCTGGGCATGGCCGAGCGCCTCGTCCGGGCATCCGGTGCTTCGATCGTTCTGCATCGTGCCGAACAGAGCGCCGTCGATCAACTCCTGCTCGAGCGAGCAGGCGATCCCGAGCGCTCTCGTATTCGAGAGCAGCTGGCTCTCTGGGGTGTTCCCAGCGTGCGCAGCGACGAACTCGTCGCTGCGACCATGCTGAACTACACGGTCTCGGCGATCTCGGCCGATGTGCTTCTCGACGATGGAGACATTCTTCCCATTGCCGGGCGCTCGATGTCGACGATCTGGGCGCCCGGGCACACGAAGGGGAGCATCTGCCTCGTCGAGCCCGACGAACGGCTCATTCTGACCGGAGACCATGTGCTGCCTACGGTTCATCCCGGCATCGGGCTCGGCGGCCGCGGCGACTCGAACCCCTTGCGCGATTATCTGCACTCACTCGATGTGGTCAGCAGCTATGACGACCACCACGTTCTCCCCGGGCACGGCTACCGATTCACTGGCCTCGCGGCGCGAATCGACCAGACGAGGCGGCATCATCTGCGGCGCTCGGCGGAAGTGGCCGAAGTTCTCGAGTCTGTTGCGCGAGACGACAGTGATCTCGGCGTCGACGAACTGACGGTCTGGCGCGTGGCCGAGCGGGTGCGATGGTCGGCGGGCTGGTCGGGCCTCAGTGGACCGTACCTGCAGGCCGCTCTTAATCAGATAGCGATGCACATCGACTATCTGAGGATCATTCCACAAGAATAGAAAATAGTATATATAGATATAGCCTCACAACCGGAGGCGAGAGGACGCGTGGGTTATGAGTTCGAAGATTCCGCAGAAGTGGAGCGAAGAAACGGATTTCATCTCGATCGGATCGGGAATCGGCGGATTGTCGGGTGCAGTTGTGGCCGAGGCGTGGGGTCTGAGAGCGATTGTGCTCGAGAAGGCGCCTACGGTCGGTGGGGTCACCGCCTACTCTGGCGGCCAGCTCTGGGCTCCGGCCAATCACCATCAACGCGAGCTGGGAGTCGAAGACTCGCTCGACGAAGCATTGAGGTATGTGCTCGCCACCGGAGCCGGGTACAACGACGAGAAGATGGCTCGTAACTACCTGGTGCACGCTCGACTGGTCGTGAAGTGGTTCGAAGAGAATGCGAACATCGGGCTGGCGGTCATCAAAGACTTCCCCGACTACTATTACCCGAACGCCGACGGTTCGCGCTCCGACGGCCGTTATCTGGAAAGCGCGCCGTTCGACGGCGCGTCGCTCGGCGAATGGCAGAGTCGCACCCATCTCTCCCCGCAGATGACATCGGGTCTGACCATGAGCGAGGCTGTCGAACACGGCGGCAATATGGCTTTCGCGTCGTGGGATAAGACTCTGTTCGACGAACGAGTGAAAAACGATCAGCGCACCTACGGCCCCGGTCTCGGTGCCAACTTCGTGAAGGCCGCGCTCGACCGTCACATTACGATCTACACGAGCACACCGGCGCAGGAGTTGATCGCTGACGGCGGTCGCGTCGTCGGCGTTCGCGCCACGAAAGACGGGTCGGACTACTACATCAAGGCGAACAAGGGGGTCCTGATCGCCGCAGGCGCCTATGACTGGAACGAGTCGGCGCACTCCGCGTTCACGATGGTGCCGAACGTCAAGGCTGCCGGCCCGCACGAAGTGACCGGTGACGCGCTGAAGCTCGCCGGCCGGCTGGGCGGCCGGATCACGCAGGTTCCCCAGTCGTTGAACGCCGGATTCCACATCGAGGGTGAGGAGTACAACGAGAAACCGCTTTGGCGGCTCGGGGCCGGCATCATCGGCGTGCCGCACGCGATCGCCGTCAATCGAGCGGGTAAACGGTTCGCCGAAGAGTCGTTCTACCGCTCTGTCGGCTTCGCGTTGAAGAAGATCGACGGCGCGACGATGCAGCACGAGAACTATCCGTATTGGGGCATTCAAGACAGTCAGGCCAGGCAGCGCTACTACTTCGGGCCTTATGCGCCGGGTGAGGAGATCCCTGATGCTGTCGTGATCAAGGCCGACAGCATCCGTGAACTGGCGCGCAAAGCCGGCATCGACCCTGATGGCCTTGAAGCAGAGATCACGAGATTCAATGCTTTTGTCGCGAACGACAATGACGAAGACTTTCACCGTGGGGAGCGGCCCTGGTCGGCCAAGAGTTTCGGTGACATCACCATCGAGGGCAACAGCAATCTCGGCTCGATCGAGAAGGCCCCGTTCTACGCCATCAGGATGGAGCCGCTGAATATCGGGCTCTCGAACGTCGGACTCGCCGCAGACGCCCACAACCGAGTACTGACCTGGGATGACGAGCCGATCGAGGGCCTGTACGTCGCAGGCAATTCGATGGCGATGGTCGAGTTCGGTGCCGGCTACACCAGTGGTCAGGCCAACACACGCGGAATGCTCGGCGGCTATCTTGCGGCCCGGCATGCGGCGGGAGATCCGAGCGGTGCACGATTCGAAGACGCCGTCGGCGACGAAGCCAATGCGCCCGCCGTCGCGCAGGCCGGATCGGTGAGCGCTTCCGATGACTCCATCCATCTACCGTTGATACTACCGTCGCATATACGGTAGTATCAACGGTAACGAGAATGATGCCAATTGCGCCGTTCTCCTGCGGTACGCCTGAAAGAGAGATGTTCTATGAAAATCGCGGTACTGGTGAAGCACGTGCCCGATACCTACGGCGAGCGAAGACTCGACACCACGACGGGATTGATTGATCGTCTCGACGACGACCAAGTGGCCGACGAGATCAATGAACGCGCACTTGAAGTGGCTCTCAGCCACAGAGACGCCGACAAGTCCACCGAAGTCATCGTGATCTCGATGGGGCCGACGGGGGCGAAGGATGCTCTGAGAAAATGCTTGTCGATGGGCGCCGATTCGGCCATCCACATCCTCGATGACGAACTGCAGGGGTCGGATGCCGCGACTACCGCCGAAGTTCTCTCAGCCGCTCTCGCCCAGCAGGGCGTCGATCTGATTCTTGCCGGCAACGAGTCAACCGACGGCCGCGGGGGTATCGTGCCGGCACTCATTGCCGAATTCCTCGGCGTTGCCCTGTTGAGCTCCCTCGGTTCGGTCGCTGTGACGAGCTCGGAGGTGAGCGGATCGCGCGAGACGGAGTTCGAATCGCTCCGTGTTCACACCGCTCTTCCCGCCGTCGTGTCGATCACCGAGAGTTCGGCGGACGCCCGATTTCCGAACTTCAAGGGAATCATGACCGCTAAGCGCAAGCCGCTGACGGTTCTCACTCTTTCTCAACTCGGTATCGGGGTCGAGGGCTCTGTTTCGAAGTCGATTCTCGTCTCGACCCTCGAACGCGCCGCGCGCGGTTCCGGTACGAAAGTCATCGACGACGGAACGGCGAGCGCCCAGTTGGTGGACTACCTCGCATCCGAACGCCTGATCTAAGAGGAAAATCATGTCGAATGTCGTCGTTCTCATCGATACGAGCATCAGCGGGGTGATTCGGGGGTCGGCAACTGAGCTGCTCGTCGCTGCATCGAGGCTGGGCACTCCGATTGCCGTCGTCGTCACAGCACAGCCGATCTCGGCGGAGAAGGTGCGGCTACTGGGGCAATACGGTGCGGCGACCGTCTACAACGCCGTCTCCGCCGACGTCGCCACACGCCTCACCGGTCCGCAGCCCGAGGCGTTGGCTTCGGCGGTTGCGCATTTCTCCCCATCAGCTGTCATCGTGTCGAACACGATCGACGGACGAGACATCGCGGGGCGGCTGGCCGCGCGAACCGCGGGCGGTCTGCTGCTCGATGTGGTCGATCTGCGAATAGGCGGTGACGCGATCGTCTCGACCCATGCGGTCTTCGGGGGCGCCTACGTCGCGGAATGGGCAATCGCCTCTCGGCTCGCGATCATCACCGTTCGCTTGGCGTCGTTCGAAGGCGCCGCACCGGAACACGATCCAGAACTGGTCGTGATGGCTGTGACCGCTGATCTGACGAGTCATGCAGCCGTGATCGATGCGGTCGAAGAGATCGTCTCGAACTCCACTCGGCCCGAACTTCGCGGAGCCAAGATGGTCGTTTCGGGCGGGCGTGGTCTCGGCTCGGCCGAGAACTTCTCGCTGGTCGAAGGTCTCGCCGACGTGCTCGGCGCCGCGGTCGGTGCCTCGCGCGCCGCCGTCGATGCGGGATACGTGCCGCAGAGCCATCAGGTAGGCCAGACCGGTGTCACGGTTTCGCCGGATCTCTACGTTGCCCTCGGTATTTCCGGTGCGATTCAGCACCGCGCGGGAATGCAGACAGCGAAGACCATTGTGGCGATCAATAAAGACCAAGACGCTCCGATCTTCGACATCGCTGATTTCGGAATCGTGGGCGATGTCTTCAGCGTTGTTCCGCAGCTCGTGCGAGCGATCGAAGATCGTCGATCCTGATGTCTCGCACGAGTGCCTCGATGCGACTTTCGGCGTTCCGGGCCGGCTCCTGGTTCCGGCTCGTCTGGATCGTTCCCGCCGTGATCATCGTGCTGCTCATCGTCGTCTTCGGCGCGCGGTGGCTGCGCGATCTTCCGGCCATGCACGACTTCATCACGACCTATCCCGGCCAAAGCGCACTACCGAGCTGGGCGCCGATCGGCTTTCCCGCTTGGGTTCAGTGGCAGCACTTCCTGAACGCGTTCTTTCTCGTTCTGATCATCAGATCGGGCTGGCTGGTGCGCACGATGAAACGACCCGCAGCGCACTGGACACGAAACAACTTCGGGCTCATCCGCACCAAGAACCCCCCGAAGAAGATCAGCCTCGACCTCTGGCTGCATCTCAGTCTCGACGCACTCTGGGTGACGAACGGTCTCGTTTTCATCGTGCTGCTCTTTGTCACCGGGCAGTGGGTGCGCATCGTTCCGACGAGCTGGAACATCGTTCCGAATGCCGTGTCGGCGGGCATCCAATATGCTTCGCTGAACTGGCCGACCGAAGACGGCTGGGTGAACTACAACGCACTGCAGGTGCTGTCGTACTTCGTGATCGTGTTTCTCGCCGCACCGCTGGCCTTTATCACTGGCGTGCGCATGTCGGGAGCGTGGCCGGCGAAGGCTCGAGTGAACAGAATCTATCCGATCGAGCACGCACGAGCCATCCACTACCCGGTGATGCTGGTGTTCGTGGTTTTCGTGATAGTGCACGTGGTCTTGGTGTTCGCCACTGGGGCGCTTCGAAACCTCAACCACATGTACGGCGGCAGCGATGAGGTGAACTGGTGGGGCTTTGCGCTGTTCGCCGGCTCGGCGGTCGTCATCGCCGCCGGCTGGATCGCCGCGCGTCCGATCGTGCTGCGCCCGATCGCGAGCCTGATGGGCAAGATCAGTCGCTGACGCGTTGCTGGTCGCTCTTCAGCAGTTGCTCGAAGCCTGACAGAAGCACCGAGAGACCGAATGTGAAATCGTCGTCGGATGCCATCGAGAGCGAAACAGAGTTCGTCTGAACGAGTTCGAAGAGCTGCGGCATCGATTGCGGCACGATGAGGGTCGATTGCCGCTCGTCGATCGTGGCGACCTGCTGAATGCGCTGTGTGCGCTCGGAGATGATGATGCCGCGGGTGTAGGTGAGCAAGGTGCCGTTCAATCGCCATGCATTCACCGGCGAGAAGCCGGCCGAAACCAGCAGAGCGACGATTTTTTCGACCCCTTGATAGGTGAGATGGGTCGAGGCCAGGGAATATTCGCTCAGCCGGATCAGAACGAGATCGGCGAGCACGTCATTCGTTCGATACACCTCGCGCATCTTCGTGTAGTACTCCTCGAGAAAGGCGCGCCACGAAATCGCCGTATTCGGCGACGGCAGCAGCTGTTGAACGGCCTGAATCGCTTCGTCGCTCATCGCTCGAAGCAGGTTCTCTTTCTTGCGGAAGTGCCAGAACACACTGGTCACCGCGATGTCGAGATGCTTCGCGACCTCCTGCACGCTGAGGTTGTCGATCGAATCGCGTTCAGCGACGGCGAATGCTGCGTCGATGATGTCTTCGGGGGCGATCGAACCTCGCTCGCGCCGCTTTCGCACTCCGTCGACACGTGTCACGGTCACAACTCCTCCCGTACCTCTCAAGCCTACTCAACCGGTGCTGCGTCAGTGTTGCGTCAGCGCCGCCTCCACGGTGAGTCAGTCGGCGCGGAAGAGCTGAATGGAGGAGGCGGCCACGTCGTAGTCCGACCCGGGCATCCGGATGATCGGCTCGGCCTCGAGCGACGGGGGAGAGTCGAACGAGCTGTCCCACAGCAGGGTGTACTGCGACACGCCCTCGTGGTGCGGCAGAATCACGCTCGTCGGCGACTCGATGCCATGGATCACCACGAGAATGCGATTGAACGGCTCGTGCTCCGGGGTCGATGCCGCCAAGAATTGCAGGGTGCGGTTCTCGGGCGAATTCCACTCGTAGACGCTCATGGAGTTGCCTTCGCCGTCGTACCAGTCCATCTGGCTGGCGCTCGGGGTGGTCTCGCCTAACACGCCGAAACGCACCGGGCGCAATGCCGGGTTCTCACGACGCAGACGCAGGAGGTGCTGCGTGGTGTGCCAGAGTCCGTTCTGCCACTTGCGGCGATCCCAGCTCAGCCAGGTGAGCTCGGAGTCGTGACAGTAGGCGTTGTTGTTGCCCTTCTGGCTGCGGCCGAATTCGTCGCCCGCCGTGATCATGGGCACGCCGGCCGAGAGCAGCAGCGTGCCCATCAGGTTGCGGATCGTGCGCCGCCTGGTCGCCTCTATGGTGCGGTTCGAGGTGGCACCCTCCACGCCGTGGTTGTACGACATGTTGTTGTCGGTTCCGTCGCGGTTCGACTCTCCGTTGCCCACGTTGTGCTTCACGTCGTAGGCGGTGAGGTCGGCCATGGTGAAACCGTCGTGCGCCGTGATGAAGTTCACCGACGCGAGCGGGCCACGTTCGTGCGAGAAGGTGTTCGACGAGCCGGCGAGGCGGGTGGCGAGCATCCCGACGCCGTCGCCCAACGAGCCGTTTTCTCGAATCGAGCGGATGTCGCGCAGCCAGAATTTGCGCATGCGGTCGCGATAGCGGTCGTTCCATTCATGCCAGCCGGCCGGGAAGTTGCCCGTCTGCCAGCCGCCCATGCCCACATCCCAGGGCTCGGCGATCATCTTGACGTCTTTCAGGGACGGGTCGGTGATGATGCCCTGAATGAGCGGATGCCCGGGGTCGAACGAGTGGTTGCCGTCGCGCCCGAGCGTGGCGGCGAGATCGAAGCGGAATCCATCGACCTGCACATCGTTGGCCCAGTACTTCAGCGAGTCGAGAATCAACCGCGACACCGCCGGAACCGGGGTATTGACGCTGTTGCCGCAACCGGTCACGTCGATGTAGGCGCCGGCGCGGGTCTGGCGATAGTAGTTGGCATTGTCGATACCGCGCAGACTCGTGGTCGGCCCCATACGGCCCTCCTCGGCGGTGTGGTTGTACACCACGTCGAGAATGACCTCGAGGCCGGCTTCGTGCAGCAGCTTGACCATTCCCTTGAACTCGCGCAGCACCCCGCTCGGGCCTTCGGCTTGGGCGGCGCGGGTGCCGTAGAAGTTGTGCGGGCTGAAGAAGTTCAGCGTGTTGTAGCCCCAGTAGTTGCTGAGCCCCTGCTTCATGAGGCGGCGCTCGGAGACGAACGCGTGCACCGGCAGCAGCTGCACCGCGGTGACGCCGAGCTTCTTGAGGTAGCTGATGGTGGTTTCGTGCGCAAGGCCGGCGTACGTGCCGCGCAGGTGTTCGGGCATCCGGTTGTTGAGCTTGCTGAGCCCCTTGACGTGACCCTCATAGATAACAGTGTGATCGAGGGCGGTGTGGGGCTTGGTGACGCCGTTCCAGTTGAACTCGTCGTCGACCACGACGCCGCGCCACAGGTCGGGGCCGGTTCTCGTGAGGCCGCGGGCGTACGGGTCGATGAGCAGGATGTTGGGGTCGAAGGCGTTCATCGGCCCGTCGGGCCCGCTGACCCGCAAGGCGTACTTGCGCCCGGGCGCGAACGCCTTCGTCTTCGCGTACCAGACGTTGTTCGCGTCGCGCACCATCGGCAGCGTCTTGAAGACCCAGTTGGCGTCTTTGTGATCGAACAGGCAGAGCTCGATCTGGCTGGCATTCTCAGACCAGACCCTGATCTCGCCGCCCGACGCTGTCTGCCTGATACCGAGGTGAGCGAAGGGATCGGCTGTGGTCATGAGTCTTAGAGTAGTGAGTAGTTGTTACGCCAACGAACACGAAAGCTTGCCGACGGCCATGGCCATTTACCTCGATCACGCGGCGACCACGCCCCTGCTGCCTTCGGCTCTCGCGGCCTATGTGTCGGCACTGCGCGTTGTGGGAAATCCATCGTCGATTCACAGCCAGGGCCAGCAGGCGAAGCGGATGCTCGAGGAGTCGCGCGAGACGGTCGCCGAGTCACTCGGGGCAGACCCGGTTGAAGTGGTGTTCACGTCGGGTGGCACGGAGTCGATCAACCTCGGCATCAAAGGGCTGTACTGGCAGCGGCAGGGTGGCGGCGCGGCGACGAGCGCCGATGGCGCGGGTATCCCTCGACGCCCGCGGGTGCTGGTGCCCGGTGGCGAGCACCACGCGACGAACGACGCCGTGGAGTGGCTGGCGCAGTATGAGGGCGCCGTCATCGAGTGGCTGCCGGTCGATTCGCTCGGGCGGCTTTCGCCCGCGGTGCTCGAGGCGGCGCTCGCTGCGGGCGGAGCGGCCGACGACGTGGCGCTGGTCAGTTTCTTGTGGGCGAACAACGAGGTCGGCACGATTCAGCCCGTCGCCGACCTTGCGGCCGTTGCTGCGAGGTATAGCGTGCCCGTGCACGTCGACGCGGTGTCGGCGTACGGATACCTGCCCATCGACTTCCACGAGATCGCAGTGGCAGCGCTCAGCGTTTCGGCCCACAAGATCGGTGGTCCGGTGGGCGTGGGGGCGCTGTTGCTGGCGCGAACGGCCGAGGTGGTTCCGCTGATTCACGGGGGCGGGCAGCAGCGCGGGCGATCCGGTACGCAAGATGTGGCGGGAGCGGTGGCCTTCGCGGCGGCAGCGAAGAGCGCTGTTTCGACGATGCCGTCGTTCGTCGCCGAGCTCGGGGGGCTGCGCGATCGGCTGGTTTCGGGCATCCACTCGGCCGTGCCGACCGCGGTCTTGCGCGGCGACCCGGCACCGGATGGTCGGCTCGCCGGCAACGCGCACTTCACTTTCGCGGGGTGCGAGGGCGACTCGCTGCTCTTCTTGCTCGATGTGGCAGGTTTTTCGGTGTCGACCGGCTCGGCATGCCAGGCTGGCGTGCCGGAAGTGTCGCATGTGCTCACGGCGATGGGCGTACCGGAGCCCGAGGCGCGCGGCGCGCTGCGGTTCACGCTCGGTCACGGAACGACCTCAGCCGAAGTCGACGCCCTCGTAGCGGCGCTGCCCGCGGCGGTCGCTCGCGCCTCGAAGGCCGGCTTCGCCGACCGCGCGGTCGTCTAGCGCGCTTCTCCGTCGCCGCGCGCTCGTCTCCGCCGCGGGGCGCCGCGCTTTACACCACTTTCGTCGGAGCTCACCCACTCTGCGCCCATATACGCCTCGGGTTCGCTCAGCTCCGACGATTGTCGAGTGGAACGTCGCTCAGCCGACGAGGGCCCGGCCGCCGAGCCGCCGAGCGCCGAGCCGCGAGTCGCCGGACCACGATTGCTGCGTGCCTCAGCGGCGGCGCTTCGTGCCGAAGATGCCCGAGACGACGCTCGTGAGAAGCGACTGCGTCGCCTTCGAACCCAGCACATCGGCCAAGATGTTGGGCGCCGCCTTCGCTGTGGTGCGGGTTCCGGATGCCCGCCGAGCCCGCTCGGCGTCGGCTTCGGCCTCGCGCTGAGCTTTGGCCTGCTCTTTCTCGGCAGCGGCCTGCGCTTTAGTGGACTCCTGCTGCGCCTTGGCGTCGGCGACCGCCTGCGCCGCCGCGGCTGACTCGGCGGAGGCCTGGTTGAGCTTGGCGGTGAGAATCTCGCGCGCAGACTCCCGGTCGATGAGGGCGCCGTACTTCGGAAGGAGTGGCGATGCTGCGACCGAAGCGTCGATCTGGGCATCCGGAGTCGGCGACATCGAGCCCTGCGGCGCTCGAAGACGAGTCCAGGCGACCGGGCTGGGAGCGCCCTTCTCGTTCATGACGGTGACGACCGCTTCTCCGGTGGCGAGATTCTGCAGCACCTCGGCGAGGTCGTACCCCGATTTCGGGTAGGTCGAAACCGTGGCTCGCAACGATTTCGCGTCGTCGGGGGTGAACGCGCGCAACTGGTGCTGGATGCGTGAGCCGAGTTGGGCGAGCACCTCGCCCGGAACATCCTTCGGCGTCTGCGTCACGAAGAAAATACCCACGCCCTTGGAGCGGATGAGCCGCACGGTCTGCGTGATCGAGGCGAGAAACTCTTTAGACGCGTCGCGGAACAGCAGGTGGGCCTCGTCGAAGAAGAACACGAGCTTGGGCTTGTCGAGGTCGCCTACCTCGGGAAGGTCGTTGTAGAGATCGGCGAGCAGCCACATCAAGAACGTCGAGTAGAGGGCAGGCTTGTCGGCCACGCCCGGCACTTCGAGCAGGCTGACGATGCCCGAGCCGTCGGCGGTCACACGCAAGAATTCGGCCGTGTCGATCTCGGTCTCGCCGAAGAATTGGTCGGCTCCCTGATCGGCGAAGGTGATGAGCTCGCGCAGGATGACGCCCACGGTCTGGGGCGAGATGCCGCCGAGCTCGGTCAGTTCGGATTTGCCCTCGGGGCCGGCAAGGTAGGTCAATACCGCACGCAGATCGCTGAGGTCGAGAAGCGGCAGGGCCGCCTTGTCTGCGTAATGAAAGACGAGGCCCAGGCTTGACTCTTGCGTGGCGTTGAGGCCGAGTACCTTACTCATGAGCAGCGAACCGAACCCAGTGACCGTTGCGCGAATCGGGATGCCCTTGCCGGCGCCACCGAGACTGAAATACTCCGTGGGGCTCGCCAGCGCCCGCCAGTTCTGGCCGATGCCGTTTGTTCGGCTCAGCAGTTTGTCGTTCGATTCTCCGGCTGTTGCGATACCGGAGAGATCGCCCTTGATATCCGCGGCGAAGACGGGAACGCCGGCCGCCGACAGCTGTTCGGCGAGCACTTGCAGCGTCTTGGTTTTGCCCGTGCCCGTGGCACCGGCGACCAGGCCGTGTCGATTTGTCATGGCAAGTGGAATGCGCACCTGAACAGCAGGGTCGGTGTCGCCGTTGACGAGGGCTCCCATGTCGAGTGCCGGCCCGGTGAAGGCGTATCCAGCGCGGATGACGTCGACGGCGGCCGGGTCGAGCGGCCCGGTCGTGGTGGCTGTTGCTGCGGCGGGCGGGGGCGGAGTGGCCGAGGTGGCGGTTGAGGGCACGTCTTGGGTCGGAGTGGCCGCTGCGGGAGTAGGTGCGGGAGTTTGCGTCGGTGTTTCCGCTTGTTGCGGTGCGGGAGCCGGTGTCGAAGACGGCGCTGCCGACGCGGCAGCCGCATCCTGCGCCCGTTTCAGAGCGGCTTCGGCGGCTTCCTGCGCTACTCGCGCGGCTTCGACCGCGGCTGCGGCCTCTTCTTGGGTGATTCGCAGAGCGTCGTCGGTCATGTGGTTAGCCTAGGCCGAACTGTCCGCCACAGGCCTGACTATTTGATCCCGCTGGGTCGGGCGCACTGCGTTTGGCTCAAACGCAAAATCGTCGAAGGCTCTCTAGAACTGCGTCATCCACTGACCACAGGCAGGTGGTCAATCGGAGCCGGCGTCCCGGGGTTCGGGGTGGATGTTCCGGTGGTGGGAGGGGGAGTGGGCGACGATAGGTAGGTGAATGAATTCGCGTACGTCTTCGATGCGGAGAATGTGGTGGAGGCGGTTCCGCCAAATACCGACTCGGTCGTCTGAACGCTTACGACGCCTGCCGGATGAGCGGGAGTGGTAACCGTGACACTCTCTGCGGTATATGTGAGTGCGGAACCGGGCAGACCGTCAAACGTAACTGCCGTCGGAACGAAATGTGCGCTCAGAGTCGGAACGAGGCTGTCAACAGTTGAGCCGTCGCCGATCTCTCCGGCCGCATTGAGCCCCCACGCGTACACCTTGCCCCCAACGTCGAGCGCGAGCGAAGCGTCGACCGCGGCAATGCTGACTCCGCCGAGCCCCCCGTTTGCGGAGATGTCAACCGGAACGAGGCGCGCAGTTGTCGTGCCGTCACCGAGTTCACCACCCGCATTCATGCCCCATGTGTACGTGTGGCCGTTCTCGCCCACGGCGGTCGAAAATCCGGATCCTGCGGCAATAGCGTGCAGGACGATTCCGGCAAGGACGCCACTTGTCGCTACGGCCACCGGAACGTGACTGTCGGTTGTTGAGTTGTCCCCGAGTTGACCCTCGCTGTTGTTACCCCAGGTGTAGATGTCGCCGGCTTCGCTCAGCGCCATGGCGTGGTTGGCACCTGCGGAAATCGCTGCGATGCTCACGCCGTTCAGCGCGCCGCTTGCAGAGACATCAATGGGAACATGGCTATCCGTCACCGAATTGTCTCCGAGCTGCCCGTTCACATTGAGACCCCAGGTATAGACATGTCCGTTGCTACTCACCGCCATCGAAAATCCTGGACCCGCCGACACCTCCCTAACGGAGATCCCGCTGAGTATTCCCGTCGCAGAGATGTCCACCGGAACGGTGCTAGCGACCGTCGAATTGTTTCCGAGTTCGCCCGCCCCATTCTCGCCCCACGCATAGACGTGACCGTTGCTGCCAACGGCCAGGGTGTGGTTCGCACCCGTAGCGGCCCCGACCACCGTGATACCGGTCAGCGCGCCACTTTCGGAAACGTCGACGGGAATTCCGCTGTCGACTGTTGTGCCGTTGCCCACCTGGCCGTCTGAGTTCTCGCCCCACGCGTAGACGTGATGATTGCTTCCGAGGGCGATCGCGTGCTCCGCGACGGGTCCGGTGGTGATCGACGTAACCGAGACCCCACTGAGTGCGCCGGTCGCTGAGATGTCAATCGGAGTGTGGCTCTGTGTCGTGGCGTTATTGCCGAGTCGCCCGTGACTATTGCTGCCCCAGGTGTATACGTGACCATTGTCTCCAACTGCCGCGTTGAAGTCTTCGCCCGCGTTGATGCTGACGAAAGCCGATGTCGCCGGGAGCGTCGCTACTGTGCCGCCCTGTACGGGGCCCGAGTCTGTCCATTGATCAGCCTGGGCAGTGCCGCTGGCGAATACCGTCGCCGTGCACAGTGTAACTACGCCAAAAATGAGGAAACCACTTCTCTTCATGGCAGAACGCTACCATGAAGTGATCATTGTTCAGCTATATAGCTTTCACCCAGGAGATGTTTCTCCTCGTGAGCCGAAGACCTCGTTCTCGAGCTGGCTAGAGGTTCAGCGAGGTGAGAATCGCGCGGTGATCGCTGGCTCCGGCTGCCAGGGTGGTGTTCGAGGTGACCGTCATTCCGCGCTGCAAGAGGTGATCGAGGCGCGTCACGGGCAGATTGGAGGGCCAGGTGCTGCCGAGCATCCCCTCGCTCTGATTGGCCTCGGTCAGCTGAGACTCGATGCCGCCCATGGCCCGGTCGGTGGACGCCGCGTTGAAGTCGCCCACGGCGAGAACGCGGTTATTCTCATCATTCGGCAGTGTGCTGGCGAGGGCGGAGAGCATCGAGTCGCGCGCGGAGACATCTCCGGGGCGGGCTGAGGCGGCATGGATGACGTAGATGCTCACCAACCCCTGCGGAGTCTGCAGGTCGGCGGCGAGTGCCCTGTTCCAGCCGAGGCCCAGGTTAAGGGGCTGGGCGTTGATGACCGGATATTTGCTCCAGAGCCCGACGGTGCCCACGCCATAGGAGTAGGGGTAATCGGCCGCAAGGGTCGAGGAGATGGTGTTGAAATCGTCAGAAGTCATCTCTTCGAGCGCGATGATGTCGGCGCCGGTGGCGGCGAGTGTTGTGGCTGAGGCCGCGCCGGTGCCCGATGACGCCTCGATGTTCTGGCTGGCCACAGTGAGGTGCGTGCCGGCGGCTTGGGATGCGGCGGGCGCGCTCCATTTCAACGGAACAAGACCGGGCCCGAAAATGAGGCACCAGACCAGAGCGGGAAGGAGCACCACGAGAAGCGTGCGTCGGCGCCCGCTGACCAGGGAGAGCACGAACAACGGAACGAGGAGCAGCCCGAACCACGGAATGGCGGTGTCGAGAAGCAGCCCGATGCCGCCGATATCCGGCACGGCCGTGTGGAACAGAAGCAGCGCGGTGAGCACCAGCGAAAAAGCGATGGTGAGCGCCACGAGAACGGGTCGGCGAGTGCGGCGCGCAGCGCTCGGCGGGGCACTGCCCGTCGGGATGGGGCGGGTGGGAAGGAGCACAGACATTGCTCTTAGTTTTGCGTATCAATCTGATGCTTTCGTGAATAGCTCCGCCACAGGAGCCGTGTCGCGGGTCCTCTCCACAGATCTACTGCTTCCTCGGTGGGTGTCGGTGCCTCCGCTTATGCTTGTTTCATGAAGGTTCTGGCAGCAATGAGTGGCGGCGTCGATTCCGCGGTCGCCGCGGCACGAGCGGTTGAAGCGGGGCACGACGTGGTCGGGGTGCATCTCGCGCTCAGTCGCATGCCCGGAACACTGCGTACGGGCAGCCGGGGATGCTGCACCATCGAAGACTCCTCCGATGCACAGCGAGCGGCCAACATCATCGGCATTCCGTATTACGTGTGGGATTTCTCCGAACGGTTCAAGCTCGATGTCGTCGACGACTTCGTCGCTGAGTACAGCGCCGGCCGCACGCCGAACCCGTGCATGCGCTGCAACGAGCGCATCAAGTTCGCCGCCCTTCTCGAGAAGGCACTCGACCTCGGTTTCGATGCCGTCGCCACGGGCCACTACGCCACGATTCTCACCGATGCCGACGGCAATCGTGAACTTCACCGGGCGAGCGCCTGGGCGAAAGACCAGAGCTACGTGCTGGGGGTGCTCACGGCCGAGCAGCTCGCCCACTCGATGTTCCCGCTGGGTGCGACTCCCTCGAAGGCGCTGGTACGGGCCGAGGCTGCGGAACGCGGCTTCAGCGTCGCCACCAAGCCCGACAGCCACGACATCTGCTTCATTGCCGACGGCGACACCAAGGGCTGGCTGGCAGAGAAGGTCGGTACCGCCACCGGCGACATCGTCGAACGCGACGGCACGGTCATCGGCAGTCATGAAGGTGCGCACAGCTTCACCGTCGGGCAGCGCCGCGGGCTGAATCTCGGAGTCATGGCCGAAGACGGCCGACGTCGCTTCGTGCTCGAGGTGAAGCCCGCCACCAACACCGTCGTCGTCGGTCCGAAAGAGGCTCTGGCAATCGCAGAGATCGCGGGCTCACGATTCACCTGGGCGGGGCGGGCGCCCGCCCACCCGGAGATCGCCTTCGACTGCGAGGTGCAGATCAGGGCGCACGCCGACCCTGTGGCGGCCGTTGCGCAGGTGGTCGATCAGAACGACGGCTCGCTCGAACTGGTGATCCGGCCGAACAGCCCGCTCATCGGGGTTTCGCCCGGCCAGACAGCAGTGGTCTACATCGGCACGCGGGTGCTGGGGCAGACCACCATCGATCGCACGGTCAGCGCTGTGGACCGTTCGGTCGGTGCTACTCCGGTTGCCGCGGCCTGACGTGGATCGGGGGGTCGTACGACATGGCTGAGCAGTCCACGCGGGTGGTGAGCGACGAGGCGGCAACAGAACACGTGGCGACCGAACGCGTCCCGACCGACGGGGATGCCACAAGAGCGGCGGCGACCGAGCGGTTGACACTGGCCGCCGCTGCCGACGAAGCGGGCGACCTGACCACGCGCATCCAGGAGCTGCGAGACGCATATTACGACAAAGATGCGTCGCTCGTCTCCGACGAAGTCTACGACCGCATGCTGCGACGGCTCGGCGAGCTCGAGCGCCTCTTCCCCGAACTGCAGAGCCAAGACAGCCCCACCCAGACGGTCGGCGGCCGTGCCGAGACGACGCTGTTCTCGCCCGTGCAGCATGCCGAGCGCATGCTCAGCCTCGACAACGTCTTCTCGATCGACGAGTTCAGCGAGTGGGCGGCGAAGGTCGAGCGCGACTCGGGCCGTTCGGTGCACTACCTCTGCGAGCTGAAGATCGACGGGCTCGCCATGAACTTGCGCTACGTGAACGGGCAACTCGTCTCAGCGGCGACCCGTGGTGACGGCGTGGTGGGTGAAGACGTCACCGAGAACGTGGCGTTCATACCGGGCATTCCGACCAGACTCGAAGGCAGCGGGCATCCGCCCCTCATGGAGGTTCGCGGCGAGATCTTCTTCCCCGTCGCGACATTCGACGAGCTGAACGCATCACAGCTCGCCGCCGGCGACCGGCTGTTCGCCAACGCCCGCAACGCAGCCAGCGGCTCGCTGCGGCAGAAGGCCGACAACAAGACTGCGGCGCAGCTCGACCTGATGCACCGGCGCCTGACCGGGCTGCGCATGCTCGTGCACGGCATAGGCGCCTGGCCGAACCCGCCCGTCGAGACTCAATCGGGTATCTACGATCTGCTGAAGTCATGGGGTCTGCCGACGAGCACGCACTATCAGGTGAAGCCGTCGGCCGCGGGGGCCGCAGAGTTCATCGAGTACTTCGGTGAGCATCGGTACAGCGTCGAACACGAGCTCGACGGCATCGTGATCAAGGTCGACGAGCTCGCTCTGCACGAAGAACTCGGCGCCACCAGTCGTGCTCCGCGCTGGGCGATCGCCTACAAGTACCCGCCCGAGCAGGTACAGACGAAGCTGCTCGACATCGTCGTGAGCGTCGGGCGCACGGGCCGCGCGACTCCGTTCGCCGTCATGCAGAAGGTGCGCGTCGCCGGCTCGGAGGTTCGCCAGGCCACGCTGCACAACCAAGACGTCGTGAAGGCGAAGGGCGTGCTGATCGGTGACACGGTCATCCTGCGCAAGGCGGGCGACGTGATTCCCGAAGTGCTCGGCCCGGTCGTCGAGCTGCGCAACGGCACCGAGCGCGAATTCGTGATGCCGGAGTTCTGCCCGGAATGCGGTACTCGGCTGGCCCCGGCGAAAGAGAACGACATCGATCTGCGGTGCCCGAACGCGCGCAGCTGCCCGGCCCAGGTTCGCGGGCGTGTCGAGCACGTGGGTTCGCGCGGAGCACTCGATATCGAGGTGCTCGGCGAGGTCGCCGCGGCCGCACTCACTCAACCCGACCAGCCCGCCGAACCCCCGCTCGTGACGGAGGCGGGGATGTTCGACTTGACGCTCGAGCAGATCTTCCCCATCACGACCATCGTGCGCGACTACGAGACCGGTCTCGAGAAGCTCGATGAAAACGGTGACCCGAAACGCGAAGCGCCCTTCCGTCGTCGCCGCCAGAAGAAAGACGGCCCGTTCCTTCCCGCAGCGGATGCGCCGGTCAGCGACACGGTCGGTGCGTTCAACGGCGACGAGCTCTATGTTCCTTCGCAGAACGCCATCAGGCTCATCGAGAACATCCACAAAGCAAAGACCAGTCCGCTCTGGCGTATTCTCGTGGCACTCAGCATCCGTCACGTGGGCCCTGTCGCGGCGCGTGCGCTCGCCGACTATTTCGGCTCTCTCGATGCCATCCGGGCGGCGACGCGTGAGGAGCTCGCCGCGGTCGACGGCGTCGGCGGAATCATCGCCGACGCGCTCATCGATTGGTTCGCGGTCGACTGGCACGTCGAGATCATCGACCGTTGGGCTGCGGCAGGCGTGCAATTCGCCACCCCCGGGCATCCTGGCCCCGGCGCGAACGTCGGCGCCGGCGGCACGCTCGACGGCCTCACCATCGTCGCCACGGGCGCCCTCGAGGGGTTCAGTCGTGAGGGGGCCATCGAGGCCATCATCGCCGCGGGCGGCAAGGCGGCCTCGTCGGTTTCGAAGAAGACCGACTTCGTGGCCGCGGGCCCGGGTGCCGGCTCCAAGCTCCCCAAGGCCGAGGCGCTCGGCCTCCGCATCATCAACGCCGAGCAGTTCGCGCTCCTGCTGGCCGAGGGCCCCGCGGCGCTCGCCGAGCCCGATGAGCCTGAGGCCGCTGAGTAGCTGTGCACGGGTTCGCGGAGTAGCTGAATCGGCGTTCACATGGTCTCGTTCCGACGCGGGCGGCTCGTGAGACAGATGCGCCGAGTTTGAGACGGGCGTACCTGCCTCGACTCGGCGCGGGAGTCTCACCGGGCGGCGGCGGTCGGCGGCACCGAATACACTTGATGGGTTCGCAGGCGCGTTATCGCGCGCACCCAGCAGTACGGAGTCACATGTCAACCGAAACACCCTCGAGCGTCAGCACGAGCGCCAACAGCCGGCCGGCTCACGCTGCCGGAGACAGCAGCGCGGGTGAGATCACGACCGCTCAGGTCGAGCATCTCGCGGGGCTCGCGCGCATCCGGCTCACGCCCGACGAGGTGACGAAGCTGACCCGCGAGCTGGTGGCGATCGTCGACAACGTGGCGAAGGTCACCGAGGTCGCGACGCCCGATGTACCCGCCACGAGTCACCCGATTCCGCTGCAGAACGTGTTCCGCGAAGATGTCGTGGGTGTCACGCTCACCCAAGAGCAGGCTCTCTCGGGCGCGCCCGAACACGACGGCAGCCGATTCCGCGTCTCAGCGATTCTGGGGGAAGAGCAGTGAGCCACGATCTGACCCGCCTCACGGCGTCTGCCCTCGCAGAGAAGCTCGCGAGCCGCGAGGTCTCGAGCCTCGAAGCAGTGGATGCTCACCTCGACCGCATCGCAGCGGTCGAGCCTGACGTGCACGCGTTTCTGCACGTTGCGGCCGACCAGGCCAGGGCTACCGCGCGTGCGATCGACGCTCGCCGGGCATCCGGAGACCTTACCTCAGACGAGACCGGAGCAGCACGCGGCGGCAGCGAACTCGCCGGCGTGCCGATCGCCATCAAAGACGTGCTCTGCACCATCGACATGCCGAGTACTGCGGGCTCGAAGATTCTCGAGGGCTGGGTGCCGCCCTACGACGCCACGGTCGTCGCGAAGCTCAGACGCGCCGGCCTCATTCCCCTCGGCAAGACCAACATGGACGAGTTCGCGATGGGCTCGTCGACCGAGCACTCCGCGTACGGCCCCACCCACAACCCGTGGGATCTCGACCGCATCCCCGGCGGCTCGGGCGGTGGCAGCGCTGCAGCTGTGGCCGCATTCGAGGCCCCGCTCGCGCTCGGCAGCGACACGGGCGGGTCGATCCGGCAGCCCGCCGCCGTCACCGGCTCTGTCGGCATGAAGCCGACCTACGGGGGAGTGAGCCGCTACGGCGCCATCGCCCTCGCCTCGAGCCTCGACCAGGTCGGCCCGGTCAGTCGCACCGTGCTCGACGCGGCGCTGCTGCACGACGTGATCGGCGGCCACGATCCGCGCGACTCCACCAGCTTGCGCGACGAATGGCCGAGCTTCGCCGCAGCAGCCCGCGAGGGGGCGCAAACGAGAAGCCTCAAGGGTCTGAAGGTCGGCATCGTCAAAGAGCTGCAGGGCGACGGCTTTCAAAAGGGCGTCACTCAGCGCTTCGAAGAGGCGGTTGTACTCCTCACCGCGGCCGGCGCCGACGTCGTCGAGGTCAGCACTCCGAGCTTCGAGTACGCGATTTCTGCCTACTACCTGATTCTGCCCGCCGAGGCCTCCAGCAACCTGGCCAAATTCGATTCCGTGCGTTTCGGCCTGCGCGTCAACCCGCCAGGCGGCGGCACGGTCGAAGACGTGATGGCGGCGACCCGTGAGGCCGGCTTCGGCCCTGAGGTCAAGCGCCGCATCATCCTCGGCACCTACGCGCTGAGCGCCGGCTACTACGACGCGTATTACGGCTCGGCCCAGAAGGTGCGCACGCTCATCCAGCGCGACTTCGCTCGCGTGTTCGCCGAGGTCGACGTGCTCGTCACCCCGAGCGCCCCGACCACCGCGTTCAAGCTGGGCGAGAAGCTCGACGACCCGCTCGCGATGTACCTCAACGACCTCACGACGATTCCCGCGAACCTCGCCGGGGTTCCCGGAATCAGCCTGCCCGTCGGCCTCGCGCCCGAAGACGGCCTGCCCGTCGGCATCCAATTCATGGCACCTGCCCGTGAGGATGCCCGGCTCTACAAGCTCGGCGCAACCCTCGAGGCGCTGCTCGAAGAGAAATGGGGCCACACACTGCTCAGCCAGGCCCCCGATCTCGCCCCGCAAGAAATGTTCGCGTCTGAAGAAGGTGCCGTCTGATGGACAAGCCCGCATTGATGGATTACGACAAAGCCATCGAGCTGTTCGAACCGGTGCTCGGTTTCGAGGTGCACGTCGAGCTCAACACCAAGACCAAGATGTTCTCTGACGCCCCGAACTTCTTCGGCGGCGAACCGAACACGAACGTCACGCCCGTCGACCTGGGGCTGCCGGGGTCGCTTCCGGTGGTCAACGAGCAGGCCGTGAAGTATGCCATCAGTTTGGGGCTGGCCCTCGGATGCTCGATCGCACCCAGCTCGCGCTTCGCGCGAAAGAACTATTTCTATCCCGACCTGGCCAAGAACTACCAGATCTCGCAGTTCGACGAGCCCATCGCGTTCAGCGGTTCTGTCGAGGTCGAGCTCGCTGATGGCCGGCTGTTCACCGTTCCGATCGAACGTGCGCACATGGAAGAAGACGCCGGCAAGCTCACGCATGTCGGCGGCGCGACCGGACGCATCCAGGGCGCCGAGTACTCGCTCGTCGACTACAACCGGGCGGGCATTCCGCTGGTCGAGATCGTCACCGAGATCATTTACGGTGCCGAGGGTGACGCACCCGAGCTCGCGAAGGCGTACGTCTCGACCATTCGCGACATCGTGGTGGCACTCGGCATCTCCGACGCGAAGATGGAGCGCGGCAACCTGCGCTGCGACGCGAACATCTCACTGCGGCCGCGCACCGCGCCGGGGGAGCCGCCCGCGAAACTCGGCACGCGTACCGAGACGAAGAACGTCAACTCGCTGCGCTCGGTCGAGCGTGCCATCCGTTACGAGATTCAGCGTCAGGCCGCCATTCTGGCGAACGGCGGAACGATCATCCAAGAGACCCGGCACTGGCATGAAGACACCGGGCAGACCTCGGCGGGCCGCCCGAAGAGCGACGCCGACGACTACCGGTACTTTCCCGAGCCCGATCTGCTGCCCGTCGCGCCGAGCCTCGAGCTGATCGAGCAGTTGCGCGCGGCTCTGCCCGAAGCGCCGGCACTGCGCCGTAGACGGCTGAAGGCCGACTGGGGATTCACCGACCTCGAGTTTCAAGACGTGGTCAACTCCGGCCTGCTGAACGAAATCGTCGACACGACGGCGGCCGGTGCATCCGCCCAGGCCGCGCGCAAATGGTGGACCGGCGAGATCGCTCGTGTCGCGAACCAGCGCGGAGTCGACGCGTCGAGCCTGGTCTCACCGATTCACGTGTCGGAGCTCATCGCGCTCGTCGAGTCGGGCACCCTGACCGACCGGCTCGCTCGCCAGGTGCTCGAGGGTGTCATCGAGGGTGAAGGCACGCCCGACGAGGTCGTCGCCGGGCGTGGGCTCGCCGTGGTATCAGATGACGGCGCACTGATCGCCGCCATCGACGAGGCGCTCGCCTCGCAGCCCGACGTGCTCGCGAAGATTCGCGACGGCAAGGTTCAGGCGGCGGGAGCTGTCATCGGCGCCGTCATGAAGGCCATGAAGGGTCAGGCCGACGCGGCGCGGGTGCGTGAGCTCGTTCTCGAGCGCGCGAACGCCTAGCGTTCTCCGCGCGCTGCCAGCGGGGCGGCGGCACCGCCCGGTTGCGGCGTCCCCGACGCGCGTGCTAACTGAGGATGTGCGTGTTTCGGTGACAGATATGTGGCCGGCGGCCTGCGCGTCCTCAGTCAGCGCGCCCCTGAGTCAATGACGAGCCATGGGCCTACGTGCTGGCCAGGCCCGCCACGAGGTTGATCGCCGAGGCCAGAATGACCGCGCCGAAAAGGTACGACAGCAGGGCGTGGCGCAGCGCCTGCGAGCGAAAGGCGCTCGTCTGAAAGGTCGTATCAGACACCTGATACGTCATGCCGATCGTGAACGCCAGGTACGCGAAGTCGCTATACCGAGGGTTCTCTTTCTGGTTGAAATCGATGCCGCCCGGGGTGTCGCGATAGTAGATCGACGCATATCGCAGTGTGAACAGAGTGTGCACGAGCACCCACGAGAGAGTCAGGCTCAACACGCCCAGCGCTCCCGCGCCGAACTTGTCGATGCCGTGCTGGTCGCTCGAGCCCAGAATCACGACTACCACGGCGGCGATGCTGCCGAGACTGGCGAGCAGAAGCAGAAGTTCGGCCGTAGCACGGGAGGGGTCTTCACGAACGGCGTGCTTTTGAGTCTCGGTGGCGTCTTTGTTGTGGGTGCGCGCCCAGGTCCAGATGTTGTAGAGCAGTGCGGCGCAGATCCAGCCGATGACCGCGGCGTCGGCCCATCCACTGGTGATGCCGGCGATCAGCCCCGCGGCGATGCCCACCAGCAGCATGATGACGGCACGCGTCGCCGATCGGCGCATCAGGGGGAGTTTCTCGATCGTCGTACTCACAGTGAGATCATCGCATGTGCTCCGGTGAATGGATGCTCTGACCCGCGCTCCGTACCGGCGCAGTCATCCCTTCTCTGCGCGGATGATACTCACGAACCTCGGCGCAGAGCGAAGGGTCAGACGCAGGCGCAGTCGCCCCTGCTTCGCAAGGATCGCCCCGATCACCAGCGCGGCCACCACCGGGGCGAGGCCCGAGACCGCCATCGCCGTGTGAGCACCGAACGTCTCGACGAGAAAGCCCATGAACGGGCCGCCGATGGCCTGACCGCCGAGCAGCACGAGTACGTAGACCGACATCACGCGGCCGCGCACAGCCATGTTCGACGAGATCTGCACGAGCGAGTTGGCGCCAGTGATGAACAACAGGTTCGCGAAGCCCACACCGATCAGCACCATGGAGAAGAACAGCTGATTCGGCATCAGCCCGGCGAGGGCCTGCAGGAGGCCGAACAGCGCTGCCGTCGCGATGACGGTACGCAACCGGATGCCCATGCGTCGGGTCGAAGCGATCGCACCGGTGAAGGCCCCTATCGCCAACAGGGTGTTGAACAACCCGTAACCCGCGGCCCCGACCTTGAAGATATCGCTGGCGAAGGCGGCCAGCAGCACCGGCATCGAGAAGGTGAAAAGGGAGAGCACGGCGATCATCACCATCGTCCAGAGAATCGACGGTTTCGAGACGACATAACGCAGGCCTTCGCGAAGCTGCCCCGGAGCACGCACGGCGGGTGTCGATTTGTGCAGGTCGGCCACGCGCAACAGGAGTAACGCCCCCACGACGAACAGGCAGCTCACTGCGTTGATGGCGAACGACCATCCGGCGCCCACCGCAACAAGAAGCGCACCGCTGATGGCAGGCCCGATCAGGCCGCCCATCTGAAACACCGACGAGTTGATGCTGATGGCGTTGTGCAGGTACTTCGGGCCGACCAGTTCGTTCACGAACACCTGGCGGGCCGGGTTGTCGAACACCGTGACGACGCCCACGAGGAAGGCGATGATGTACACGTGCCACACCTCGACGGCTCCGCTGAGAGTGAGCACGGCGAGTGTTGCGGCGAGCACGAACAAACAGATCTGGGTCGCGATGAGCACCAGGCGCCGCGAATGGCGGTCGATGAACACCCCGCCGAACAGGCCGAACAACAGCATGGGGGTGAACTGCATCGCCACGGTGATGCCCACCGCGGTGACGCTGCCGGTCAGCTCGAGAACGAGCCAGTCTTGGGCGATGCGCTGCATCCAGGTGCCCGTCATCGACACCATGTTCGACATGGTGAAGATGCGGTAGTTGCGGATGCGCAGCGCCACGAGCGTGTCACGCCACGGCGGGCGCTGGTGGATGACCGGAATGGGGGCGGTCAGCGGGGCCGAGTTGCGGGTTGCCGCGGTGTGTGGGGCCGCGGTGTGTGGCGCCGGGGTGTGTGGCGCTGTGGTGCGTGGGGTCGTGGGTGGAGCTGTGGTGTGAGATGTCGCGGCGCGCGGACCTGCGGTATGCGATGCCGCGGTTGATGCGGCGGGCGGCTCGGGGCGAACAATATCGATGGGAAGAGTGGGCGGCGGAGCTGTCACGAATGAAGACCTAAGTTACGTAGTAATGAGTGGTTTATCTTCGACGCTATCGTGTAACGATCCATAGTCCTGCTAAATTGAGGCTATTACTCCTATTACGTTTTCGAATGAGAGGCTCGGCCATGTTCGATCCGGTGTTGCTCACGACGTTTCTCGCGGTGGTCGAGACGCAGAGTTTCACTGCGGCGGCTCACCGACTCGGAATCAGCCAGCCCACGGTGAGCCAGCACATTCGCAAGCTCGAAGAGGCCGCGGGCAGGCAATTGGTCGCCCGTGACACGCGAGAGGTGCGGATGACCGACAACGGTGACGCGATGGCAGGGTTCGCGCGCAGCATCCTCGCGACGCACTCGGCCGCAGAGGCGTATTTCAGCGGGTCGGCAATGCGGGGGCGGCTGCGGTTCGGGGCCGCCGATGACCTGGCCATCACGCAGCTGCCGCGCATCCTGCGGCATTTCAGGCAGCTGTACCCGCAGATCAACCTCGAACTCACCGTGAACCAGAGCTCACCGCTGTATCGGCAGCTCAAGTCGGGGCGGCTCGACCTGATCTTCATCAAGCAAATGGCCGACTCGAATGAGGGGGCGCTGGTCAGGCGCGACAGCCTGGTGTGGGTCGGGCAGCAGAAGACGGTCGTAGAGCCGGGCGCGCCGGTTCCGCTCATTGCGTATCAGGCGCCGAGCATCAGCCGGCAGAGTGCGATCGACGCGCTCGAGGCGGCGGGGCGCACGTGGCGCATCACCTGCAATACGCGTGAGGTCAACGGCATGCTGGCGGCCGTTCGGGCGGGCATCGGCATCGCCGTTTTTCCGCAGTCGCTGATCCCCGATGACCTCGTGCCGGTGGGCCCGAGATTCGGGCTGCCCGAACTCGGTCACGTCGACTTCCGGCTGCTGGCGAACCCGTCGGCCGCGGCTTCGCCCGTCGAGGCGCTGACGACGGCCATCATGGGCCGCCCCCTCAACGTCACGGCCGCCTAGCTGCCCCGCGCCCCGATCCATTTTGCGCAGATGTACGCTATCGCCGTTCATAGCGTGCTTCTGCGCAAAATGCGCGCCGGTGCATCGTGGGTCAGTCGGTGGGAAAGCTCACGCCCGTCAGCTCTTCGGAGCGCAACCAGAGCAGTGCCGCCTGCTTCTCGTTCTCGGCGCGGCGGGCGAAGTGCGCGAAGTTCGGCTCGCCCGTGAGTTCGAACAAACCAGACGGGCCGAAGTAGTCGCCGCCGAGCACCTCGTCGTTGGTCGCCGCGAAGAGCTCGGGCAGGGCGCCCTCGGCGGCCGACTGGGTCATTCCGGGCATGGCATTCATGCCCTTCATGAGTCGTGATGGTTTCGTGCGGCCCAGGTTCGGGCCCGACGATTGCAGGTTCGTGCGGCTGAATCCCGGGTGCGCGGCCAGGCTGAGCACACCCCAGCCGAGGGAGGCATTGCGGCGAGCGAGTTCTTTCGCGAACATCAGATTCGCGAGCTTCGACTGCCCGTACGCGCCCCAGGCGCTGTAGCGGTTCTCGCTCTGCAGGTCTTCGAAATCGATGCGGCCCATCCAGTGCACGATGCTCGACATGGTGACGACGCGGGCGGCGTCTGAACGCATCAACGCCGGCAGCAGCCGGCCCGTGAGGGCGAAATGGCCGAGGTGATTGGTGCCGAACTGCAGTTCGAAACCGTCGTCGGTGAGGGTTCGCCGCGGCACGGCCATGACACCCGCATTGTTGAAGAGCAGGTCGAGCGGATGCCCGTCGCCCACGATCTCGTCAGCCAGCCGCCGCACAGACCCCAGGTTCGCGAGGTCGAGCGGCACAGCCCGCACAGAGCCGCGACCCGTCGTACCGCTCGCGCCGAAGGACGCGTTCGTGTACTCGGCACTGCCGCCGGAGGTGGCCGAATCGTGCGCCCCCACAGGCGCGCCGTGGTCGTTGTCGGCGAACCCGTCGCCCGAGCTGGCAGCTCCCCGTGCTGTGCTCGCACTGTCGGTGCCCGCCGTGCCGGCCGACCCGTCGCTGAGACTCGCCGGCGCTCCTGGCGCTCCTGGCGCTCCGGACGATCCTGGCGCTCCGGACGATCCCGATGCTCCCGACCCTGCCGACCCTCCCGAGCCTCCCGACCCGCCCGATGCTCCGGATGGGCCCGCGCGCCGAGCCTCGAGGCGCCGCACGGCGTCGGCGCCCTTCTCGGCAGAGCGCGACGTGATGATGACCTCGGCCCCGGCCGCAAGCAGCCGTTTGGCCGTCTCGAAGCCGAGCCCGGAGTTGCCGCCGGTGATCAGCGCGCGCCGGCCAGTGAGGTCGGGCATTCGGATGTCGGGGGTTCGCGCCACCGTCAGACCCTGCCGTCAGACCCGGTCGTCGCGGCCGGTGAGCGCGAGAAGCCGCGATTGCAGAGGCGCATCGTCGGCGACGGGCACCGGGGAGGCGAACAGCCCGCTGGCTTCGAGGGTGTCTTTCTGGGGCTCGAACACGGTGTAGACGGCTTCGATGAGAACGGGGTCGAGCGAGTCGCTCGAGTGCGTGGCACGCGCGAGATCCCACGTGTGAATCGTGACGTCTGACACCTGTTCGCGCAGGTACTCGGTAACCGGAATGGTGCCGTACGACACGTGAACCGGTGTCTCTGGGTCGGCCTTGGCCCACGCCGAGGCGGCCGCAGCCGAATAGCGGTGCCACTCTGCGATCAGGTCGTCGCCGAGCGGACGGATGTACGGCTGCGCCTGACGCACGGTTCGCCCCTCGAGCAGCAACGGAACCCATTGCTGCTCTTCGATGACATGTTGCACCAGTTGGTGTGTGTTCCACTCGGTGTCTGGCGTGGGCGCCGACCAGTCGGTAACCGCGGCCAGCCGTGTGCTGAATTCGTTGTGGGCCGTTTGGTGGAGGCTAATCCAGTCGATACTCATGGGGTCTCCCGTTCTTTCTCAAGAGTAAAGCCCCGGTGCCGTGCATCCATTCCGTGCTCCGCCTTCTGTGGAAGAGTTACGCTGACAGCGATTGTGCACGTGTAGTTTCGACACGTGACTCTTCAGACCAGACCCGTGCATTCGGATGACGCACCGCAGCTGCTCGCACTCAACAACCTGGCCGTGCCGGCCGTCAGCGAGCTTGACGAGTTCGCGCTGCACGCACTTCTCGACCATGCCCATTCGACCATCGCGGTCGTCGACGACGCAGAGCCGGGCGTCGTGCTCGGCTTCACGCTCACGCTGATTCCCGGCGCCGACTACCAGAGCGAGAACTATCGCTGGTTCTCAGCCCGTTCGAACGATTTTCTCTACGTCGACCGCATCGTGGTCGCCGAACGTGCTCGCGATCGCGGCATCGGCGGCGTGCTTTACGCTGCCATTTTCGAGGAGGCCCGTGCGGCGGGTGCCGCCGAGGTGTTCTGCGAGGTCAATCTCGAACCACCGAACCCTGGATCGTTGCGCTTTCACGGCCGACTCGGCTTCGTAGAAGTGGGTCAGCAGGCGACCAAGGGCGGAGAGGTCGTCGTCTCGTTGCTGGCTGCTCGCACGCGGTAGCCGCGCCCACTCGCTAGCCGCGCCTGTGCGGCAGCGGCTCCCACGCGGTAGCCGCGGTCGCCGCGGTCGCCTGCGACCCGGAAAATCCCGCACCGACTCCCAGCCGTCCCCGCGAATCGCCACAACGCCTCGCAGCCAGACACCCGGCATCCGCCGCCGGCCTCACACGATCGTGAACCCGCGCGCCCGCAACAACCGGCGATCGGCATCGAGCGACGCCAACAGCCGATCGCGCGTGCTGCGAATGTGCGCCACGGCGAGCCCGGCGGCTTCGTCGGCGTCGCGTCTGCGCACGGCATCCACTACCGCCCTGTGCTCGGCCACTGCCAACGCGCGCGACTGCTCGGTCTGCACCTCGAGCCAGCGGGTGCGAGAGAGCCTGGTCATCGAACTCTCGGCCGCCGCGACCAGAAAGGCGTTCTCTGACAGCCCTACCAGCTTCACGTGAAAATCGGTGCCCATGTGGTGCGCCTGTTCGCTCGAACCACTCGGATCGAAGGCGCGCAGCAGTTCATCCAGAGCCTCGATATCGGCGTCGCTGGCCCGCTCGCACGCCAGACTGACTCCTGCCGCCTCGATCACCTCGCGATATTCGAGCAGGCTCGCGAGCTCGGCGAGGTCGATCGGCGCGACGATCCAGCCGCGAACACTTCGCTGCACCAGCCCCTCGGCCTCGAGGCGAGTGAGGGCCGCACGAACGGGCGTGCGCGACGCCTGAAGCTCCGTTTCGAGCCCCCGCTCGGTCAGCCGCTCACCGGGCGTCATTTCCAGGCTCAGGATGCCCTCCCGCAGCCGCTCGTACATCAGCACGGTTTGTGACGTTTCACTCATGCGCTCAGCCTACCCGATTGGTATACCACCGTGGTATACCGATAGGGTATTTGGCAGAACCTCGGCGACATCGGGCAGCACATCGGGCACAGCGAACGAGCAGAGCCAATGAGCCCAACGAACGAGCCGAACGAACGAGCAGAGCAAACGACCTGAACGAACCTCCACAGCGAACGAGCCGAGCCAACGAGCCCAACGAACGAGCACGGCGAATGAGCCGAACAGAGCACAGCGAACGAGCAGCGAACGAGCAGCGAACGAGCAGAGAGAACGCGCATGACCGACCACGTCGAAACCGCTGACCGCGACCGACCCGCAGCGAAGGCCCCCCTCGGTTTTCGCCCGTGGTTCATGCTCGCGCTCGGTCTTTTCGCTCAGGTCGCCGGCACCATCGCCGTCAGCTCTCCGGCGTTCTTGATTCCGCTGCTTCACAATGACCGCGGGCTCTCGCTGGCCGAGGCCGGGCTCGTGGTGGCCGCGCCCTCGCTCGGCATGGTGCTGACGCTCATCGCCTGGGGTGCTCTGGCCGACAAGGTCGGCGAGCATTGGGTGATCGCCGCCGGTCTGACGTTGACGGCACTTGCGGCGCTGGGCGCTCTGCTCGCCACAGACCTCGTGGTGACGACCATCTTCTTACTGGTGGGCGGCATGGGGGCGGCGAGCGCGAACGCTGCCGGCGGCCGCTTGGTCGTGGGCTGGTTTCCAGCCAACCGCCGCGGCTTGGCGATGGGCATTCGGCAGATGGCTCAGCCTTTGGGCGTGGCCGTGGCCGCCATTGTGATTCCGCCGCTTGCGGCGAGCAGCGGATTGCAGGCGGCGCTGCTGCTCCCGTTCATCGTCGCCGCCGTCGCCGCCGTGCTGGGTGCCGTGTTCATCGTCGACCCGAAGCGCCAGACGCACGACGTGTTGCCTGCGGGCCAGAAGCCGCAGAACCCGTACCGGGTGTCGTCTCTTCTCTGGCGCATCCACGGCGTCTCGGTGTTGCTGGTCTTTCCGCAATTCGTCATTTCGACGTTCGCGTTGGTCTGGCTCATCACCGACGAAGGCTGGCAGCCCCTTGCCGCCGGAGTCGTGGTGGGCGTCGCTCAGTTCGTGGGGGCGCTCGGCCGCATCGTGGTGGGCCTCGTCTCCGACCGTGTCGGCAGTCGAATGGTGCCGCTGCGGGTCGTGGCCGCCGGGGCGAGCGGCATCATGATCGTTCTGGCACTGACCGACTGGTGGGGGCTCTCTGCCATTGCGGCGATCGTGGTCATCGTCGCTTCTGCGATCACCGTGGCCGACAACGGTTTGGCCTTCACCGCTGTGGCTGAGCTGGCCGGGAGCCGCTGGTCGGGCAGAGCGCTCGGAGCCCAGAACACGGCCCAGTTTCTGGCGGCAGCGGCCACCGCACCGGTGATGGGTGTTCTGATCGGGGCCTTCGGATTCTCCCTCTCTTTCGGCCTCACCGCTCTGCTGCCGCTTGTGGCCATACCGCTGGTTCCGTTAGTCGACCGGCGCACGGGCAAGAAGCTCTAGCCGGTCTCGGGCAACTGCAAGGCAATTGCACAACTGCAAGGCAATTGCACGCCAATTGCACGCCAATTGCACGCCAACTGCACGGCAACTGTGAGGCAACTGCACGAGGAGTGCGCGGTGAGTCGAACGAAGTTTCTCGCCTCGTGGTACCGTGCAAAAATGCCACGAATCGCGGGAGTTGCCGCTGCCTTCCCCCCTCGTTCATACTCCCAAACTGAAATCACGGAGTTGCTGGGGCCCATCATCACCGCCAACCCCTCGAAGTTGGCGTTGCTCAAGCGACTCCACGCCAACAGCAAGGTCGAACGCCGTCACCTGGTGATGCCGTACGACTGGTACAAGAACAGCGACCTGAACTTCACGCTCACGAATAACACCTTCATTGTGGCCGCCGTCGATCTGGCCGAAGAGGCCACCGTTTCAGCGCTCGCGAAGGCCGATCTGAAGCCGACCGACGTTGACTTCATCGTGTTCACCTCGGTCACCGGCATCTCTGCGCCGTCAGTGGATGCCCTGATGGCCTTGCGCCTAGGCTTTCGTTCTGACGTCAAACGCATGCCCATGTTCGGGCTTGGCTGTGTTGCCGGTGCTGCCGGTATCGCGCGGGTGAACGACTACCTCATCGGCCATCCTGGCGAGGTGGGATTGCTGATCTCGGTCGAACTGTGCTCGCTCACCGTGCAGCGTGGTGACGATTCGATGGGCAACCTCGTTGCCAGCGGGCTGTTCGGCGACGGCTCTGCCGCTGTGATCATGGTGGGCACCGAACGGGCGAAGAGCATGCCTGTCACCGGCCCCGATGTGCTCGACACCCGTAGCAGGCTCTACCCGGGCACCCGCGAAGTGCTCGGCTTCAACCCCAGTGAGAGCGGCTTTCGCATCGTGCTGACGGCCGGCGTCGCCGATGTCATCGACGAACACTTCGATACCGATGTGGTCGGCCTGCTCGACGAGCACGAACTCGCCGTCGACGACATCGACGTGTGGATGGCGCATCCCGGGGGTCCTCGTGTGCTGAATTCGTTCTCGTCAGCACTCGGCCTGCCGGAGGGTGCACTCGATGTGAGCTGGGAGTCGATGGCCGAGAAGGGCAACATGTCGTCGGCCTCCGTTCTGCACGTGCTGGCCGAAACGCTCGACCGCAACACCTTCGGTGCCGGCGACCGAGGTCTGCTGTTCGCCCTCGGCCCGGGGGTCTGCGCTGAGATCGTGCTGATGCGGTGGCCGGAGGCCACCTCCTAGTGCTGCTGTATGCGGCGCTGATCTTCGCCACGGGAGCCGAACGGTTCGTCGAGCTGGGAGTTTCAGCGCGCAATGCGGCCTGGGCGTTCAAGCAGGGGGGAGTGGAGTTCGGTCGCCGCCACTTTCCGTTCATGGTCGTGCTGCACACCTCCATGCTGGTCGCCTGCCTGGCCGAAGTCTTCTTGCTGCAGCGGACCTTCACGCCCTGGCTCGGATTTCCGATGCTCGTCATCGCGCTCGCCTGTCAGGCTCTTCGCTGGTGGTGCATCGGCACGCTCGGCAAGCGCTGGAACACACGCGTCATCGTGATTCCCGGCCTGCCGTTGGTGAGCCGTGGCCCGTACCGCTTTCTGAAGCACCCGAACTACGTTGCGGTAGTGGCCGAGGGTATCGCTCTGCCGCTGGTGTACAACGCCTGGATCACCGCGACGGTCTTCACCGTGATCAATCTGGTGCTGCTGTTGCGGTTTCGAATTCCGGTGGAGGAGAAGGCACTCGCCTTCGGCGTGTCGCAGGAGCCATCGTCGCAACCTCCGCCGGCCCAGGCCCCACCGCCGCAGAATTAGCCGGGCCGATCCATGGTCGGGCGGGAGCCGATTCACAGCGTCGACGTTGTCGTCGTGGGCGGCGGCCCTGTGGGATTGGCCGCGGCGATCGGAGCGCGCCTTTGTGGTTGTGACGTAATCGTGGTCGAACCCCGGGGCGCACCGGTTGACAAGGCCTGCGGCGAAGGGCTCATGCCGGGCGCTGTCGCTGCACTCGAGAAGCTCGGGGTGCAGCCGCACGGGCATCCGATCGCCGGAATCACGTACCTCAGCGCCGCGCATCCGTCGTGGCGAAGCGCGCAGCACGACTTTCGGAGCGGTGCGGGCGTCGGCATGCGCCGCACCGCCTTATCTGCGGTGCTCACCGAGCGGGCCGTCTCGTGCGGCGTGCAGTTTCGCCAGGCGAAAGTCGAGTCGCTGGTTCAGGATGCCTGGGGCGTGACTATCGCGCTCGCCGGAGGCTCGAGCATCCGATGCCGGTGGCTTCTCGGCTGCGACGGCCTGCATTCGACGGTGCGTGCGCTCATCGGGCTGGAGCCGGGCGGCAGCGGCTCGGGCAACGGCGGTGGCGACCCCGGCGACGGCAACGGTGGTGCCGGCCTGGGGCGACGACAGCATGGCGCCGCAGCCCGAGCTCAGCGCCGCTACGGCCTGCGCCAGCATTTCGTCGTCGAGCCGTGGAGCGATCACGTGGAGGTGTACTGGTCGCCCCACTTCGAGCTGTACGTCACCCCGGTCGACGAACGGATGATCGGGGTCGCCGTGCTGGGCCATCACGGCCTCGACCTCGCCTCGGCCATCGCAGCGACTCCCGCCCTCGCGGCGCGCCTGACGGGTGTCTCGATCGATTCGTCGGTTCGCGGCGCCGGGCCGCTGCGGCAGCGTGTGACGAAGCACGCCGAGGGCCGGGTCTTGCTCGTCGGCGATGCCTCCGGGTACGTCGATGCGCTCACCGGCGAGGGGTTGCGTGTGGGGTTCGGACAGGCCGCCGCGGCTGTCGCGGCTCTCTCGGCGTGGGCGGAGGAATCGCCGCTGGAGCCTGAGCTGTCGGCTTCTGCGGCGTCACCGAGCCGGCGTACTGGCGCGAAGGTCACGTCTGTCGTATCCGCCGCCACCGCTGCCACTGTGGCGGAGCGCTACGAGCGAGGATGGGTGCGCGCGTCTCGGGGGCCCAATCGGTTCACGGCCGGTCTGCTGGCGGCCTCGCGCACTCCGCTCCGTCACGCTTTTGTGCCGGTGGGTGCGCACATTCCCGCGCTGTTCTCGACGGCCGTCGAACATCTCAGCGGCCCGTGATCGGGCGTGACTGGGAGTTCGGGTCATGGGGTGCTGGCCGAGCATCCGGGTGGCGCAGACTGGAGGGGTGAGTATCTTTCCCGAGAGCATGCGCAACCGGTTGCGATCGACGTTCACCGGGCAACTCGACGGGCCGCCCGAGTGGGTGCTGGCGCTCGATCAGGGTGACGACGCCGGGTTCTTCGCGCCCGATTCGGCCACCTGGGCTGTGCACGGCCAGACGGCGACCATCGTCGCGGGGGTGCGCGCACTGCTGATGCAGGCTCTGCACCCGGGCGCGATGGCCGGTGTGCACGACTGGTCGCGGTACAAAGAAGACCCGCTCGGCCGGCTGGCCGGCACCATCCGCTGGATCTTCACCGTCACGTACGCCGATACAGCGACTGCGGTTTCGGCGTCGAATTGGGTGCTTTCGCTGCACGAGCGCGTGGTCGGCAGCTATCTCGACGCCCAGGGTCGCGAACGCGCCTACGCCGCAAACGACCCCGAGTTACTCAGCTGGGTGCACCTGGCATTCACCGACTCGTTCCTGGCCACCGCGAAGCTGTGGAGTGGCCCGATTCCGGGAGGCCCCGACGCCTACGTGCGGGAATGGGCGAAGGCCGGCGAGCTCATGGGGGTGCCGAATCCACCGCGATCAGAGGCTGAACTCCACGGCCAGTTGCACGCGTTTCTCGACGCCGGAACGCTGAAAAGCGATGAGCGCGTCACAGAGGCCGTGCGTTTCATCCGTCGCCCCCCGCTGGCGCGTTCGATGATGCCCGCCTACCGCGTGCTGTTCGACGGAGCCGTCTCGTCGATAGCACCCGAATACCGCCGGATGCTCGGGGTGAGCCCCGCTCGGCTCGGCCCCGTTCCGCTTCCGGTCGCCCGCTCGACCAAACTCGTGCTCGCGGTCATCGGCAACATGCTCGGCAGCGGAGAAGGCCCGAGCGAGCTGGCCGCCCGGCGCCGCCTCGCGCGTCTCGGCGTCGTAGACGCCCCCGAAACCGCGGCTTAACTCGGCCAGAGGCGTCAGACACCGAGCAATTTTGCGAAGAAGTACCCCACAATCGCTTTTTGCGTACTTCTGTGCAAAATCGAGCGCGGGCACTGCACGTGCGCGTCAGATCAGCGCCGGAGGCTCAGCGCAGCCGCATCGTCGGCGGCGTCGGCTTCGGCGGCTCCGAGAGTTTGCGCACCCGCCGGCGTTCGAGCCGGGCTGACACCACCATCACCAGCGCGAACACGATGCCCGCGAGCATGACGAGGAGCAGTACCGTGCCGTACACCCCGTGGGTCACGGCGTCGATCACCGCCGCCACGACCACGATGAACGAGCCGCCGAGCCCCAGCAGCGAGAAACGAGTTGCGCGATCCATCGGTGTGCCTAGACCAGTCTCGTTGCGGGTGATTTCGTCTTGTCGGCGCCGCGTTCCCAGGCGCCGCCAAGGGCTTCGTCGATGCGGGTCAGAACCTCGGCGTCGAGTGTGACCCCGGCCGCGGCGACATTCGAGGCGATCTGCTCGGGCTTCGAGGCCCCGATGATGGCCGACGCCACGTTCGGATTCTGCAGCACCCACGCCACCGCGAGTTGCGCCATCGTGAGCCCCAGGTCGTCGGCGATCGGCTGAAGGTTCTGCACCTTCGTCAGTGTTTCGTCAGAGAGCCAGCTCTTGATCATGTCGTCGCCGCCCTTGCTGTCGGTGGCGCGCGATCCCTCGGGCACGGGCTGACCCGGCTTGTACTTGCCGGTGAGCACGCCCTGGGCCACCGGCGACCAGACGATCTGCGAGATGCCGAGCTCGACCGAAGCCGGTACGACTTCTTCTTCGATGACCCGCCAGAGCATCGAATACTGCGGCTGATTCGAGATCAGCTGAAAACCGAGCTTCGTTGCAAGAGCGGATGCCTCGCGCAACTGCGGCGCCGTCCATTCGCTCACGCCGATGTACAGCGCCTTGCCCGCCCGAACGATGTCGGCGAACGCCGTCATGGTCTCTTCGAGCGGCGTCTCGTAGTCGAAACGGTGCGCTTGGTAAAGGTCGACGTAGTCGGTGCGCAGGCGGCTGAGCGATCCGTCGATCGACTCCATGATGTGCTTACGGCTCAGCCCGGTGTCGTTCGGGCCATTCGGCCCGGTCGGAAAGTAGACCTTCGTGAAGATCTCCACCGATGCCCGGCGGGTGTTCTTCAGGGCCTTGCCGAGCACCTTCTCGGCGGCGGTGTTCGCATACGCGTCGGCGGTGTCGAAGGTCGTGATGCCAGCCTCGAGAGCCGCCTGAACACTCTCTCGGGCGATCTCGTTCTCGACCTGCGAACCGTGGGTGAGCCAGTTGCCGTAGGTGATCTCCGAGACCTTGAGACCGCTGTTACCGAGATACCTGAATTCCATGTCTCAAGCGTAACCGCAGCGATCGGATGCTCGTTCCACGGTTCGATCGGCGCATGATGCACCCCAGCACCGACTGATCGCAGCCACCCCGCTAGCGCTGCAGCCCCATCCTCGCGATTCCGATCAGCGACTCGTTCGGCAGGAACGCCCGCGTCAGGGCCAGCGCGATCTTCGGCAGATCGGCCTCATCGCGGTAGAGCAGGCTCATGCGCTCATAACGCGGGTTGAACTTGGTCTTGAAGTTGTGCAGCGATTGAAACCCGTAAAGCGGCTCGAGAATCTTGCCGAGCGAGTCGAGCACGGCATCGATTCCGGTGGGCTCGCCCTGGTCGTCGGCGTGGGCCAGCGGTGCGCCCGAGAGCGACACGAAAAGGGCTCCCTCGGCCTGAAAGTACACGCACGATGAGGCGATCAAGAACTCCATCACCGGCTTGAAGCCGTCGTCTTTGCGGCGCATCAGGTCGAGGGTCCAGCCGCGCACGAATTGTTCGCCGTCGACGCTGTCGCCGTACACCGGCAGCCACGAGAGCACGCCCTGAACCGTGTTGTTCTCGTCGAGTGCGAGGGCCGTTTTCACGTGCGGGTCGAGTGCTTCATCCACCCCGCCCAGCGTGAACCCCATCTCGGGCAGGGCCTTGTCGCCCACCCACTCTTCGGAGATCGCTCGCACTTGAGACACGATCGCCCAGGGTTCTTCGGCCAACGAGGTCATTCGAAAGGTGATGTTCTCACGGGTCGCCCGGTTGAGAGACGAACGGATGGGCTGCCACTTCTTGCCCGCCATCTCCAGCGTCGGCAGGTCGATGATGGTGTCTTCGGCGACCTGCAGGTGCGTCCAGCCGTCGGGAGCCTCGTTCACGGTCTGATCCGCCACCGAGAAGAAGCACGGCGCGAGCCCGATACGCTCGCACTCGGCCACGAACTCGGCGATGGTCTGCTCGAGCTTCTCGGCCGGCCCAATCGGGTCGCCGAGGGCGATAGCGACCCCCGAATAGCGCTGATAGGCCACGAAGCTCTCGCCGTCGGCGGTGACGAAGTACGAATTCGCCTTCCACATGGTCATCCACGAGAGGGTGCCTCCGCCGTCTTCGGTCAAGATCTCGAGGGGGCTCTTACGGGCATCCACATCGCCCGTCACCTCACGCACCACACGCCTCGACCGCCGCCAGGGCACGCGGTAGGCGCCTCGGCCCAGCCAGAGAATCACCAGCAGCGCGATCCAGAGCGACGAGTTCGTCATGGCCTCGAACAGGCTGGGCGGAAAGGTCACCGCGAGAATGGCGTAGATGGCGAGCCCGACGAACTCGATCACGTTGAACACGCCAAGGGCCACGGCGATCACCCACGGCAGACGATGGCCCTGCCGCACGCCGTTCGCGATCAGGGCGATGACGATCACGTCGATGGCCACATCGACCCAGGTGCTCGCGCCCGCGTTCGGGCTGGTCGACGGGTCGTCGGAGGGCAACAGCGTGCCGACGACCTCGACCACCGCGAGAATCACCAGGCTGGCGAAGGCCAGAATGCGCCACTCGCGGCTCGACGGACCGCCGTGCACGCGCCGGAACCCTTGAATAAAGGGGGCCACGACCACCACGGCCACCACGGCCAGAAAATGCTCGAGGTCGGCCAGGGTGCCGATGTAGATCAGGGCCACCGTCACCACCGCGAAGAGCGCAAACCGCAGCCGCAACCGCCAGGGGGCTCGCAGGGTGATCATGGCGGCGGCGAGGCAGGCGAACATTCCGCCTGACGGCCCCACGTCGTATTGGCCGGCGAGGTGGTCGGCCCAGGTACTGTCGAACGAGCGGGCGGCGAGCAGGATGAACAGGCTGCCCACCACGGCAGCGATCTGTCCGCCCGCGAAGATGCCGAACGCGCGCCTCGACCCGAACTTTCGCTCAGCCCAGCCCACCCCGACGATCAGCCCCACCAGCACCAGCGCGTAATGAATCGGAAGCTGCGAGAAGAACGTACCGGTGATCAGCGTCCACCACTGACCGTCGAGAAACGACGGCACGCCGTACGCGATGCTGTGGTACCAGGGCTGGCGGTGCACCGGATCCCAGAGCGAGCCGGTGACGATGCCCACGACGAGGAAGATGCCGAACAGCCCTGTCGTGAAGGGGAAGCGCCGGGCCGTACGCCCGATCGGCCGGAAGACGACGCCTGCCGCCTGTGTCACCCCAGCGAGCCCCGAGACGCCGGATTGCATGCCGGCCTGTGCTGCGAGCGGGCTGAGGGTGCCGTCGGCCTGAAAAAGGTCAGCGATCTCGAGTGAGCCGGTGGCCGTGTCGGCGGGGTCGACGGCTGAGACCGGTGCCGGGGCAGCGGCCGCCTTTCGTGCGCGGTACACCAGCACGATCGCGATGACGATCACCGCTACCAGCACCACGAGCAGCGCGATCCAGGTGAACTGGTGGATCAGCTCGATGGCGGCCGTGCCCAGCGCCGAAACGACAACGGTCACGGTGCCGGCCCAGAGCACGGCGCCGATGGCGTTGGCGGCAAGGAAACGGCGGTAGGGCATCCGGAGCGTGCCGGCCAGCGGGCCGACCAGAATGCGCAGAATGGCTACGAAACGACCGCCGGCGACAGCGAGAACGCCCCAGCGGTTCATGGCGCCGATGGCATTTCGAATGCGCTCGGGGCCGAAGCGGTTCGGAAACCGCCGGGCGCCGATGGTGAGCAGCCTGATGCCGAACTTGTTGCCGACGAGGTAACCGATCGAGTCGCCCACGATGGCACCGACCACGGCAGAGCCCCACACCAGCCACGGCGAGATGTGGCCGTCGAGCGATACGAGGGTGGCCGCGATGAGCACCGTTTCGCCGGGCAGCGGCACCCCGATGCTCTCGACCGCGACGAAACCGAACACAACCAGCATGATCAACAGCGGTGGAATCGATGCGAGCCACTGGTCCACGGTTTTCGCCCCTTGTTCGTCGGCAGCGCCGGCCGCCGTCGCTGCTCTCGACACTCACCCTCGCGTGTGTCTCCTACACCCTAGCGGGAGGCGGTCGGCGTAGTCTTGAGGGCATGAGCCACGTTGAGATCACCACCGTCTCCTATACCGTCTCGGCCGACTACTACGCCACCGTCGGCGCGGATTTCAACACGGAGGCTGTCGACGACGCGGTGCTCGCTCGCCTCAATTCGATGCTGCCGAAAGGCGTCGTGGTGCATCGCAACGGTAAGGCGTATGCCGATCGTGAGATGGAGGCCGAGGCGCGGGCCATCGACTGGAACGTGCTTCTCAAATCGATCGACGTCGACCAGATTCTCGCTGAGCATGGCCGCTGATCCTTCGGGTTTGCGAAGAAGCACCTAAAAGTCGGTCATAGCGTGCTTCTGCGCACAATGGATCGACGAAAGGGTCCCCCTGCTGCCGGGGCGCATGCGTCAGGGCGGCATGTGTCGCGTCAGCGTACGTCAGACTAGAGGCATGACCGCCACTCTCGTCGCCAAGAACCTGTCGGGCGGGCACGGGCACCGCGTGCTGTTCTCGGGGCTCGATCTGACCGTTGCCCCGGGCGACGTGGTGGGGCTGGTCGGCGCGAACGGCGCGGGCAAGACCACGCTGCTGCGACTCCTCGCCGGGGTCGATGCTCCCTTCGCGGGCACCGTCTCGCTCGCGCCGAGCGACGCCTTCGTGGGCTGGTTGCCCCAAGAGCACGAGCGGATGCCCGGCGAAACCATCACGGGCTACATCGGCCGGCGTACGGGCTGCACCGACGCCACCCTCGACATGGAGCGCACCTCAGAAGCGCTCGGCTCAGTCGACCCGCTCGCGGCAGACGCCTACTCCGCCGCCCTCGACCGCTGGCTGGCGAGTGGCGCGGCCGATCTGGATGACCGCATCCCCGCAACTCTGGCAGAACTCGGCCTCGATGCCGACGTCTCCGCCCTCATGACAGGACTCTCCGGTGGCCAGGCCGCCCGTGTGGCGCTCGCCGCCCTGCTGCTCTCGCGCTTCGACCTGGTGCTGCTCGACGAGCCCACGAACGATCTCGACCTCGACGGCCTCGCCCGCCTGGAATCGTTCGTGCGCGGCCTCCGCGGCGGCGTGGTGCTCGTCTCGCACGACCGGGAGTTTCTCGCCCGCTGTGTGACGACCGTCGTCGAGCTCGACCTGGCTCAGAACAGCGTCGACGTCTACAACGGCGGCTACGACGCCTTTCTCGAGGAACGCCAGACCGCCCGCCGGCACGCCCGTGAAGAGTACGACGAGTTCGCCGCGAAGAAGGCCGATCTCGTGGGCCGGGCCCGAACGCAACGGGAATGGTCGTCGCAAGGTGTTCGTAATGCCCTGAAAAAGGCTCCCGACAACGACAAGATCCGCCGCCGGGCATCCGTGGAGTCGAGCGAGAAGCAGGCGCAGAAGGTGCGTCAGATGGAGAGCCGAATTGCGCGGCTCGACGAGGTCGACGAGCCGCGCAAGGAGTGGCAGCTGCAGTTCACCATCGGCGCGGCTCCGCGTTCGAGCGCTGTCGTGTCGACGTTGAGCGCCGCGACCGCGCATCAGGGTTCGTTCACGCTCGGCCCCGTGTCGCTTCAGATCGACGGCGGTGATCGCATCGGCATCACCGGGCCCAACGGCGCCGGCAAGTCGACACTATTGCGGCTCCTGCTCGGCACCCAGCGGCCCGACGAGGGCTCGGCCAGCCTCGGCCGCAGCGTCGCCATCGGCGAGATCGACCAGGCTCGAGCTCTGCTCGACGGCGAAACCGCCCTGTTCGAGGCGGTTGCGGCGCAGGTGCCCGAGCTGCCCATCGCCGAGGTGCGCACGCTGCTCGCGAAATTCGGGCTCAAGGCCGATCACGTCGATCGGCCCGTGTCGAGCCTGTCGCCGGGCGAGCGCACCAGGGCCGCACTGGCGCTGCTGCAGGCTCGCGGTGTGAACCTGCTCGTTCTCGACGAGCCCACCAACCACCTCGACCTGCCGGCCATCGAACAGCTCGAGCAGGCTCTCGATTCGTACGAGGGAACGCTGCTGCTGGTCACCCACGACCGGCGGATGCTCGAAACGGTCTCACTCAACCGCCAGCTGAACGTCGATGACGGCGTCGTCACGGAGCTCTGATCGTATGCCCTCACACGTATATGTCGGTCTGGTTCGCGGAATCAACGTCGGGCAGAACAATCAGATCGGCATGGACGACTTTCGCGGAGTCTTCGAGACGCTCGGCTACACCGAGGTGAAGACCCTGCTGCGAAGCGGCAACGTGATCTTTTCGTCCGCGCACCGGGTGACGGCTGCCGACGTCGCCGGCATCGAGAAGGAGTTCGCGCGCGTGGCGGGGTTCTCGGCCGGCTTCGTGATTCTGCCCGGGGCCGACTTTCTCACGATCACCGACGAGAACCCATTGCTCGACGTGGGCACCGACCT
>JAODBB010000070.1 GCA_025463745.1 Subtercola sp.
AACGAGGGCCGGATCCGCGGGCTTTGCGTTGCGGCGTCGATCGCCAACCACGACGCCGCATCCTCCGGTGGCAGCAGGCCGATCATCTTCAACATCCCCGACGGCAGCGGGAAGAACCGCAACGAGCGTTGCTCGTTCAGGCGTTTATCGCGCGGTTCCACCCCGTCCGGGTCCAGCCGGTCACGCAGATTCAGCGCCAGCGCGTCGATCTGGTTCGCGGTGAACCCCAAACCACCCGCCGTTTGGGATGCCGCCTGCACCAGGTACTCCTCGGCCGCCGCAAGATCAGGCGTGAACCCGATCTGCTTCGCCGCCTGCCCCAACCGCCGCGTGATCACCTCAGCAGTATCGATACCGAGCGCACCGGCCTGTAACGCTTTTTGCACGTGCGGGAACTTCGACCCCGCACCAACCCCGCTACCCCAGGCCGGTGCGGGATGCACCGCGGTACCGAGCTTCACCCGATCCGCCGCCGTCGCCACCGACGTGCCAGTACACGCGGCGATCAACTTCGACGACGTCGCGAACCCCAACGTCACCGACAACCGCTCATCACCACGCTCGACACCACACCGGGCATGAATGTCAGCAGCGAACATCACCCGCACCGAATCAGCCAGCTTGCCCAGCCGCTCCGCCAGCACCAACCCGGCCAACGCATCCTCATCAGACAACCCGGCCACCGACCCGACGGCAAGCCCACCGGGCGCGGCAGAACAGAACCCACCAAGCACCTCAAGCTCGCGGATCAGCTCGCGCATCCTGTCGCCCGGCGACGTACCCGGCGACATACCCAGCGACTCGGTAGTGGTTTCGTTCATGACCCAAGTCAAACACCAGCCACTGACATTTCTTCAACAAATGACGGGCGTAACTGACTCACGAAGAAAGAAAGTCAAAAAACTTTTCAGAGCCCCGCCGAGCACACAGAAAAAGCCGCCGACCCCGCACGAATGCAGGGCCGACGGCCTCAGATGGAGCAGAAAGCGAAAAGCGAAAACTACGCCTGAAGCGCAGCCTGCAGGTCGATGGTGATGGTGACGTCGTCGCCAACCAGCACCCCGCCAGCCTCGAGGGGTGCGTTCCAGTTGACGCCGAAGTCGTTGCGGTTGATGACCGTCTTGGCGGTCAGGCCGAGCTTGTAGTTGCCGTACGGGTCGGTGCCGAAGCCGCCGAATTCGACAGTGAAGGGCACCTCTTTGCTGACACCCTTAATGGTGAGCGTGCCGGTGACGATCAGGTCGTCTTTCTCAGCGGTCACACCGTCGGAGACGAAGGTGATGGCCGGAAACTCGGGGGCGTTGAAGAAGTCGTTGGTGCGCAGGTGGCCGTCGCGGTTGGCGTCGCCAGTGTTGATCGACTCGACCTCGACCGAGGCGCTGAGCTTGGTGTCGAGGGGGCTCTCGCCAGTGACGAACGTGGCGTCGAACTTCTCGAACTTGCCCTTGACCTTGCTGATGAGCAGGTGGCGAACGCTGAACGACACTTCGCTGTGCGAGGGGTCGATGGTCCACGTGCCGGCTTTGTGGCCAGGAATCGTGTATGTGTCAGTCATGGTTTCTCTTCTCTATCTAACCGAAAGGGACGAGGGCATTTCCGCCCACCTCTATACAAATGTATCGAATCGTTTCTTTATTCCCCGAGGTGAGAGAGTTTGTTCATGGCTAATTCAACTCGCGTAGATTTTTGGTTTGACCCTTCGTGCCCCTGGGCCTGGATGACGAGCAGATGGGTCGACGAAGTGGCCGCGCATCGCGATCTGGATGTGACGTGGCACATCATGAGCCTCGCCATTCTCAACGAGAACAACGACGTGTCTGAGGCCTATCGCGCGTTCTTTCCGCGAGCCCGGCGTTATGCCCAACTCGTGACCGCCGCCACCGAGCTGCACGGTGACTCGGTCATCAAACCGCTGTATGACGCGCTGGGCACCCGCATCCACCTCGGCCAGAGAACCGATGTGGATGCCGTGATCGCCGAATCGCTCGAAGAAGTGGGCCTGCCCGCCAACCTCATCGAGTATGCGCCGGCAGACCCTGAAGGCAAGCCCTTCGAGTACGAGGCTGAGTTGCGCGAATCGCACTCCAGCGGGATCAGCCTCGTCGGCCAAGACGTCGGCACCCCCATCGTCAGCGTCAACGGAGTCGCGTTTTTCGGCCCGGTCATTTCGCCGGCGCCGAAGGGCGAGCAGGCTCTCGCGCTATGGGATGGCGTGGTTGCCGCAGCGAGCTATGACGGGTTCTTCGAGTTGAAGCGCAGCCGCACACGCGACCCGATCTTCAGCTGATTTGCTGTGCAATCGTTCGATTTCTTACCGATCCGGCTTTCGGCTGAACTGATCTTCGGCTCATTGGGCAGATCGGCTCATTGGGCAGATTCTCAGGAGCGTCGCGCCGGGCATTTTCGCACCAGTCGCATAGCGTAGGAGAATGACCCGTTCAGCGCGCCTTCTTGCTGCGGCCGTGCTTTCCGTGGCGGCCGCTCTGGCATCTCCGCTGACGGCGAATGCCGCGCCCGAAACGAGCAACGCGGCCGCAAACGGCGCGCGGGGCCTGAGCGGTGCGAATGCCCTGGCGTCTGCCCCGATCATCCTCACCGACTACCCCAGCTGGGACGACGTCAACGCCGCCAAACAGAACGAGGCTGCGAAGCAGGCCGAGGTTGACAACATCAACAGCCTGCTCACGAGTCTCGAGACGCAAGCCGCCCAATTGGGCAACGAAGCGGTGAAGAAGGGCAACGACTACCTGAAGGCGGCCGCCGAGCTTCAGGCCGCAACCCAGGTGTCCGACACGGCGAACCAGCGTGCGAGCGATGCCGAGACGAAGGCGACAGCCGCGAAACAGCAGGTGGGCCAGCTCGCCGCGTCGCTCTACCGCTCGGGCGGTGACTCGAGCGCGGCGCTGCTGCTCGCAGGCGGAAACGCCGACTCTTTGCTCTACCAGCTCGGCACGATGAGCAAGCTCACCCAGCAGTCGGCGCAACTGAATGAAATCGCGACCTCCTCCCAGAATCTCGCGACATCGCTGCAGAATCAGGCAACAGTCGCAGAAACCGCACGCCAGAGCCTCGCAGTCGCTGCTCAGCAGGCGGCCGACGACGCGAAAGCCGCTCAAGAGGCCGCCGATGCTCAGGTCGTCGACCAGAAGGCGAAGAGCGACGTTCTCTACGCTCAACTCGCGACTCTGCAGAACTCGACGGCTCAGGTCGAAGAAGCATACCGGCAGGGGCAGATACAGGCGGCGGCCATCGCAGCGGCGCAAGCGGCCTCGGCTGCGGCCGCCGCTGCGTCGAGCGGTTCGGGTTCAGATTCCGGATCGGGTTCGAGCGAAGGCCTGCCGCCCGGCTCGATCGTCGTCGACCCCGCAGCCGCGAAAGCGTACGCCGCCGGCCAGGTCTCGGCGATGGGCTGGGGTTCTGATCAGTTCTCGTGCCTGGTCAGCCTTTGGACCAGAGAATCGGGATGGCGCGTGAACGCCTACAACCAAGACAGTGGCTCGTACGGTATTCCCCAATCCCTGCCGGCCGACAAGATGTCGAGCGCGGGCTCTGACTGGCGCACCAACGCCCAGACCCAGATCAACTGGGGGCTCTCGTACATCAAGGGTGTCTACGGCACCCCCTGCGGCGCGTGGGCGCACTCGCAGAACACGAACCCGCACTGGTACTGAGTTCCGAGCACGCGCTGCCCGGGGTTCAGCACGCGGGTCAGCGGCTGAACACGTCGTTCAGCGTCACCGTCTGAAGCCCGCGACTCTGGATGATCTGCAGCAGTTGCGGAAAGACCTCGGTGACCGGCAGATAGTTCAGATGCCCGATGACCACGTGCTGAGGCAGAAACCACTGATTCGCGAAGTCGACGACCTGGTCGGTGGTGATGAGCCCCGAGTCCGATAGCGATCCGTACCAAAGTACTGGCGTGGTGTAGCCGATGCTGGCGGCCAGCTTGTCGGTGTGATGGTTGCGGAAGCCGTACGGCGGGCGATAGTAAGGCCGGGCATCCACGCCGTAGGTGCTCATCAAGAAGTCGTGGTTCTTCTGCAACTCGTCGATGATGTCGTCATCGCTGATAGACGTGAGGTCGGCGTGATCCCAGGTGTGGTTGCCGAGCTGGATCTGGCCGCTCGCTACGAGGGGGCGAAGGAGGTCGGCGTTCTCGGTCCAGCCGGGATAGGTGCCGTTGACGAAGAAGGTGAGCCGGGTGCCTGAGGCCTTTGCGAACTCGACGTACTTGCGAATGACCTCGCTGTTGGAGCCGTCGTCGACGGTCCAGGCGAGCAGGGTACCTTCGCCCGGGAGGTCGGTCATGACGCCGTCGGGAATCGGCACTTTCACGAGAGCAGGGGCCACGACCGTCGGGGTCGGCGTGGGGGTCGGAGTGGGCGTCGGGGTCGGCGAGCGTGTCGGGGTCGGGTTCGGCGTGAAGGGCGGCGACGGGGTCGCTGCCGCTGCGATAATTTGAGCCTGCGGTGAGCACGCGCTGAGGCCTACAGTGGTAACCCCCGCGGCGGCCATGGCGAGAAACAGTCGGCGGTCCACGTGACATAAGCTATCGGTTGAAAGGCCAGCCATGAGCGAATCTCACTCCCCCACTTCGGGGCACAAGAATTCCGGCAGCCACCCCCGCCGATCGCTCGTCATCGGCCTCGCCGCCGCCTGCCACCCCGGCCCTACGGTCGCCGTCACCGTTCTGGCCCTGGTTCTCGGCATTGCTATCGGCCTGCCACCCGGTCGTGTCGCCGAGGTCGGCCTGGCGGTACTGGCCGGTCAGCTGGCCATCGGATGGTCGAACGATTGGCTCGATGCGCGCCGCGACTCCGACGTGGGGCGCACCGACAAACCCGTTGCGACGGGTGCGGTTCGGGTCGAGACCGTCAGAACAGCGTTCATCGTGGTGGCGGTGCTGGTCATCCCATTATCGTTTCTGCTGGGTGCCTGGGCGGGAATCGCGCACCTCGTGCTCGTTGCCTCGGGGCTGAGTTACAACCTGGGGCTGAAGAAGACCGCGCTGTCGTGGCTGCCGTACGTGGTGAGTTTCGGGCTGCTCCCCCTGGTGGTGACGTTGGCGGACACGCCCCCGCAAAGAGCTGCGTGGTGGGTGATGGGCGCCGGCGCACTGCTCGGGCTCGCGGCGCATTTCGCCAACGTGCTGCCCGATCTCGACGACGATCGTGCCACAGGGGTGCGGGGGTTGCCGCACCGACTGGGCCGAGTGGCTTCGGGGCTGTTCGCGTTCGGTTCGTTGTTCGTGGCGTCGGCATTCGTCACCTTCGGCGGGGGCGGCCCGCTCACAGTGGCCGGAATCGTCGGGTTCGCCCTCGAACTGGTGATCGTGGGCGTCGGCGTGTGGCTCGTGCTGACGAAACCGCCCGGCCGGCTGCTGTTTCAGCTGATCATCGCCAGCGCGCTGCTGGCCGTCGTGCAGCTCGCGCTGTCGGGTTCCACCCTGATCGCCTGAGCGGAGCGCCTCGCGAGTGACGTTTGGGTGGGTGACCCTCGAGAGTCGGCGCGAATTGGGGCCGACGCCGAGCTAGAGGCTGTTGACCCCGAGCACCCGCACGACGGCGACGCCCTCCTCGGCCGAAGCGACGAGATCGACCTCTGCGTCGATGCCCCAGGCGTGATCCCCTTCCGGGTCGTCGAACGTCTGTCGCACGACCCAGACGCCCGGCTGCTCGGTGACGCTGAGCATCGACGCGCTTCGGGCGGCCGCGCCGGTGCCGAGAAAGTCGTATTCGCTGAAGTACGCGTCAAGAGCATCCGCCCAGTTCTCGCGGGTGAAGCGGGAGCCAGACGCCGAGCCCAGCGCCGAACCCGACGCCGCCTCGAGTTCACCGAGTTCGTCGATCTTGTCGAGTGCAGCAAGCTGCACCCGCCTGAAGAGCTCGTTGCGCACCAGAATGCGAAAGGCGCGCAGGTTCGAGACGACGCTGTGCGGCGCGGGAGGCAGAACGGCGGTGACGCCGCGGCCCACACCCGTGACGAGATCGGCCTCGCCCTGAATCTCGGTGGGGTTCGTCAGCTCCTCCCACTCGTCGAGCAGGCTCGAGTCGACCTGGCGAACGAGCTCGCCCAGCCATTCGATGAGGTCTGACAGGTCTTCGGTTTTCGCCTCGTCGGGAATCGTCGCCCGGGCCGCGCGGAACGCATCGGAGAAGTACCGCAGCACCAGCCCCTCCGAGCGGTTCAGCTTGTAATAGCCGACGTAGTCGTTGAAGGTCATCGCGCGCTCGTACATGTCGCGAACCACGGTTTTCGGGCTCAACTCGAAGTCGCCCACCCAGGGCTGTGAGGCCTTGTAGATCTCGAAGGCAGCGCCGAGCAATTCCTCCAGCGGCTTCGGGTGGGTGAGCTGCTCGAGCAGCTCCATGCGCTGGTCGTACTCGATGCCCTCGGCCTTCATCGCCGCAACCGCCTCGCCCTTCGCCTGAAACTGCTGGGCCGAGAGCACCGGCCGCGGGTCATCCAGGGTGGCCTCGAGCACCGAGATCATGTCGAGGGCATACGTCGGGTCTTCGACGTTGAGCAACTCGAACGCGGCGAGCGCGAACGGCGACAATGGCTGGTTGAGCGCGAAGTTCGGCTGCAAGTCGACGGTGAGGCGGATACTCACCCGCCCGTTCTCGTCGGGCGGGCTCTGCTCGACGATTCCCGCCGTACGCAGCGTTCGGTAGATGGCCAGCGCCTGGCGCTCGAGTTCGAGCTGCCTCGATCGGGGCTCGTGGTTGTCTTCGAGCAGCGTGCGAACGGCAGAGAACGCGTCGAACGGATGCCCGGGGTCGGCGCTGCTCGTGTGGCCGGTGTCACGGCCGCTTCTCGCGCTCGATCCCGTGTGCTCGTCACTGCGCCCGATGATGTTCAGCAGCATCGCGTGATTGATCTGCATGCTGCTCGTCAGCGTCTCGGGCTCGGCGGCGATCAACCGGTTGAAACTCGGTTCACCCCACGACACGAAACCCTCGGGGGCACGCTTCTTGACGATGCGCTTGATCTTCTTGGGGTCGTCGCCCGCCTTGGCGATGAGCCGGGCGTTCTCGGTCTCGTGTTCGGGGGCCTGGGCCACGACGGTTCCGGCGGTGTCGTAACCGGCGCGGCCGGCGCGACCCGCTATCTGGTGGAATTCGCGCGCGGTGAGCTGGCGCATCCGCGTGCCGTCGAACTTGGTGAGAGCGGTGAGCAGCACGGTGCGGATGGGCACGTTGATGCCTACGCCGAGAGTGTCGGTGCCGCAGATGACGCGAAGCAGGCCCTGCTGCGCCAACTGCTCGACGAGGCGGCGGTACTTCGGGAGCATTCCGGCGTGGTGCACGCCGATTCCGGCGCGGATGAGCCGCGAGAGTGTGCGGCCGAAGTTCGTGGTGAAGCGGAAGTCGCCGATGGCGTCGGCGATCTCGTCGCGTTGCTCCCTGCTCACGATCTTCACGCTCGAGAGCGCCTGCGCCCGTTCGAGCGCGGCCAGCTGGGAGAAGTGCACCACATAGATCGGCGCCTGGGCGGTCGCGAGGAGATCTTCGACCGTCTCGTGCACAGGCGTCGTGGCGTAGTAATAGTTCAGCGGAACAGGCCGCTCGACCCCGGTCACCACAGCCGTCTCGCGGTTCGTTCGGGCGGTGAGGTCTTTCGACAGCCAGCCCACGTCGCCGAGCGTGGCTGACATGAGAATGAACTGCACGCCAGGCAGCGTCAGCAGCGGAACCTGCCAGGCCCAGCCGCGTTCGGGGTCGGAGTAGAAGTGGAACTCGTCCATCACGACTTGGTCGACCGGGGCATCCGCGCCGTGCCGCAGCGCGATGTTCGCGAGGATCTCGGCGGTGCAGCAGATGATGGGCGCGTCGGCGTTCACACTCGAGTCGCCCGTCACCATGCCCACGTTCGTCGGGCCGAAGATCTCGACCAGGGCGAAGAACTTCTCGCTGACCAGGGCTTTGATGGGCGCGGTGTAGAACGTGCGCCGGCCGTCGGCGAGCGCGGCGAAGTGAGCTGCGACCGCCACGAGCGACTTGCCCGTGCCGGTCGGGGTGCTGAGAATGACATTGGCACCAGAGACGATCTCGATGATCGCCTCCTCCTGCGCCGGGTACAGCGTCAGCCCGCGGTTTGCCGTGTACTCGGTGAAGCGCTCGAAGAGCAGGTCTGGGTCTGCTGGGGCGCGGTTCGCGCTGGCTCCGGATGCCCGGCCATCGCCCTCGGGCAGGTAGTTGACCAGCGAAACGAGCGAGTCGAGCTGGGCATCCGTCATCCCTTGAGTTTATTTGTGCGCGGTGTTTATTTTGTGCGCCGCCGCCTCTGCGGCGCACTGCTGGCAGAACCATGCACGCGGTGCTCAGTGCGCCGGGACACACGAAACGCGACGAGCGCGGTCGCCGCGTTTCGCCGACCACGCTTGTTGCGCCGCCGAGTGCTGGCTTGTGGGCCGCCGCCTGTGCGGCGCACTGCTGGGAGATCCTTGCACGCGGTGCTCGTTGCGCGGGGTCTCGCTGAAG
>JAODBB010000097.1 GCA_025463745.1 Subtercola sp.
GATCGGGCTCAAACCGCATTTGGATCAAAATGTGGCGAAGATGGGCCAGCCGATCTCGGTACGCCAAGCGGTGGCGTCGGCGGTATCGTGGTGGTCGATGAGGTAGTACTCGCGGATCGGGCCGTCCACCGCCAGTGCGTGCTCGGTTACATATTTTGCGAGTGAGCCATATTCTCGGTCGATGCCGTGGTGCGCGCCCATGTGCACGGTTGTTGCGAGCTCGACAGCGGGCACGACGAGCGGCCCAACTCGTCCCATCGGGCGCACCTCACTCAAACATGGCACGAAGACGGTAACTCCACCCCGCTCGAGCGTGAACAGTTCGTTCGAGAAGATGCCACCGGCCGTTGCCGACGGTTCGATACCCTGCGCCGAGAGGGTTGCATAGAGCTCCCCCAACGCGCCCTGGTACCAGGTCATCGCATCCTTGACGTCGACCAGTTCTGATATCGCGGCGGTCATTGACGCCTCAACTGTGCGGTGAGCGATCGCGACCGGGGCGTCTGGATGCTCGAGGAGGTCTCGCAGCGAAGCAACCGCACGTTGCGTGCGAGCGAGGCCCGTTTCGAGCCGACGCATGTGCGCGGCGATTATTTCATTGCGAATTGCGATGTCTGGTGCGGAAATGACGGCCCGGATCTCGTCCAATGGCATGTCGAGATCGCGAAAGCGGCGGATCACCTGCGCCGTCGGAATCTGCTGGATGCCGTACCGGCGATACCCGGTGTTCGAGTCGATCTCGTCGGGCGCGAGAAGCCCGGACTGGTGGTAGAACCGCAACGTCTTCACGCTCAGATGCGTGGCACGGGCGAAGTCCCCGATCGGTAGTGACGGATGCATACGCCCAATTCTGAGCCCTCCAGAAAGGGGAGAGTCAACCGGCAATGATCGCCTGACTCTCCCGCGACGGCACAACCGAGACTGAATTCATCGGGCCAACCAGGTCCTCGAAAGGAACCCATCTCATGTCAACGCAATTGACCGGCGTCATCGCCGAGCACATCAGAGCCATCAACTCGTTCGACGTCGATGCCGCTGTCGCGACGTTCGCCGACGACGCCTATGTCAACGACAACAAGCGCGAGATCAACGGCATTGCTGCGATCCGGCGCTGGATCGAGAAAGAAATGGTCGGCGACAGCGTCACCATCGACGTCACCGCGGTCATCGACCACTACGGCGACACCATCGTCCGTGGCCGCTACGACGGCACTTACGACAAGACCAACCTCCCCGAGAACCTGATCCTCTCGAACTACTTCAGTGTTCGTGACGGCAAGATCGTCAGCCTCATCGTCATCTTCAACCAGCCATCCGACTACTAATCGAAACCGACCAGTAAAGGAGAAGGTCATGGCTTACACCCTCGACCCAGACGTTGCCGCGGCGCTCGCCATCCTCGCGCAAGCGGGGTCGGTTACACCACCCGCGCGAGGCGACTGGCAGGCGCTCCGCGCATCGGGCAATGCCGGCCAGGCGTACCTCGCAAGCATCACGCCCCAGTTCAGCGGCGTCGCCGCAACGACGTACTCCACCACGTCGACCGATGGTGCACCGATCGATCTGCGATGGTACACACGAGACGGAGACTCCCCCGGCTCCGCCGTGGTGTACGCCCACGGCGGCGGAATGGTGCTCGGCAGCCTCGACGCCTATGACTCACTTCTGTCGTGGTACGTCGCAGTCACCGGTGTTCCCTTCCTGGCCGTCGACTATCGGCTTGCCCCCGAGGTCAGCGGTACGACACTTGCCGAGGACAACTTCTCGGGATTGTCCTGGCTGCTCGATCACGCTGATGAGCTTGGCGTCGACCCGAGCCGCATCGCCCTGATGGGAGACAGCGGTGGAGGAGCACCAACGGCAGGAGCGGCAATTCTGGCCCGCGACCGCGGCATCCGCCTTGCCCGCCAAATCCTCATCTACCCGATGCTGGATGACCGCACCCTCAACCCGGACCCGACACTCGAGCGGTTCGCGACCTGGAGCTACGACAACAATTTCACCGCGTGGTCTGCGGTGCTGGGAGATCAATTGGGAACAGGCTCGGTGCCGCCAGTCGCTTCACCCGCGCGCCTGATCGAATTCGCCGATCTGGCGCCTGCATACATCGAGGTCGGTGAACTTGACATCTTTCGCCACGAAGACATCGCTTACGCGCAGCAACTGGCGAAAGCCGGAGTGTCTCTCGAGTTGCACGTGCATCCGGGTGCACCTCACGGATACGAGCGGCTTGCTCCCAACTCGCCACTTGCAATGCGCGCAATGGCGGACCGGATGAGAGTCATCGGTTCGCTCTGAGCTGGGGGTTCACAAGCATTCGCCCTGCCGCTCCGCTTGCATCTTTAGACAGATCGGTCTGACCGCCTTCGGTTCGTACGTTATCCAGCTCTTACGCCGATATGGGGAGGTCGATCGGCGTCGAGGAAGGCAGCTGCAGCTCGGCGAGCACATGATCCGCGACGAAACTGTCTTGCGCTCGAAGTCGACAGATTGGCCCTTGTTCGCCTTCATCACAGATAGCCCAGAGATCGGAATCTTGGAGTCTCGCGCGGTGATCGCGAGTTTGAAAACGACGGGCCCCGACGCCGATGTGCCGCTTAGCTGGAGACAACTCTCGATATCCTTCCCGTCCAAGACATTTTCCTTCTGGAAACGCTTGTGTGGGCGCAGCGGGGTGGGCCCACAGCATCAAGCAAGTTGATAGCCCGAAAGACGGGACTCTGGGCAAGCCTGGAATCCCCCATCGCGCTACCCGAGGGGGTTCGAAGCGAGAGGCGGATCCCGACGCCCTGCTCGACTTATTCGACACGGCGGTGCACGCAAAGACCTCCACGAGTAGTCCGAACCGTGCTTGGTCGGTACTCGCGCCCAGGGCTGTCGAGGCCGGCTTTTGCGCGCTTCGAGCGACCGGGTGGTTTGATGACCGCGAATCCGGGATCGATGTATTCGCTCCGAATGCCTTCCTCGACAACCTCGAAATTCGAGTGCGCGAAACGGTCTCGCACAACGCTAATCAGCTATGAGGCGCTCGCAACACCTGCCGCGGAACACCTCCTCCCTGCGGGCAGAGCCCGAAGTCGCGTCTAACCATCGCGTCTCTCGCTAGCATGCAGAGCATGACGATCACATTGGAAAACGTCGGGATTGCGGTCCGTGACATCGAATCGACGATCTCGTTCTTCGTCGACCTCGGCCTCGAAGTCGTCGGTCGCGACACAATCAGCGGCGACTGGGCCGACACCGCCGTCGGCCTCGACGGCAACCATGCCAAGATCGCGATTCTCAGGACGCCGGATGGCCACGGTCAGATCGAACTCTTCGAGTACCTTCACCCCGACGCCATCGAGACGGAACCCACGCTCCCCAACGAAATCGGAATGCACCGCGTCGCGTTCTCCGTTGACGACATCGACTCAGCCCTTGAGATCGCAGCGCGACACGACTGCTATCCACTACGCGGCGTGGCAACATACCTCGACGTCTACAAGCTCACCTATCTGCGCGGCCCGAGCGGCATCATCGTGATGCTCGCCCAAAATCTGAAGAAGGACTAGCGACACTCTGACCGAACAAAACGCAAGTCGAGCCCGGAGTCCCGAATGACTGCGAGTTCAGTGCCGCGCTCGTGTTCAGTACTTGGGTCGCGGTTGCTTATGGCTGAAACGAACAGCAGCTAGCCCGTGCGAAACGTATACGGCTCCGAGGACGAGCACCGATGACGGCACAATCAATTCTGGGCCGAGCCTGGACATGAGTCGGGCTACCGCCACGGTGCCGGGGAGATCCGGCAACGTAACAAGTGCGAGACACAGAGCGACTGCGAGGAGAACCCACCGAGCGAGTCCGTGTAATACGCCTGCACGTGTCACCTCGATCGCGGCCACGACAGCAGCGATGACGAAGAGCACGGTAAGGGCGTCACCGACGATTTGTACCGTTGGATGGAGGGCGATGGCAGTCGGGATTCTTTCCAAGGGGATCTTCGGAAAAGTCACTTACCGGGCCTACCAGAGCAGAATAACTCCACCACCGCCGGAATCGAAAGAGCGATGCGGTGGCTTGGGTGCACTCGTCGCGGGCTGGGGTTACTGTGCGGGCGTGCTGAGGGCGGCGGCGGCGAGCAGCCGACATGCTGGCAGGGCGAGGGTCTCATCGCGGTGGTCGCGGTTGAAGAGTTCTCCGGTGCCGGCCCAGCGGAGAATGTTCCGGGTTGTCCGGGCACGGTAGAACACGTCGCCGTTGCCGTATTGGCCTCGCCCGTCGAATCGCCAGCCCGCGACGGCGAGCAGCAAGTCCAACTCCCGACTGAACTGGGCGGGTTCAGTGGTTCCGGCACCGATCAACAACAGCGCCAGGGCGGCGATGTCACGGTCATCATCCGTCCGCTCGGGCGGCAGGGACGCGGCGAGGTGCGCCCAGAGCTGGGGCGGGCTGTGCCGGAGGGTTTTGCCCCGGCTGGTGAGCAGGAGCCTGCCTTTGTATATTCGGGTCAGACCGAGCTGGGTACTGACCTCCCGGAGCGCGAGCAACGGTTGAGTGTTTACTTCCCGGTTGCTATCCCCGAACCAGGTCCGTTCCGGATCAAGAACCGCCATCAGTCCGATCACCGCAGCGGGCGGCAGGTACCCGGCGGAAGTCAGGGTGATCCCTTCCTCCCCGACCTGGTCAAGCAGCACCCGGAACACTCGGGTCGCCGCCTCCGCCTCCTCTTCCTTGCGTGTGTGGCGCTGTTCGATGTGTGCGGCGCTGAGGTACCCGCCGATTAGCAGCTGCCCCTCAAGACTGAGCCGGTCAAGGATGCTCTGGATGACCCGGGCCGCCGGACCGGTTGCCGGGCGGGAAGAGAAAAGTGTCAGCGCAGCGCGAGCGCCGCTATCCCGCACGAGCGCGGCGTTTGCCTCCTCCAGATCGAACTCGCCGATCAGGTGGTCGAACCCACGTAGTCGGATCTCGTCCTGATACTCCGACCACTCTTTCGACCCAGGATTCTCTGCGGCCTGCACGAGGGTTTCGTACCAGCTGATCCCGCCAACATCTTCCGGCGGCGCCGCCCGTTCCCCACCCATCACGCGTGCGACGTCAGCTGATCCTGGGCGGATGGATTGCAAGGTGACCGTGTGTTGCCAGTAGTCACCGAAGTCGTACACGTAAGTGAGGGTGTCGCCGACCTGGCGGAGTAGCTGATCCAGGCGAACGTCGGATTCGAGGACGCCGGTCTCTCCTTCTTCCACGTCGAACGGTGTCACCAGCGACACACCTCCCGCGCTACCGGCGGGGTCAGGGATGAACTTATGGAGATGGCTGTTCGTCCACCCAACAGCGGTCTGCAAGATCTCGTGCACCCGGTCTAGGCGAAGATCCGATCCGAGTTCCACTTCCCGCCAGATCGGTGGCGCCGAATCCACCAACACTACCCGGATGACATAGGCGCCCGCGTCCAGCGCCGGTTCCGGAATTGCGCCAGCTTTCGTGGGCCGTGTTCGGCTGTTCTCGGCCCAACCAGTCAGGCTGGTGACTGTCGCGTCTTTCCCCTGATCCATAACTCAGCCTAAACACACTGTCTCGCCTCGGGTTTAATGGAGGTTCTTGATTCCCTGGAAGGTTAAGAATCGTGCCTGCTTTGAAGAAGTATCCGCCCGAGTTGAAAGAACGGGCGATCCGGTTGGTTTTGGACTCCGTTGACGAGAACGGTGGCCGTCGTGGGGCGTGTACGAGGGTCGGTACTCAGCTCGGTATCCCGGTCGACACCTTGCGTGGCTGGGTGCAGCGCGCAGAGATAGACGTGGGTGCCCGGCCCGGTGTGACGTCCGATGAGAAAGCGCGGCTCGCTGAACTCGAGAAAGAGAATCGTGAGTTGCGCCGGGCGAACGCGATCCTGCGGAGAGCGTCGGCTTTCTTCGCGGCGGAGCCAGGCCGCCCCGGCAGCAGATGATCGCGTATATCGACGAACACAAAAGTGAGTTCGGGGTCGAGCCGATTTGCAGGGAACTGCCGATCGCCCCGCAAACCTACTACGCGTCAAAGACCAGACCGCCATCGAAACGCTCGGTCAGCGACGACGCCACCGTAGTTCCCGGCTGATCGTCGAAGGTGCCCGGCCGAGCTGGCCAGCGATCTGGCGGATGCTCCGGCCCTGGGAACGAGCGAACCAGATCTCTTCCCGGTAAACAAACGACAACCGTCCCGGACCGCCGGCTCATGCTGGTGGAATCATGCCACCAGCCTCGCTGACCCAGTTCGCCGCGGTCGACCTGTTCACGCCCGCGCGAGCCGCCGCAGCAGTGATCATGCCGCCGCAGCGGAGCTCCTCCCAGAACCCTCGACGAACCTCACGGGAAAACCCCGGACGACCAACCATCCCAACACCTCGAATCAATCAGGTGTAGCAACGACCCCTTGAACCCAAGGGTCCCACGCGTCCGCATCTGCCCTCCCATTTTATGGCTGGTTCTCGACATGACAATTCTAGAAACCGTCAATCGTGGGCAGAGCGCTGATCTAGGGAGCATGCATAGAGCCGAAAACCAAGAAAACCCCCGATCAACGGGGGTTTTCG
>JAODBB010000072.1 GCA_025463745.1 Subtercola sp.
TGAGCGCACCGCGCACCTCGATGTACCGGAACGGGTTCGCGGTGTCGATCACCATCAACGACATCGACTTGTTCAGCTGCAGATTGCGAAACTTCGCACGCTTCGTGGTGTGCGTGAAACGCAACACCGTTCCGTCGAATTCGAACCACATCGGGTTCACCTGAACGGTGCCGTCGGGTCGGATCGTGCCGAGTGCGCCATAGTTGGGCTCTTCGAGCAGGTGGATGTAGTCCTGGGGAATCGTGGTTGGCATACACACATTCTGCCGGATGCTCGAGGGAGTGCGACCGATGGCGATGTCCGATCGGTGCCAGTGGTGGTGCAGCGGGGTGCGTAATGTTGGAGGTAATCAGTCGAGAGATCGCCGGCACCGAGCGATCGAGACAGACCGATTGCCACGGGCAGACGAATACTGCGAGCTGACTATTACCACGAGCAGAAGGGAACGGGCATCCGATGTACACCCGCCACACCACCATCAGTACCGAGCAGATCGCCGACGTGACTCTCGTCGCAGAGGATGACGCGCTCGTGGGAATCTACTTTCCCGGGCACTGGACGAAGCCCGACTGGGGCACATTCGGGCCGCTCGTGGAGGAGGCCGACGACGCGGTGCTGGCCGGAGCGGCACGGCAACTGCGGCAGTATCTCGCAGGGGAGCGCACCGCGTTCGACCTGCCGATCCGACTGCACGGCAGCCCCTTCCAGCAGCAGGTGTGGGCGCTATTGCAGCAGGTTCCGTTCGGCGAGACCACGACATACGGTGAGCTGGCCGAGAAGCTCGGCGACAAAAACCTGGCGCGCATTGTGGGCCAGGCCGTCGGGCACAATCCGCTGTCGATCGTGGTGGGCTGCCACCGGGTCGTGGGCAAAGACGGCAAGCTGACCGGATACGCAGGCGGCCTCGAACGCAAAGAGTATCTGCTGACTCTCGAGTCGCCGGCGAAGGTTCCTGTGAGGTTGTTCTGACGTTCGGCGATTGCGGTCGGCGCTCGGCGGCTCCGCGCTCCGCGTTCGTGCTCGGCGCTCGCGGGTGGCCTCAGGCCAGCTGCAGGCGCAGTAGCAGGCCAGGGGCAGGGGCAGGAGCAGAAGCAGGAGCAGGCTGACTGCAGGCACGCCGTCAGACCGGGCCGTCAGCGCCGGGCGTCAGCCGCCCCCCCACACCTCCGGGGTGTCACACCGGCACCTCGTACACCGCGATGCCGGCCGCGACAGCGACCTCCCGGTACGCAGCCGCGAGCACGGGCAGCGGTGCGTGCGCGTTGAGGCCGCTCGGGTTCGGAACCACCCACAGCGGCGCCCCGCCGAGAGTCTCAGGCTGCACCCCGATGAGGGCTTTCGGCCGCCCGAAGGCGGTGCGGTAGGCCGTGATGCCGAGCATCGCCACGGCGCAAGGCGCGATCATCCGCACCCGTTCGGCGAGCAGCGCGGCGCCCTCGATGAGCTCGGCGTTCGTCAGTTCGTCGGCACGAGCGGATGCCCGAGCGACCAGACTCGTGATGCCGATGCCGCGCGCGTGAAGTTCGGCGAGGTCTTCGGGGCGGAACCCGTTCGACGCACTGATCTGCTCACGCGTGATTCCCGCCCGGTACAGCGCCGGATAGAAGCGGTTGCTTCCGCCGCCGAATGGCGCCTTCACGGCCGCAGCACGCAGCCCCGGGTTGATGCCCACGAACAGCAGCCGCACGTCGGCACCCAGCAGATCGGGCAGCGTCTGCCCGCGGAACGACTCGAGTTCGGCGCGCGTGATGACCACCTCAGCACCCTACTCCTCGCAACTCCTCGCGTCGGCGGCGAGCTGATCCGCGCGGCCAGCCTGTTACCTCCCTTCCGCCCCGAGCGGCGCTCCATTTCGCGAAGAAGCACGTCATCGGCGATCTTTACGTGCTTCTTCGCAAAGTCGGCGACAGGGCATGTACACCCCGGGGTGTACCGCCAGCCGACATGCCGCCTGGCCCGGAACTCTGAGAACATTCATAGCTGCCTTACCCTTGCGCTCAGGAGAAGACCGTAGCGTCTGGTCTGGCCGCGAGACTACTCCGCCTGGCCCCCATGTTCGTGTTTCGACAGATCGGTATCTATGACTGCCCACAAACGTAAGACGACCGGCGTTCTGGGGGCGATTGTCGGCCTCGTCGGCGTGAGTGTGATCGCGGGCGTGCTGGTGACCGCCATCGTCACACCCGCCGTCGCCGTCACCGGCGTGGCTGTCGACAGTTCGCTGAGCGTCTTCGAAAACCTCCCGAGCTACATCAAGCCCGACGCCCTTTCGCAGACTTCGAGCATCTACGCGCAGAACGCCGACGGATCGCAGACACTGCTCGCCTCGTTCTATGACCAAGACCGCCAAGAGGTCGGCTGGAACGACATTTCGCAGTACTTCAAAGACGCCATCGTTTCGACAGAAGACCCCCGCTTCTACGTTCACGGCGGCATGGATGTTCAATCCACCGTTCGCGCACTCGTTGCGAACACCGTGACGGGCAACATCACCTCGGGTGCATCCACCATTTCGCAGCAGTACGTGAAGAACATTCTGGTGCAACGGGCCGAGGCCATCAGCGACCCGACCCAGGAGGCGGCCGCGTACGCCGACGCCACGGCGACAACGACCGATCGCAAGCTGAAAGAGATGAAGCTCGCCATCGGTCTCGAGAAGGAGTACAGCAAAGACGACATTCTGCTCGGCTATATGAATATCGCCTTGTTCGGGGGCCGGGTCTACGGAATACAGGCCGCATCGCAGTACTACTTCGGCGTGAACGCGAGTGACTTGACGCTGCCCCAGGCCGCGAGTCTTGCGGCGATGGTCAACGAGCCCGAGGGTCTGCGCATCGACATTCCCGCGAACATCGATGCCAACAAGGCGCGGCGCGACAAAGACGTGCTCGCGTCGATGCTGAAAGAAAGCTCCATCACTCAGGCGCAGTACGACGCCGCGGTGGCGACGCCGGTGACCCCGAACATCACCCAGCCGTCGACCGGCTGCCAGACGGCGCAGAACGGTGCCGGTTTCTTTTGCGATTACGTCAAAGACATCATCTTGAACGACACGACATTCGGGGCGACAGCAGATGATCGGGCGACAGCTCTCAATACGGGTGGCTACAAGATCGTCACCACCCTCGACCCGACCCTGCAGGCAGCCGCGAATCAGTCGGTGAGCGACTATGTGCCGCAGTCGATGTCGAGTGTCGACATCGGCGGCGCGTTCGTCACCGTGCAGCCAGGCACCGGCAAGGTTCTGGCGATGGCGCAGAACAAGAACTACAGCCAAGACCCCGCAGCCGATCCGGCGACGAATACCGCTATCAACTACAGCACCGACGCCGCCTACGGCGGGTCGACCGGTTTCCAGAACGGGTCGACCGAGAAGCTCTTCGTGCTGATGGACTGGCTGAAGACCGGTCACTCGCTGGGCGACATCGTGAACGGCTCGAACAATCAGACGTTCACCGCTGCCAACCTGAAGAACAGTTGTGGAGATACCGTCGGCTCGCCATACAAGGCCGGTAACGACGCTGGTGAGGTGGGCGGCAATGCTTCGGTTCTGAGCCAGTTCGAAAACTCCGTGAACAACGCATTCCTGAATATGGCAAGCAAGCTCGACCTGTGCGACATCAACTCGATCGCGAACGCGTTCGGGATGCATCGTGCTGATGGCCAGCCGATGGACACCGGCCTGTACGCCACCGTGCTCGGCGGCAACGAGGTCGCGCCGCTCACAATGGCTGCGGCCTACGCAGGAGTGGCCAACAACGGCATGTTCTGCACCCCGGTTGCCATCTCGAGCATCACCGACGCGAACGGTGCCGCCGTCGCTGTTCCGCAGAGCACGTGTACGCAGGCTATCGATCCGGCCATCGCCCAGGCCGCGCTCTACGCTATGCAGGGCGTGATACAGAGCGGAACTGCAACGCCCGCAAACCCCGCCGATGGCACGCCGCATTTCGGCAAGACCGGAACCACCGATGCCGAGAAAGACGTCTGGCTGGTCGGAGGCACCACGAAGCTCGTTTCAGCTTCATGGGTCGGTAACGTGACCGGCAACGTGTCGATCAGAAACACGGCGGTGACGGGCGGCAACGGCGACACGGTCTACAGCGGACTCTCCCGGCTGTATGTGTGGAAGGAATTCTACAAACAAGCCGGGGACGACGCAGGCGGCGCTAGCTTCCCGGCGCCCAGTTCGCAGTTCACGAGAAACACGGCGCCACCACCCGCTCCGACTCCGACGCCCACTCCGCAACCGACGAACTCGGCTGATCCGAAGGGGCCGTCGACGAATTCGCCGAATGGGCCAGCCGCCGATCCGACCGCGACTCCGTCGCAGTAGCGGCGTTGCGGTCGGCGCGACGCAGCAAGAGCAGGGTCGAGGTCAGCCCGCGTTGACCTCGGCCTTCGCCGCTGCTTGTTTCGCGGCCGCCCTCGCGCGCCGCATCGTGTGGTGATGCGTGCCGCGAATGGTCACGATGCCCACGATGGCGACCCACACCAGGAACGGGAAGGTCGCCAGCGCGGTGACACCAGGGCCACCGGCTGAGAACGGGTCAGTCGAACTGGTGCCGTTGAACATGGCGGGCACGGTGAGCAAGTTCAGGGCGGCGACCAGAAAGGCGAGCCATCCTGTCCATCGAGGCAAGACCGTCGATGCGAAGGTGACGTACCCCGCTGCGGCCACGACGAGCGCCGTCATGACGCACCCGATCGAACCGAACATCAGAATGTGACCTTCGGTGAGCGCGCGGATCACGGTGCCATCGGCGGGTTGTTTCACTGTGTCGAGAGCGGCGCCGCCATCCATCGCGTCGCCGACGAGCGTGACGGCCACGAAGATGAGCCCAGCGCCGTAGCCGAGGTCGGCGACCCATTGCATGTCTGCGCGAGCGCGCGTGATGAGCTGGCGGAAGCTGGCCAGAAACACGACGAGTGCCGCCATCAGAAACGTGTCGATGAAGATGACGACGAGAGTGGGGTTCGCTGCGTCCGTCATGAACTCGGCGAGTGCGGTTTCGTCGGAGAGCGGTGGGGCGGCGCCGACCCCGAATGCGGCGGTCAAGAACTCGGCGGCCATCAGAGCGGCGACGGCGATGGCTGAGATGCCCGTCCACCGGCGCACGTCGGGCCTCATCGACTCGGGTTGCAAGATTCCAGACATCTCGAGCGACTCCTTCTCGTGCGGTTTCGTGGGGTTTCGCGACGGTCTCGCGCCGTTTCGTGCGGTTTCGTTTCGTGCGGTTTCGCGCCGTTCGTGCCGTTTCGTGCCGTTTCGCGCGTGACTCCAACGCTAGAGCACCAACGCTAGAGCACCAACGCTGGAGCAAGATAGACGCATGAACCCCGTCGATGCACTCAACGAAATCGCGTTTCGGCTCGAGTACGACCGCGCGCCACAGTTCAAGGTGCAGGCGTTTCGCCGGGCATCCGCAACCATCGCAGTGCTGGCTCCCGATGAGCTTTCGGCGCGCGCCGGCGACGGCCGGTTGAAGGCGACCAAGGGTATCGGGGCGAGTACCTTCGAGGTGATTCGGCAGGCGCTGAACGGCGAGACGCCGTCTCGACTCGAGGCGCTTCGGGCCGCCGCGACGTCACCCCTGACCAGCGCGGGCGAGCGTTTGAAGGCGAAGATCAGGGGCGATCTGCACACGCACAGCGAGTGGTCTGACGGCACGACATCGATCGAGCTGATGGTGGATGCCGCACGGCAGCTCGGCCGCGAATATGTCGCCCTGACAGACCATTCGCCTAACCTCACCGTGGCCCACGGGCTGACCGCCGAGCGTCTGGCCGAGCAGCTCGACGTGGTGAAGTCGCTCGATGGGGTGGAGGAGCCCGATGGGGCGAAGTCGCACGATGATTCAGGCACGTCATCTTCCGCCGGTGGCACGAGTGCTGGTGCTGGGGCCGGTGCCGGTTTGCGCCTGCTCACCGGCATCGAGGTCGACATTCTCGACGACGGCGCCCTCGACCAGTCGCCTGAGTTGCTCGCACGACTCGACATCGTGGTGGCCAGTGTGCACTCGAAGCTGCGTTCCGATAAAGCAACCATGACGAAGCGGATGCTCGGGGCTGTGGCCGACCCGCACACCAACATTCTCGGGCACTGCACGGGCCGCCTCATCGAGGGATCTCGAGGAACTCGGCCGCCGTCAGACTTCGACGCGAAGCGCGTCTTCGCGGCCTGTGCCTCCAATAACGTGGCGGTCGAGATCAACGCACGACCCGAACGCACCGATCCGCCCGACGACCTCATCGCGGCGGCGCTCGACGCTGGCTGCCTCTTCAGCATCGACTCCGATGCGCATGCGCCGGGGCAGCAGGCGTTGCTCGACTACGGTATCGAGCGGGCGGCACTGCTCGGGGTTCCGGTCGACCGTATCGTGACGACCTGGCCGGTCGAGAGGCTCTTGGAGTGGTCACGGGCGAGCCGCTGAGCTGTCGCAGCGGTGGTCGCGATTGCTGGAGCGGTCGCAGCCCTGGTTGCAGTGGTCGACGCTGGTTGCAGTGGTCGACGTGGTCGCCGTGGCCATGCCCGACGCCGCGCCGCCCCGCGCTGCTACGCCGCCGCGCTGCCCCGCGACGCCGCAGCGCTCTACGCGAAGACTTTGCCCGGGTTCATGATGCCGAGCGGGTCGAAAACCGCCTTGATCTGGCGCTGCAGTTCGAAGCTGTCGGATCCGATTTCGTCGCGTAACCACCGCCGCTTCAGCACGCCGACGCCGTGTTCGCCCGTAAGAGTGCCGCCGAGGGCGAGGGCCGTGCGAAAAAGGTCGCCCGCGGCATCCCACACGTAGTCGGGCACCCCCGCAGAGCCTGAATCGAGCGAACCGGGATCCATCGAGCCCGCAGGAATGACGAAATTGGGGTGCAGGTTGCCGTCGCCGGCGTGCGCGACGGTGGGGATGCTCACGCCGTACCGCTCGCCGATCTCGTCGATGGCGGCGAACATGGCGGCCAGCTTCGAGCGCGGCACGCAAACGTCTTCGATGAGCACCTCGCCGCCCGCTTCGAGCGCAGGGTGAAAACTGCGCCGGATGGCCAGCAGCTGCTCGCCGACTGCGACGTCTGACGAGAATTCGGCTGTGCCGCCGGCCGCATTGACGATCTCGAGAATGCGGGCGGCCTCATCGGCGGCGCCGCCACCATCGGTCTGAATGAGCAGGTATGCGTTGCCGCGGGCGGTGAGCGTAGTGCCGTTGTAGGCGTCGATGGTGACGAGCGAGGCGTGATCCATCAGCTCCATGACGGCCGGTCGCAGCCGCGCTGCCGTGACGGTGGCGGATGCGGCGGCTGCTGCGACGACGTCGGCGAAGAAGGCGCCGATGGTGACGACCTGCCCGCTGGCGATGGGGCGGAGCTTCACCGTCGCCTCGACGATCACGCCGAGGGTGCCCTCTGAGCCGGTCATCAAGGCGGTGAGGTCGTACCCCGTCACACCTTTCACGCTGCGATGGCCCATTTCGAGCATCCGGCCGTCGGGCAGTACGACCTTGAGGCCCAGAACGGCATCGCGAGTGACCCCGTACTTGGCGCAGAGCAGGCCGCCGGCGTTCGTGGCGATGTTGCCGCCGATACTCGCGATGGCTTTGCTGGCCGGGTCGGGCGAGAAGACCAGTCCGTCGGCGGCGACAGCGTCACTCAGGTCTTGGTTCAGCACGCCCGGTTCGACGACCGCGAGTTCATCGGGCAGCGAGATCTCGAGAATACGGTTCATGCCCGAAACATCGACCACGATCGAGCCGTCGGTGCCGGCCGCACCCCCGGCGAGCCCGGTGCCCGCGCCGCGCGGAACGACCGGCACACGGTGCTCGGTGGCGAATCGCATCAGCGTCTGAACGTCGGCGATGGTGCGGGCCTTCACTACCGCGAGCGGAGTGCCCGTCGCGACCCAGCCCGATTTGTCGGTGCGGGTGGCGTTCACCACGGTTTCGTCGACCGTGACGGCAGTACCGAGCTGCTCGACAAGTTTCGCGACGATGTCGTTTGCACCCGTGTGCACCGGCTGGCCTCTTTCGACTCGTGTGCGTCGAACTCGCACATCTCGTTCCACGGTAGCCGATGAGTCGGTCTCTGGCCGCCGCCGGTCATTGGCTACGCGATCGCGGGACGGCAGTGCGGCATCGCGTCTGTGCTGCGCGCGTCGGTGGTGCGCGCGTCGGTGGTGCGAGTCAGCGCTGCGCGTCGGTGCTGCGCGTGAGCGTGGCGCGCCAGTGTGGCGCGCAAGTGCCGCTCGTTAGTGCTGCGCGTCATGGTCGATTGTCAGGGTCGCGTGAGTTGTGATTGCCGACTAGGCGATGCCGCCATTGACATATAGAACCTGCCCGTTGACCCAGCGGGCGGGCCCGGCGAGAAACGCGACGCTCTCTGCAATGTCTGCGGGCGTGCCGAGTCGTTCGAGCGGGGCGAGTGAGGCGATGTGGTCAATGACCTGCTGAGATTTTCCCTCGAGAAACAGCGGCGTGGCGGTTGGGCCCGGTGCGATGACGTTCACAGTGACATCGCGGCCACGCAGCTCGCGGGCCAGAATCAACGTCATTCCCTCGACGGCACCTTTTGTGGCGGCATAGGCACTGTAGGTCGGTTGCTGCAGCCGCTCGACCGATGTCGAGAAGTTGATGATCGCGCCGCCCGAACGCAGCCTCTGCGCGGCGAGCTGCGATACTACGAAGGTGCCGCGAACGTTGGTGCGCATCATCGCATCAAAGTCGCTGAGGTCAAGATCGACCAGCGGAGCGAGCAGCATGATGCCGGCCGTGTTCACGACCACGTCGATGCCGCCGTACAGCTCTTCGATGCGATCGAAAAGCGCCGTCATCTCGTTTTCGTCGGCCACATCGCCGCCGAGTGCGACAGCAGTACCGCCGGCCGACGTGATCGCCGCCACCGTCTCTTCGGCACGCGACCTGTTGCCGGCGTAGTGCACCACCACGGTCATCCCGTCGGCGGCGAGGCGTTCGGCGCCGGGCGCGACCGATGCCGCCGGATGCCCCGGTGACGAGGGCGACGCGTGCGGTTGCGGTTGCATCTTGTGCGGTAGCCATGAGATCTTCTTTCGCCTTTATGGATGAATTGTCCATATCTAGAATATAGACACATAGTCCATATAATGCAAGAGTGACGGAAGCATCGATAGCGCGCGGGCGAGGGCCTGGGGTCTCTCGTTCCGACATTCCTGCCGCTGCCACTCCGGCCGCTGCCGACGCTGCCGTTCCCGCTTCGGCTGCTGCAGCCGTTCCCGGGGTCGCCGGAATCGGGTCTGCGGTCGGCTCATGGCGAGGCCCCGGGCGAGGTCGCCGCCCGGCCGCCGAGGTTCGTGCCGTCGTCTTGGAAGCGGCTGCAGCACAACTCTTCGAAAGCGGCCTCGCGGGGGTGACCTTCGAGAAGGTGGCTGCACGGGCCGGCGCGAGCAAAATGACGTTGTACAAGTGGTGGCCGACTCCCGGTTCGCTCGCCTTCGACGCCTACTTTCACGCAGTCGAAGACGCTCTCGCCTTTCCTGACACCGGCGGAATTGAACGCGACCTGGGTTCGCAGCTTCACGCTTTCGTGCGGATTCTCACGGGAGGGGGAGGGCCTGTGATCGCAGAACTTGTCGGTGCAGCGCAATCCGACCCGGTGCTCGCTGAAGCATTCGCGCGCACATACACGCGGCCTCGGCGCCAACTTGCCGTGCATACCATCGAACGCGCGCAACGCAGAGGCCAGGTGCGCGACGATGTCGACCCTCAGGTCGTCGTCGACCAATTGTGGGGTGCGTGTTATCACCGCCTGCTGCTTCCCGACCAGCCGCTGACGCTCGACTTCGCCGACGCCCTCTTGCAAAACCTCCTCCGCGGTATTCGCGCGTGATCGCGGCGCGACTCGCAGTCCCCGCGCTAGCGGCCGCTTGCAGTGCTCTCGCGCGTGCAGTCGCTCGCCCGCAGTGCCCTCGCTCGTAGTGGGAATGATCCCAGTGCCAGTGCCAGTGCCAGTGCTAGTGCCAGTGCCAGTGCCAGTGCTGGTGCTAGTGCCAGTGCCAGTGCCGGTGCCACAGCGGGCGTCCTCCCAGAGCCCTCGCTCGTAGTTGGCACGCTCGCAGTACCATTGCGTGCTGATAGCAAGTCAGTGGCTCCACGTTCGCTTCTGAACGGTCAGCCTGCGGGAATCGTCAGCTGGGTGCGGGTGGTTCTTCTTCGTCTTGTCGGTCGCCCGCGCCGGTCGTGGGTGTCGCTGCTGTGAAGTGTGGTGTGGGTCGTGTGATGGGTGTGGGTTTGATGATGTATTCGAATCCGGCGGGTGAGGTCCAGGTGATGGTGCCGGTGCCGGCAGGGTCTTGAACGATGTGCCATTCGGTGTGGTGCTTGACCTTGTGGTGGCTGCTGCAG
>JAODBB010000149.1 GCA_025463745.1 Subtercola sp.
TCTGCCGCCGCCTCGAGAAGCGCGCGGAGGTTCGACCCTCCGCCCGAGATCAGAACGACAATCGAGAGCACCCCCAAAGCTTAGCGGGGCGGCGCGAGGTTCTCCTGTGAGGAGGGGTGACCGAGCGTCGCCTCGGAGATCGTCGCGGTGGCGCTCGGCTTCGCGGTGGCGCTCGGCGTCGCGGTGGCGCTCGGCTTCGCGGTGGTGCCCGGCTTCGCGGTGGCGCTCGGCTTCGCGGTGGCGCTCGGCTTCGTGGTCGTGCTGGCGTCTCCCGGCAGGTTCCCGCTCTGTTTCGTCGTGGTCCTCGTCGGCATCGCGAGCCGCCCATCGCCTTTTCTGCGCAATCCGTTCGCGAACAACCCGATCGACCCCGTCACCCCGAACAGCACGAACGCCCAGACGAACACCGCACCGGGGTTCGGCCCCACGTCGGTGAGGCGGCCGGGGCCGAGGGCTCCGCCCGACCACATCGCCAGGAGGCCGAGAATCGCCGCCGCCACCAGGCCCATGCCGAAACCTGCGCCGAGCATCCGCCCGGCCTGACGCAGCGAGAAATCACCCGGCTCGGTGATGCGCGAGCGCAGAGCCGCCGACACGAGCAGCCCGATGACAACGGGAACGAGCAGAGCCGCGAAACCAACGGCGGAACCCTGCGGCAATGCCCCGAACACGGGAAGAGACGGAATGAGGCCGAGTTGAGTGCCCAACGGCGACACCGACGACCCCGTGCCGAGCGCGAAACCCGGCCCGAGAAGCCAGCTCGCCGCCCAGATGGCGAGGTTCGGCAGAAACGAGATCTGCGCGATGGTCAAGGCGGCTCCGCCGGCGATGCCCGAGTGCAACGACTCGTACAACGAGATCACGGTGGAATAGTTGACGACGAGCAGCAGCGACACGGCGAGCGCCCCGACCGCGATCATCCCGGCTGCCACGATCGCGCCGCCCCGAAGCGCGACGGCAGCCAGATCACGCACCTCGTCAGAGACGCGGTCGGTCTGGTTGAGAACCCACTCGGCGAGCGGGGAATGCAGGCGAACAAGTGTGCTCCACGCCCCGATCACGACGCCCACGCCGTACAGCGTCGGCAGGAAAACGATGCTCTGGCGAAGCGACGGCACGGCTACGGCCGACTGCGCGCTCGCCCAGACCAGGGCAGCCACGACCCCTACTGTGATGACACCGGTGACGGTTCCCAGAACCGGATGCGGCGACTGCCCGAGGCGCAAGCCCGAGCGCCGCCCGAGAAGCACCGTGAGCATGGCGAAGCCGAGCGGGGCGATACCCAGCTCGAACGGCACGGCAGCCTGTTCGAGGCCGAGCTGCGCTGCGGTCTGCGGGTCGATCGAGATCAGCAGGTCGACACCGTTGCCGAGCATCCAGAAGTCTGCGGCTGCGCGCCAGAAAGCAGTCCAGTCGACGGCGAGGTCGAATTGCACTGCCCAGAGAAGAGTGAGCACAACGAGGGGAATTCCGAGGCCGATGGCCACCGAGATCAGGGCGTCGAGGGCAGCGAGAAGCGCAGTCGTGGGTCTGTTCATCAGTGGAGTGTGATCTTCAGAAGGATGACGAACAGGCCGAGGAGGCCGGTGACGATCGATCCGAGAAGGCGAACCCACCACACGCTGCCACGGTCGGCGAAGGCGAACCAGCCCAATGCGCCGAGAAGAAAGACCGGAATCCAGAGCGAGATGGTGTATGCAAGACTCTCATCCATGATGCCGAGGGCCCCTAGAAGCAGGAAAACGCAGGGAACCAGCGCCGCGTAGAGCAGACCGGCGGCGCTTCGCAGGCTGTGTTTCAGCGAGACCAACATCGGCAGCCCGATGGCCTTCTGCGTGCCGTAATGGGCGATGGCCTCGGCGAAGACGTGGGCGACCCAGAACACAAGCACGGTGCCGATGGTGGTGATCAGCACGTCGCGATCGGTTGCATCGGGGGCTGCGGCACCGATGATGGCACTCACCAAGAGGGTGCCGTAGATGGATTGGGGGGTGACGACGGCGAGGCGAAAACGCCGCCACCGTGAGAGGGGTGCTGTGTCGGCGCTCTCGCTCGCTGGCGAGAATGGAGCGTCAGCCGTCACTCGTGGTCTCCGATCGTCATCAAGTTCAAACGTAACGGCCCTCCACCGAAATGGAGGGCCGTTACGCGGGGCGTCGAAAGACTGCCGCCGAATTGCTGTGTTCGCCGGTATCGGGATGCCCGTGCATCCTTCACCCGCGAGCGATTACAGTGCCGCGTAGACCTCACGCAACAGCGCGGCGGTCTCGCTCGGCGTCTTGCCGACCTTGACGCCCGCGGCCTCGAGGGCCTCTTTCTTGCCCTGTGCCGTGCCCGCACCGTCGGAGACGATGGCGCCCGCGTGGCCCATGGTTTTGCCCTCGGGAGCGGTGAAGCCGGCCACGTAGGCGACGACGGGCTTCGTGAGGTTGGCCTTGATGTAGTCGGCCGCGCGCTCTTCGGCGTCGCCGCCGATCTCGCCGATCATGACGATGGCCTTCGTCTCGGGGTCGGCCTCGAATGCGGCGAGCGCATCGATGTGCGTCGTGCCGATGATGGGGTCGCCGCCGATGCCGATGGCCGTTGAGAAGCCGAGGTCACGCAGCTCGTACATCATCTGGTACGTCAAAGTACCCGACTTCGACACCAGACCGATGGGGCCGGGGCCGGTGATGTTCGAGGGGATGATGCCCGCGTTCGACTTCGAGGGCGAGATGATGCCGGGGCAATTCGGCCCGATGATGCGGGTGACGTTGCCCTTCTTCTTGGCCTCGGCCCAGAACAGCGCCGAGTCGTGTACCGGGATGCCCTCGGTGATGACGACGGCCATGCCGATCTCGGCCTCGACGGCTTCGAGCACGGCGTCTTTGGCGAACGCCGGCGGCACGAAGATGACCGACACGTCGGCGCCGGTCTCCTTCATCGCCTCAGCGACGCTGCCGAAGATGGGCAGCGTGTTGCCGTCGATCTCGACAGTGGTGCCCGCCTTGCGCGGGTTCACCCCGCCGACGATCTTCGAGCCCGAAGCCAGCATGCGGCCGGCGTGTTTGGTACCTTCAGAGCCGGTCAGGCCCTGAACGATGATCTTGGAGTTCTCGTCGAGAAAAATCGACATTCTTGTTCTCTTTCTTCTTCTGCGCAGCTAGTTCGGTGTGGGTGCACTTACGCAGCAGCGTGAGCGAGTTCGGCAGCCTTGTCGGCGGCCTCGTCCATGGTGTCGACGACGGTGACGAGCGGGTGGTTCGCTCGGCTCAGAATGGCGCGGCCCTCGATGACGTTGTTGCCGTCGAGACGCACCACGAGGGGCTTGGATGCTTCGTCACCGAGTGTCTGCAGAGCGCCGACGATGCCGTTGGCGACCTCATCGCAGGCGGTGATACCGCCGAAGACGTTGACGAACACGCTCTTCACCTGCGGGTCGTTCAGAATGACGTCGAGGCCGGCGGCCATGACGGCAGCGGATGCTCCACCACCGATGTCGAGGAAGTTGGCCGGCTTGACGCCACCGTGGCGCTCACCCGCATACGACACGACGTCGAGTGTCGACATGACCAGGCCCGCACCGTTGCCGATGATGCCGACCTCGCCGTCGAGCTTGACGTAGTTCAAATTCGACTCTTTCGCCTTGGCTTCGAGCGGGTCGACCGTGCCCTGGTCGACGAGTGCTTCGTGACCCGGGTGACGGAAGTCGGCGTTCTCGTCGAGCGTGACCTTGCCGTCGAGCGCGATGACATCGCCCTCTTCGGTGAGCACGAGGGGGTTGACCTCAACGAGGGTGGCGTCTTCGCCCACGAAGACATCCCAGAGCTTCGCGATGACGGGGGCGACCTTCGGAACCAGATCGGCCGGAAAGTTCGCCGCAGTGGCGATCTCTGCTGCGGTGGCTTCGGAGATGCCTTCGAGCGGGTTGACCTCGATGCGGGCGAGCGCCTCGGGGCGTTCGACGGCGAGCTGTTCGATCTCCATGCCGCCCTCGACACTGGTCATCGAGAGAAAAGTACGGTTCGAGCGATCGAGCAGCACTGAGAAATAGAACTCCTGCGCGATGCGGGCACCGCCGGCGACCATGACGCGCTTGACGACGTGCCCCTTGATGTCGAGGCCGAGAATCGACTTCGCGGCCTCTTCGGCCTCGTCAGGGTTCTTCGCGACTTTGACGCCGCCGGCCTTGCCTCGGCCGCCGACCTTGACCTGGGCCTTGACGACCGTGACACCACCGAGCTTCTCGGCGGCTGCCCTCACCTCTTCGGGAGTGTCGGCGATGATGCCCGGCAGCACCGGAACGCCATAGCTCTCGAACAGGTCTCGGGCCTGATATTCAAATAGATCCACGCTTGCTCATCCCATCCGCGCGCAGCCGCAGCGAGCGCGCGTTGCCTGGTTTTTTGTAAGAACGATAGCCGGATGTCGATGCCCAATGTGTCTTGAGATCGAGACATCTTGACCGTCTGACAGCCTACTCTCCACAGGTGGGTGCCTCTCGCAGCTCTCCACATTTTCGGGGTGCAAACGGGTTTCGGATGCCCGTGGCTCGCACTCTGGTGACATGAAACGTCTCCTCACTCCTCTCTCCGCCGCACTCGCAGCTCTCGCTGTGCTCGCCGGCGCTCTGTTCACCGCTCCCCCCGCATTCGCCGTGAGTGTCGTCAGTCACGGTTACGGGCATCTCTGGGCGGCCGACGGCCGTTCGTGGCTCGGCTCGCATCTGCTCGATGACGGCAATCTCGGGCTCTGTCTCCAGCTCACCAAGGCGCCTCCCGAAGGCAGCTCGATCGGCTACATCAGTGGCAACTCGCTGGGTTGGTACAGCCGCGACGACACACCGCGTCTGGCGTACCTCGGCCGCAATTGGCTGCTCAGTCACGATCCCATTGAGGCGTCGGCCGCACAACTCGCGGCCTGGAGCATCACCGGTCTCGGGAGCCACGATGACGCGTACTACGCCCAACGGGCGAACGGCGACGCGGCCGCTGTTCTCGATCGTGCCCGCCAGATGCGCGCGATAATGGACGGCCCGGGCGGCGCTTCGAGGTCGGTGACCGCCACCGTGAACTTCGCCGACATCGCCGGTTCCGGCGGAGCGGGCGCCACCGTGCAGAGCGACCTGTTCGTCGATTTCCTCTCCGGTGGAGTCACAAGACTCGACCCCGACCTGCATGCCGGAACAATCACCCTCACCGGCGCCACCTTCGACGACGGCTCGACGGGTCGCACCGTGTCGAACGGCGAGAAGTACACCGTGCACCCCATCGCCGATACTCCTGCTTCTGAGATCATCGCCGAGACGGAGTACTCACAGCTGCCGTACGGCGACGCGTTCTGGGTCGCCGAGGCGCCGAGCACGGTTCAGACTCTGCTGGTGCCTCCGGCAACACTGGCCGAGGCGCGAGCGTCGACGAGCGCCCTCGTCTCGACCGACCTGCCGTTCTTCCCCGCGGTCAGCACTCAGACCAGCGCGCAGACGGCGGTCACCGGTGCAGCAATACACGACACCCTCGACCTGGCGCTCGCTACGCCGCCCGTCGAAGAGCCGAGGGTGGCCGCCGGCGCAGCAACGCCCGCCGCCGCTTCTGCCGATGCTGCATCCTCTGCCAACGCGCCCTCCACCAAGGCACCTGCTGCCAGCGCACCCTCTGCCAGCGCACCCTCTGCCAACGATGACGCTCCCCGCAGCACAGACACGTCGGTCGGGTCTGGCGTGGCAGGCTCCGCGGCTGCAGGCTCCGCAGCTGCAGATTCCGCCGTGCCGAATTCCACGACGCCGAATTCAGAGCTGCCCAGTTCCCGGCCCACCACGGGCGATTCGACCGACTCCGACCGGGCCGAATCCGAACCTCCGAGTGCAGGACCAGGCAGTGCTGGTCCTGGTACTGAAGGCACTGAAGGCACTGAAGGCACTGAAGGCATCGAAGGCATCGAAGGCATCGACAGGCTCGACCAGTGGGGCACCTACACTGCGGCCGACGGCCAGGTTCTCCCCATTCCTGTGACCATTCGCAGCACGCTGCTCGGGCCGCTCGACTCAGCGCCGACGCCCGCACCGCAACCACCCGACGGCTCGGGCGTGGTGTGCCGGGTCGAGACGGTGGCCGAACAGGGGCCGGCGCGATACACCACACCCGATTGCGTGCTGCCGGCGCCTGGCTTCTACGTCTGGGTCGAAACCATCGATCCGGCCGACACCGCAGCAGAGAAGGGCGGAGCCCGGGTTCGGCCGTGGCGTTCGCCCTTCGGCACGGCGACGGAGGTGACGTCTGCGACCACGCCGCCCCCACCGCCGGCGCCCCCCGCACCGCCCACGAGCGCACCGCCGAATACCCCGAATACGACGCCAGGTGTGGCGCCGGTGCAACCACCGAAGGCAGGGCCGCCCGCCACGTTGCCGCACGACCTCGCTTCAACCGGCTCGCAGGGCGTTCCGTGGTGGTTGGCGTGGGGCGTCGCATCCCTCATCGCCACGGGGCTGGCAGCGCGTCTAGTCTCGAAACATGAGCGCTTTCACCGACGTCGCCGCTGAGGCCGTCTTGCTGGCCGGCGGTGGGCGAGCGATTCTCTTGCAGATCGCCGACCCCGCCGTCGGCGCAGGCGTCGCCCGGCACAGTGACTTCGCGAATCGCCCTCTCGATCGATTCGCGAAGACGGTGACCTACGCCTATGCCACCGTCTTCGGCACAGCTGAAGAGCTGGCTGTCGTAGTGAACCGGGTGAACGAGGCGCACCGCCCGGTGCACAGCCACTCGGCGTCGACCTCGCCGATTGATCGCGTGGCCGACCACGAGGTCGCCGATACCGGGATCTGTGCTCACGCTCCCGACGACGAGGTCACGCATGACGCATGCGGCCACGAGGCGCAGCTGGAGGTCGCGTATGACGCATTCGACCGCGAGGCGCAGCTATGGGTTGCGGCCACGCTCTATCACTCTGCGATCACCGTCTACGAGAAGGTCTTCGGTGCACTCGGCCAAGGCGAGGCCGAAGAGGTCTACCGTCGTTACGGTGTTCTGGGCACGTCGCTGCAGGTTCACGCCGGCAGCTGGCCGGCCGATCGCCGCGCCTTCACGCAGTATTGGAACGATGCGATGTCACACCTCGACGTGAGCGACGACGCACGCCGCGTCGCCAGCGATCTGCTTCACCCGCGAACGGCTCCGCTGTGGCTGCGCGCGGCGATGCCGCTCGTTCGTCTGATCACAGCCGGCCTGCTGACTCCCGAGCTGCGTCGGGCCTTCGTACTGCCGTGGAGCACACGCCACCAAAGACGCTTCGACCGCATCTTCGCGCTGACAGCGGTCGTGTACCCGCGCCTCCCCCGGCGGCTGCGCCACCTGCCGAAGGATCATTACCTGGCAGCGCTCCGCCAATCGGTAGCAACGGAACGCGCCCGTTCGTCGGCCGGGTGACTCGGCTGCACAGGTGACTCGGCTGCACAGGTGACTCGCGAGGCGCTAGATCTTCTCGATAGGAGCGATCTTGATAAGCAGTTTCTTCGAGCCGGCCGCGTCGAACGCCACATGAGCGACGCGTTTGGCGCCCTCGCCCGTGACCGCACTCACCCGGCCCTCGCCGAAGTCGGCATGGCGAATTCGATCGCCCGAATGCAGTTCGAGGTCGCCATTGTCACGAACCTGTGCCGTGACCCGATTGGGCCACTCCGCCTTCACCCGCGGCAGTTCGTCGCGGTCGCGGTCGCGAAACGAGAGAGAATCGCTCGCCCTGATCGCGCTGCGTGAGTTGTAGTTGCCGCCACCGGGCCGGCTGGAGTTGAGCGCACGCGGCTGGGTACCGCCACGTGAATTCGCCATTCCCGGGGATTGGCGCCAGTCGATCAACTCGGCCGGTATCTCTTGCAAGTACCGGCTCGGCATCGCGACCGCCGTCTCACCGAACTGCGCCCGTGTCATCGCCAGCGACAAGAACAGGCGCCGTCTGGCCCGCGTGATTCCCACATAGAAGAGTCGCCGTTCTTCGGCAGGGCCACCCGGCTCCGAAGCCGACATGCGGTGCGGCAGCAAGTCTTCTTCGACGCCGGTGAGAAACACAGCCTCGTATTCGAGGCCTTTGGCGGTGTGCAGCGTCATGAGCGACACTGTTCCGCTTGTGTCATCGAGTTCATCCACCGCCGCCACCAGTGACACCTCGGTCAAGAAATCGACAAGCCCGCCCTCGGGGTTGTTCTTCGCAAACTCGCGGGTCACAGCCACAAGTTCTTCGACGTTCTCGGCGCGAGCCTCGTCTTGAGGGTCGCGGCCGGCTCGCAGCGTCGCGACGTACTTGCTGCGCTCGAGAAGCAGCGTCAGAATCTCCGACACTGTGGCGGCGCCCCCTTCGCGTTCGGGGTCGACCATGTCTGTGGCGACATCGAGCAGATCGGCGAGATCGAGAATGGCGGCGGTCACCTTCGGGCCGAGCCCCAATTCGCCCGCGCGTCGCATGGCTTCGCGGTAGCTGACGTCGTTGGTCTCGGCGAAAACGGCGAGAGCGGTCTCTGTGGCGGGGCCGATGCCACGCTTGGGGGTGTTGAGAATGCGGCGCAGAGCGAGGGCATCGCGGGGGTTGGCGACCGCGATGAGGTAGGCCAGAACATCCTTGATCTCGGCGCGTTCGTAGAACCGGGTGCCGCCGAGCACCCGGTAGGGAACGGCCGACCGAATGAAGATCTCTTCCAGCGCACGGGTCTGCGCGTTGGTGCGGTAGAACACCGCGATGTCTTTGTACGCAGTGCCGGCGTCGTGCAGTGCGGCGATCTCGTCGGCCACGAACTGCGCCTCGTCGTGCCCGCTGTACCCCGTGAAGCCGGTGATCTTGTCGCCGTCGCCGATGTCGGTCCAGAGCTTTTTGTCTTTGCGGTCGAAGTTGTTCGAAATGACGGCGTTGGCAGCGGCGAGGATGTTCTGGGTCGAACGGTAGTTCTGCTCGAGCAACACAACGGTGGCACCCGGAAAGTCGCGTTCGAACTCGACGATGTTGCGCACATCCGCCCCACGGAACGCATAGATCGACTGGTCGGAGTCGCCGACGACCGTGAGGGATGCGCCGGGCAGGCCGGCGGTGCGCTGGCCAGACCGCGCGGCTTCGGCGCCGTTGCCCTCGGGCACCGGCCGGGTCAGCTCGTGGATCAGCGCGTACTGGGCGTGATTGGTGTCTTGGTATTCGTCGACCAGAATGTGCCGGAAGCGGCGCCGGTAGTGCTCGGCGACCTGCGGAAACGCGCGGAACAAATACACGGTCTGCCCGATGAGGTCGTCGAAGTCGAAGGCGTTCGCGGCGTTCAGGCTGCGTGTGTACTGCCGGAAGATCGAGACGAAAAGCTCTTCTTGCGGGTCGTTGAAGTTCGCGGTGCGCGCGTAGCTGTCGGCGTCGGCCAGCTCGTTCTTGAGCTTCGAGATCTTGCCGGCGACGCCCGCCACGGTGAACCCGTAGGTGTCGGCCTGCAGGTCTTTGATGATGCGCTTGATCAGTGTGCGCGAGTCGTGCGAGTCGTAAATGGTGAAGCTCTTCGTGAAACCGAAATTCTCGGCCTCGCGCCGCAGAATGCGCACGCACGCCGAGTGGAACGTCGAGATCCACATGCCCTCGGCGACCTGCCCGAGCAGCGCACCGACCCGCTCACGCATCTCGGCCGCCGCCTTGTTGGTGAACGTGATCGCGAGAATCTGGCTCGGCCACGCTTCGCGGCTCTCGATGAGACTCGCGATGCGGTGGGTCAGCACGCGGGTCTTTCCCGAACCGGCCCCGGCCACGATGAGCAGTGCCGGCCCGCGGTATTCGACAGCGGTGCGCTGCTCGGGGTTCAGCCCTGCCAGCAGCGGGTCTTCGGAGCCGCTGCCGCTGCCATCGCCACCCTGCCCACCCGACCCGAACCGGGGCGATCGCGAGTCGTCGATGATGATGGGCACGCTTGAAGGGAGGCCCGCCCCGGGCCGTACGGCAGTTCGGTCTTCCGGTAGATTTCGGGTCGTCATATCCCTTCAAGTTTAGGCGCTGCCGCCGACACTGCGCCCCGAATCAGCCGGCCTCACTCGCAGCGGTGCTCACGAGTTCTGCACGCGCCGCCACCGCGAGGTCGGGGTGATCGGCGAAGACCCCGTCGACCCCGCTCCGCAGAAGGCGGCCGAACTCGCCTTGCCAGTCGCCCCACTCGGCCGCATCCGCTCCCCGCCGAAACGTCGTGTCGAGAAACTCGTTCTCGGGCCGCAACGTCCAGGTGAAGACGCCGAGCCCGGCGGCGTGCGCAGAGTGCACGAGCGTGCTACCGGGCTCCAGCAGGAGCGACTTGGGCACGCTGATGCCGTCGATGCCATTCACGACGTTCGTCGCGCTCGTGACCGTGAGCCCGCCGACGACCGCATCAGCCGCGAGCCGCCCAGCCGTCCGAATCGCCTCTCCGCCGCCTGCTGCGAGCGCGCGCAACCCCTCCTCCGTGAGGTAAGACGCGTACGTCGGCGCAGCATCGCCCAGCTCGGCCACAAGATCGGCCGGCGATCCCTCGTCTTCGACGAGCAGTACAGCAGCGCACCGCACCCCGCGCTCCCGCACCCCGCGCAGCGCCGTCGGCTCGAAGCTCTCCACCACCAGCCGCCCATCGCCTTCGTTCCAGCCCGCGGCACGAACCTCGGCCGCGAAGAGTTCATCGAGCGGCAGACCGAGGCGCTCGAAGTGGGCCGCGTGTTTGATTTCGGCCACGATTCCCAGGCGGCGCCGTAGGGCATCCGTCGACGAATCGACCAGAGCGAACAGGTCTGCCAGCCGCAGGATGCCGAACCGACCGTCGAACGAGGCGCTTGTGGGCCGCAACGCGGGCAGCCGTTCGGTGCAGCGCAGGGTGCGTAGTTCCGCCCACGTGAAGTCTTCGGTGAACCAGCCGGTCAGCGCGACGCCGTCGACGGCCTTGGTGGTTCGGCGGTCTCTGAACTCCGGATGCCCGGCCACATCTGTCGTGCCGGAAATCTCGTTCTCGTGGCGGATCACGAGCACTCCGTCTGCCGTGGGCACGATATCGGGCTCGACGAAGTCGGCGCCGAGCTCGAACGCGAGCTCGTAGGCGACCGAAGTGTGCTCGGGCCGGTAGCCGCTGGCCCCTCGATGCCCGATGACGATCGGGCGGGCATCCGGCCGGGCCCACGGCGCCATCGGCAGCCTCGGACGACCTGCCGCGCCGGGCGCTGAAGAGGAGGAATCGGCCACCGGATAAGCCTAAAACGCGCGGCAATCGTCGTGGTGCCGAGTTTGTTAACGTTCGCGAACATCCAGCCAACATCTGGATTTCGCCGGTAGGTTTGTAGCACACGCTTTAACCGACACGAGGATTCCATGGCTTCTCAGAACCCCGCCTTTTCGCGAAACCCCGCTTTCAACGGCAAGGCCCCGGCGCAGCCCGTCGCGCCGATCTCCGCCGACGGTCTGCAGCAGATGTACGACGCCCCTGCGGCCACCCCGGTGCAGACCGGGCGCATCAGCTACGACGACGTGATCGTCAAAACCGCGCTGAACTTCGTCGTTCTCGTCGCCTTCGCGGCCATCGGCTGGAACGTACCGGTGCTCGCCCTGCCGGCGGCGCTCATCGGCTTCGGCCTCGCCATGGTCAACATCTTCAAGCGCCAGCCCTCACCGCCCCTGATTCTGCTCTATTCGGCGGCCGAGGGGCTGTTCATCGGTGCCATCTCGGGCGTCTTCGAGGCGCGCTACCCGGGCGTCGTGGTGCAAGCCGTCATCGCCACCATCTGCGTCTTCGCGGTGACGCTCGTGCTGTTCGCCTTCGGAAAGATCCGCGCATCCAAGCGGGCCACGAAGATCTTCTTGATCGCCATGGTCGGCTACCTGGTCTTCTCGCTCGTCAACGTCGTGCTCATGCTGACCGGCCTCAACACCAACGCGTTCGGCCTTTCGAGCGCGACGATCTTCGGCATTCCGCTCGGCCTCATCTTGGGCGTCTTCGTCACGATCCTCGAGGCCTACTCGCTGGTGCTCGACTTCGATCAGATTCAGCGTGCGGTCAAGGCCGGCGCGCCTCGCAACCAGAGCTGGTCGGCAGCCTTCGGTCTCGTCGTTACCGTCGTGTGGCTGTACCTCGAGCTGCTGCGTATGTTCTCGATCGTGCGCGGATAGCCTCCTGACTCAGCTCGCCAACTGAGGATGTGCCCGCCTCCGCGTCAGATTTCGACGCGGTGACGGGCACATCCTCAGTTAACGGCGCTCCGCTGCGGGGCCGGGGCGGATGATCGGCCGCTCCACCCCGCACCACACCGTCAGTCGGTGATCGCCGCCGCGAACTGCGCGTTGTAGAGGTTCGCGTAGGCCCCATCGGCAGCGAGCAGTTCGTCGTGAGTCCCCTGCTCCACGATGCTGCCCGACTCCATCACGAGAATGAGGTGGGCATCCCGAATCGTCGACAGACGGTGGGCGATCACGAAGCTCGTGCGATCAGCCCGCAGCGCCGACATGGCACGCTGCACCAGTACCTCGGTTCGAGTATCGACCGACGAAGTCGCCTCGTCGAGAATCAGCACGCTCGGCTTAGCCAAGAAGGCCCGGGCGATGGTGATGAGCTGCTTCTCGCCCGCGGATACGTTGTCGGCCTCGTCGTTCAGCACGGTGTCGTAGCCGTCGGGCAGCGAGTGCACGAACCGGTCGACGTACGTCGCCTGCGCCGCCGCGAGAATCTCTTCCTCACTCGCCGAGGGGTTGCCGTACGCGATGTTGTCGTGAATGGTGCCACCGAACAGCCAGGTGTCTTGAAGCACCATTCCGGTGCGGCTGCGCAGATCATCCCGAGTCATCGTGCTGATGTCGGTGCCATCGAGGGTGATTCGACCCGCGTCGAGTTCGTAGAACCGCATGATGAGGTTGACCAGTGTCGTCTTACCCGCCCCGGTCGGGCCCACAATCGCCACGGTCTGCCCGGGCAGCGCCGTGAGCGAGAGGTTCTCGATGAGCGGCCTGTCGGGCGTGTACCTGAACGACACGTTCTCGAACACCAGGCGGCCTTCGTCGTCGCTCGGGGTTGAGGCGGGCGACGCATCAGACGTCTGGTCATCGGCGTCGAGCAGCTCGAACACCCGCTCGGCCGAGGCCACGCCCGACTGCAGCACGTTCGCCATCGACCCGAGCTGGGTGAGCGGCTGGGTGAACTGCCGTGAGTACTGGATGAACGCCTGAACGTCACCCAGACTGAGCGACCCGCTCGCCACCATCAACCCGCCGACCACCGCAATGGCCACGTACACCAGGTTTCCGACGAACATCATCGCGGGCATGATGATGCCCGACACGAACTGAGCGCCGAAGCTCGCCTTGTAGAGTTCTTCGTTCTTCTGCCGAAACACCTCGTTGATCTCACGGTGCCGCCCGAAGACCTTCACCAGGGCGTGCCCGGTGTAGCTCTCTTCGATGCGCGCATTGAGCGTGCCCGTGTGGGTCCACTGCGCCACGAACAATTTCTGCGAGCGCTTCGCGACCACCGTGGTGATCAGGAGCGTCAACGGAATCGTGACCAGCGCGATCAGCGCCAACAGCGGCGAAATGATGAACATGAACGTGATGACACCGATCACCGTGAGCAGAGACGTCATGATCTGCGAGAGCGACTGCTGCAGGCTCTGCGAGATGTTGTCGATGTCGTTCGTGACCCGGCTGAGCAATTCGCCGCGAGGCATCTTGTCGAAGTACCCGAGCGGCAGCCGGTTGATCTTCTCTTCGACATCGGCGCGCAGGCGATAGACCGTGCGCTGCACCACTCCGTTCAGCAGGTACGACTGCGCCCAGCTGAAGACCGACGAGAACACGTAGATGGCCAGGACGACGAGCAGAATCATTCCGAGCTGGCTGAAGTCGATGCCCTGACCGGGGGTGAAGGTGACGGTCTTCAGCAGGTTCGCTTGCTGAGACTGGCCCGCTGCATCCAGCCCGGCGATCGCCTGCGCCTGCGTGGTTCCCGCCGGAAACTGGTTCGAGAGGATGCCGGCGAAGATCACGTTCGTCGCATTGCCGAGTATCTTCGGCCCGAGCACCGACAACGTCACGCTCACCACTGCGAGCAGCGTGATCACCCCGATCAGCACCCGCTCCGGGCGCAGACGCCCGAGCAACCGCTTCGCACTCGGCCCGAAGGCCTTCGACTTCTCGGCCGGCATTCCGGCTCCCCCGAAGGGCCCGCCACCACCTGGGCCACGCCTGACGGGCGGCCGCGGAACGGCCGGCGCCTCCTCGATGGGCTGCGCTTCGTCGCTCATGCTGCCTCCTCCGCGGTGAGCTGCGATTCCACGATCTCGCGGTAGGTTTCGCTGCGCTCGAGCAGTTCGCTGTGCGTGCCGCGATCGACGACGAGACCGTCTTCGAGCACGAGAATCTGGTCGGCGTCGATGATCGTCGATACGCGCTGGGCGACCACGATCATCGTGGCGCCCTGAACGTCGCGCTTCAGAGCGCGACGCAGCCGGGCATCCGTCGCCAGATCGAGCGCTGAGAACGAGTCGTCGAACACGTAGATCTCGGGGCGCTTGACCAGCGCGCGGGCGATGGCGAGCCGTTGACGCTGGCCGCCCGACACGTTCGTGCCGCCCTGCGCGATGGGAGCCTCGAGCCCCAGTTCCATCTCCGACACGAAGTCGCGGGCCTGCGCGGTTTCGAGCGCGGCCCACAGCTGCTCATCGGTGGCGTCGGGCTTGCCGTAGCGCAGGTTGCTGGCCACGGTTCCCGAGAACAGGTAGGGCTTCTGCGGCACCAGCCCGATTCGCCCCCAGAGAAGGTCGGGGTCGAGATCTCGCACGTTGACGCCGTCGATGCGCACCTCGCCTTCGGTCGCGTCGAAGAGGCGAGGCAAGAGGTTAACAAGCGAGGTCTTGCCCGAGCCTGTGCTGCCGATGATGGCCGTCGTCTTGCCGGGGTCGGCGACGAACGTCAGGTTGCGCAGCACAGGCAGGTCGGCACCCGGGTAAGCAAAACTGGCGTTGTCGAGCTCGATCAGCCCGTGTTCACTCAACTCGGTCACCGGCGAGGTGGGCATGACCACCGACGACGGCGTCTGCAGCACCTCGGTGATACGGTCGGCGCAGACCGATGCCCGGGGAATCAGAATCGCCATGAACGTCGCCATCATCACCGCCATCAGAATCTGCACCAAGTAGGTCAAGAACGCGGTCAGCGTGCCGATCTGCATCGATCCGTCTTGAATGCGGAATGCACCGAACCACAACACGGCGACGCTCGACACGTTCATCACCAGCAGCACGATCGGAAACATCAGCGCGAACAACCGGCCTGCCCGTAAAGCGGTGTCGGTCACTTCGCGGTTGGCAACAGCGAACCGCTCGGTTTCGATGCGCTCACGCACGAAAGCACGCACCACCCGGATGCCCGTCAATTGCTCGCGCAGAACACCGTTCACCTTGTCGATGCGCTTCTGCATCAGGCGGAACAGCGGCACCATGCGAACAATGATCAGGCCCAGAACGACCAGCAGCACCGGCACGGCGACGGCGATGATGCCCGATAGTGGCACATCGAGCGAGAGCGCCATGATGATGCCCCCGATGGCCAGAATGGGCGCCGAAACCAGCAGCGTGCAGGTCAGCAGCACGAGCATCTGCACCTGCTGAACGTCGTTGGTCGAGCGCGTGATCAGCGATGGAGCGCCGAACTGCGACACCTCCCGCTCTGAGAAATCGCCGACCTTCGTGAACACCGAGAGGCGCAGATCGCGCCCGAGCGCCATGGCGAGCTTCGCCCCGAAGTACACGGCGATGATCGCACAGATCACCTGCGCCAGCGTGATCATCAGCATCAGGCCGCCAATGTTGAGGATGTACCCGGTGTCGCCCGTTGCCACCCCGTTGTCGATGATGTCTGCGTTCAGGGTGGGCAGATACAGCGAGGCGATCGCCTGCGCGAGCTGAAAAACGATGACGCCCACCACCAGCCGCCAATGCGGTCTGATGTAGGTGCCGATGAGGCGGATGAGTTTCACGCGGTGCCTTCTTTCATGATGCCGTGAAGAACAAAGTCGGTGAGGGTGTCGGTATCGATCGGCGAGTCGCCGATGACGTGTGGGAGCGACGCGGAGAGCGCCGTCATGCGAATGAGCTGCGCGATGCGATCGCCGGTGAATCGCAACTGCGCTTCTTCGCCGTCGAGCAGGTCGACGATACGCCGCACGAAATCGCTATTAGCGCTGTGTTGCGGCCGCTGCCCGGCGAGCCCGAGCGAATTCATCATCTGAAAGACAGTGGTGAACCGGTTGAGCAGCAACTCGATCAGCCGGTGAACCTTCGCCTCGAGCGGCAGCGTGCGGTCGATCGCGCGCATATCGCGCCGGAACGGTTCGGGGTCGAGATGCGCTTCGATCGCCGCATCGATGAGTTTCTCCTTGTCGCCGAACGCGCGAAAGATGGTGCCCTCGGCAATCCCGGCTGCGGCGGCGATCTGCGCCGTCGTGACTTGGCGCCCGTGCTCGATCAGCAGCGGAGTGACAGCCGCGATGATGGATGCCCGGCGATCCTCCACAGACATGGGACTCGCTCGCCCGCTCTTCGCGGAGGGTTCTTGTCCATCCGAGATCTGCCCCGCCTCCACCAATTGCTCGGCACGCTCTCGCCTGAGCTGTCCAGCCTGACGCATCAGCTCTGCCTGCCGAGACTCTGCATGCGGCAACTGCGCCTGTGGAGACACTGCCCGCGCGGGCAGGTCGGGCGGCCGGGAATTCGAAATCGACACTCCGACACTCTAACTGAGTGAGCGCTCACTCAGCAACAATTCGAACAAGTTGTTCATGCTATTTCGCTCTGCAAGAACACTGAAGCGGTCACTACGGCTTCGCAATGGTTTCGCGTGCCGAAGCCAACCATTCGTTGAGCCTGTCGGATTCGGCCCAGAGTTCATACAGCTCTGAATCCTCGTCAAAACTAAACTCGCCCCTAGCGATATCGCCGAGCAGGTCCTCGGCGCCATCGTTGTCGAACGGCCCTACATTCCACGTACCCACAAAACTGAGAATATCACAGGATATTGGAGTCTGGGCTCGATGTCGCATGTCCAGCGCGCGTCGTGACAGGCTACGGAAGTAGCTCAACCATCCGCGGTCGGGCCTTCATCGCATTGGATGACGAGTTCATTCCCACTGTCAAACGAGAGAACTACGACCTCCAGCAGTCGTCCCTGCGTGTCGAAACCGAGGCGCAACTGTCTGGCCGGACTCTCGTCGTCGAGATCCTCTATCCAGAGCGCCCAGCTCGCAGCTTGAACCGCGTCCTCAGCGAGAATCCCGTGTCTGAGGGCGGATTGGTGAACATTCACGCGGCGGAGGCGACCAGCGCTTCACGAATGACTTCCGAGCGCGTCTTCCCCTCGCGCTGTGCGCGCGCGTCGATGGCCGCTAACTCCTTCAGCGTGAGGCGCAGAGCGACCACCTGCGACGGCTCAGCACCGCGGCCCGGACGACCACGACCCCGCTTTTTCAGATCGTCAACGTCGTATCCAACTTCAGCTTCGACCGACCACGCAGCGATTTGTTCTTCGGTGACCGGCGCCCCATTAATCGTCTCTTTCAATGCCATGCAAATAATGTAATACGAAATAAGCAAGGAATCAAGATCCGGAACGCTCAGACCGAACCGGGCCGTTCACTCCCCGTCACTCCCACTCGATGGTTCCCGGCGGCTTCGACGTGACGTCGAGCACCACGCGGTTCACTCCGGCGACCTCGTTCGTGATGCGATTCGAGATGCGCGCGAGCAGGTCGTACGGCAGGCGCGTCCAGTCGGCCGTCATCGCGTCTTCCGACGAAACAGGCCGCAAGACGATCGGATGCCCGTACGTACGCCCATCGCCCTGAACCCCTACTGAGCGAACATCGGCGAGCAGCACCACGGGGCACTGCCAGATGTCGTCGTCGAGCCCCGCCGCCGTGAGCTCCGCCCGCACGATGGAGTCGGCCGCACGCAGCAGCTCCAGCCGCTCGAACGTCACCTCGCCCACAATGCGAATGCCAAGCCCTGGGCCGGGGAACGGCTGGCGCCCGACGATGACTTCGGGCAGCCCGAGCTGGCGCCCGATGGCGCGAACCTCGTCTTTGAAGAGGGTGCGCAGCGGCTCGACCAGCGAGAACTGCAGGTCTTCTGGCAGGCCGCCCACGTTGTGGTGGCTCTTGATGTTCGCGGTTCCGCTGCCACCACCCGACTCGACCACGTCGGGGTACAGGGTGCCCTGCACGAGAAATTCGACAGGTGAGCCGTCGGTCGCCGCTGCCTCGAGAACGAGTGCCTCGGCTGCCCCTTCGAAGCTCCGGATGAACTCGCGCCCGATGATCTTTCGCTTCTGCTCGGGGTCGGTCACGCCGGCCAGAGCGTCGAGAAACTGCTCACGGGCATCCACCGTCACCAGGCGAACGCCGGTCGAGGCAACGTAATCGACCTCGACCTGCCGACGCTCGTCGGCGCGCAGCAGCCCGTGGTCGACGAAGACGCAGGTCAGCTGATCGCCCACGGCCTCGTGAACGAGCGCCGCGGCGACAGCAGAATCGACACCGCCCGATAACCCGCAAATGACTTTTCCCGACCCGACTTGCGCACGAATCAGCGCGATCTGGTCGGCGATCACGTTGCCGCTGTTCCAGTCGGCAGGTATACCCGCTGCGGTATGCAAGAAGTTCTCGAGCACATCTTGCCCGTATTGCGTGTGTTTGACCTCGGGATGCCACTGCACGCCGTACATGTGCGTCGTGTCGTTGGCGAACGCGGCGACGGGCGTGGATGCACTGCTCGCCACCACCGTGAAACCCTCCGGTGCCTTTGAGACTTGATCGCCGTGGCTCATCCACACCGTCTGGTCACCAGGCTGACCGTCGAGCAGCACTCCCCCGCCGGCGGTGACAGTCATGTCGGTCGCACCGTACTCGCGCAGGCCGCTGTTCGCGACCTCGCCGCCCAGTGCCTGCGCCATCACCTGAAACCCGTAACAGATGCCGAGCACCGGTACACCGAGGTCGAAGATCGCCTTATCGAAGCCCGGTGCGCCCTCTTCGTACACGCTCGACGGGCCGCCGCTCAAGACGATACCGACAGGCGACTTCGCCGCCACCTCGGCGGCAGTGATGCTGTGCGGCACTATTTCGCTGTACACGTTCGCCTCGCGAACGCGGCGTGCGATGAGCTGCGCGTACTGCGCGCCGAAATCGACGACGAGAACAGGGCGAGAGGTCGATGCGGCGGCCTCTGAACCAGACGTTTCGACAGGGCTCGCCGATTCGGGAACCAGATTACTGATGGGTTGCCTCCGCGGGCTCGGTTACGATGGCTGCGTCACGGCGCGCCAGGTACGCCGTGATCTCTCGAGCGGTACGGCTCTCGAGAAAGAACGAAAGAAAGGGAATCACGCCGCCGAGCGCCAACAGCAGAAAGCGGTTGAAGCCCCAGCGCATGCGGGTCCAGAGTTGGAAGCACGAGAACAGGTACACCACGTAGAACCAGCCGTGCACGATGAGGATGCCCGTGCTGACGTTCACCCTCGTCACCGTTCCATCGGGCACGAACGCCAAGAACCCCTGCGGCCCGCCGAGTTCGACCTCGACCCCGATGGGCGTGTACTTGAGAATCATCTCGAGGCACAGCAGCAGCAGCAGGGTTCCGGTGATTATCGCGCAGACCTGGTAGAACTTCAGGGCAGACCTGATGCGCGGAAAATCTTTCTGCTTGGGCTCGAGTGGCATGGCGTTATTCTACCTTTCGTAGGGTGCTAGCTCTTCGTCGACCCTGGGGCACTGTAAGCATCTTCGAGTTCTGCTTCTTCGGTTTCGCGTTCCCACGCGTCTTTCACCAGGCGGTACCAGAAGAAGATGGCCGCGAGGGCGAAAATGACCCACTCGATGGCGTAGAAGATGTTCAGCCAGTTGAGTTCGGTGGTGCGTTGGGGAATGGGTGAGTCAATGGCAGCCAGCCCCGCGAGGGGTGTGGATGCGACCACGTAGCCGCCGAAGACGTTGGCCGTGTCAGGAAAGTCTTTCCACATGTTGATCAGTTCAGAGACCGACATGGTCGAAGGCACGAACCCGGCCGCGGTCTTGCCTTGCGCATCGGATGTGTCTTCGCCATCGCTGCCTACGTAACGGCCGACGAGAGGTTCGGAGACGAACGACGACGACGCATTCAGCTGGTCGGCCGCCGCTTCAGCCTGCTCCTTGGTCGACGCCCAGCCGAGCGCCACGGCCACGCTGGTCTGGGTCGCGGTGCCCTGTGGCGCATCAAGATCGAGTCGGCCGACGACCCAGTAGCCGGTCACTCCGCCATTGATGCGCGACGAGATGATCGAGAAGTCGGGGGCCATCAGCGTACCGGTCACCGTCACCCTCTGGCCGTCTTGGTCTTCGTAGGTTCCGCCGCCGGCAGTGGCGATCCGGGTCAACGGCTGAACGACCTCAGTGGTGGCGTTCGGGTTCGGTCCGTTCGACGTCACGGCTCGCGAAAGCTGCCACTGGCCGAGTGCGGCGAAGATCGCGGCGATCAGCAGGGCGAGAAGGAGCGCCCGAATCCACTTCGGCCGCCGAATGACACTGAAGATGGTCAATACTCGTCGTCTCTCGCGCTCTTGTCGATCTGGTCGGACTGGCTGTTCGCCTGCTCCACGACCCGATCAACATACTCCTTCGTAGCTGGGTCTTCGCCGGGTTCGAGGCCCGCCGTCGCCGCCTCGACGAGCGCGATCTCTTCGGCGCGCATCGGATCGCGTTGCCGCTCGCCCTCGCGCTTCGACGACGCGAGTCGCTTTTTCTTGGTTCCGAGCAGCACGCCGCCGATTTTTTCCGATCGGGAGGCGATTATCGGCCCGATGACAGCCATCACCAGCACATAGAGCCCGGCGAACGACTGTATTCGGGGGTCGAGCCCCGCCGCGAGCGCAAGCGTGGCCAAGATGAGAGCAAACTCACCTCTGTTCTGCAGAATCACCGTGGCGTTGATGCCGGCCTGCACCCCGAGCCCGTTGAGCTTCGCCACGAATTGACCGGCGAGGATGTTCAAGACCATCGTCATGACCACGGCGCCGACCACCGGCCAGATGACCTCCGGAAAGGTCGCCGGGTTCAGGGCGAGCCCGAAGTTCAAGAAGAAGAAGGCGCCGAAGACATCGCGCAACGGAATCGCGATCTGCTCGATCTTGTTGCGGTACCGGGTCGCACCCAGCACGAGACCGATCAAGAACGCACCGATCGCATCCGTCACGCCCAGAATCTCGCCGATGCCACCGAACATGATGGCCAGGCCGAAGAACAGAATCGTGAAGAGCTCGTCGTCTTTCGTTCGGAAGAACCGCGACACCACCCTGCCGCCGAATCGGGCGACGGCGAACATCGTCACCAAGAACAAGAACGCGATGCCGAGCTTCAGAATCACCGGCCAGATGGCCGTCTCACCGCTCAGCACCACAGAGACGATCGCGAGGTAGATGGCGATGAAGATGTCTTCGACCACCGTGACACCCAGAATCATGGGCGTTTCGGGGTTCGCCAGACGGTTCAGCTCGATGAGCAGTTTCGTGACGATCGCGCTCGACGAGGTCGCCGTGATACCCGCGATGATCAGCGCTTCTCGTGTGCCCCAGCCCACCATGAAGCCGAAGGCGAAACCGGCGATCATGTTGATGGCGATGTACGAACCGCCCGAGATGATCAGCTTGCCCGCGTTGGAGAAGAACTCGTCTTGATCGAACTCCAGCCCCAGGCTGAACAGCAGCATGATGAGCCCGAACACCGCGATGAGTGCGATGTACGAATTGTTGTTGAAGTCGATCGGAAAGAGATTGAAGTGCGGGCTCGCCAGAAGCCCGACCACCATGTAAATGGGAATCGCCGGCAGGCCGATGGCCTTGCCGAGTCGCCCGAGCACGTAGGCGATAACGAACAGAATGCCCAGAATCAGCAGGTCTGGGCCGAGGTGCACGACCCCGCCAGTGTCAGCCGCGGTGAGAATCGCGGTCAGCATCGTCTACCCCCCGGGCGGCGCGTCGACGGCGCTCTTGGTCTTGTATTGGCCAGTGCGGAAGAAGTTGAACACCTTCGCCACCTTTTCGGGCGAACCGGCGACCACGAGCGTGTCGCCGGGAAAGACCTTGAAATCGGAGGCGGGTGCCGGATTGGCTGACTCGCCGCGTACCACCGCCACCACGGTCACGCCCACGACACCGCGGTCGGCCGGGTCGCCGAGCTCTTGGCCCGCGATGTGGTCTTCGTAGTCGACCGTGAACCAGTCGATGCTGAGACCGGGAATCTGATCGAGTGCAGTGAGCGACTCGGTGATCTGGGTGCCGCCCAGCAGTTCGGCGAGCGTTCGGGCTTCGTCTTCGCTGAGTCGCAGCGAGACCTTGGTCGATTCGGCGCCGTCTTCTTCGTCGGCGAAGGTGATGAGGTCGCTGTGGCCCGAACGATGAGCGATGACGCCGACTTTGCCGCCGTCGTCTGTGACAAAGGTGTGCAGAACACCTACCCCGGGCAGTTTGACCCGTCGTACATCAACCATGACTGATCTCCCTGACTGTGCTGGTGTGTGATTTTTCGACCCTTCTATTCTACCTGAGGGCTTTCACACGCCACCTGGTGCGGGCGGTCAGGAGAGCAGGCTAGCGAGACGCGTACGGCGCGACGACGACCTCGATGCGCTGAAACTCCTTGAGGTCGGAATACCCGGTCGTCGCCATCGAACGGCGCAGCGCTCCGATGAGGTTCGCGGTGCCGTCAGCCACCGGTGACGGCCCGAACAGAATCTGCTCGAGCGGCGCCACCCGGCCCACGTGCACCCGGTTGCCGCGGGGCAACTGCGAATGGTGCGCCTCTGGCCCCCAGTGGTACCCGCCACCCGGAGCATCCGTCGCCCGGGCGAGCGCTGTGCCGAGCATCACGGCGTCGGCGCCCACCGAGATGGCCTTGACGATGTCGCCCGAGGTGCCGAGCCCGCCGTCGGCGATGACGTGCACGTAGCGGCCGCCCGACTCGTCGAGGTAGTCGCGACGAGCGCCGGCGACGTCTGCCACCGCGGTCGCCATGGGCGCATGGATGCCCAGCGTCGCCCGAGTGGTCGAAGCTGCACCTCCGCCGAACCCCACGAGCACCCCGGCGGCGCCCGTGCGCATGAGGTGCAACGCCGCGGTGTACGTCGCGGCCCCGCCCACGATGACTGGAACATCGAGCTCGTAGATGAACTTCTTGAGGTTCAACGGCTGAACCCGCTTCGACACGTGTTCGGCCGACACCGTGGTGCCGCGAATGAAAAACAGGTCGACCCCGGCCTCGACGACGGTTTCATACAGTTCTTGGGTGCGCTGCGGCGAGAGAGCACCGGCGACGGTGACGCCGGATGCCCGGATCTCGGCGAGTCGCGCAGTCACCAGCTCGGGCTTGATCGGCTCGGCGTAGATCTGCTGCATGCGCACCGTCGCGCTCTCAGCGGGCAGCTGCTGAATCTCGGCGAGCAGCTTTTCGGGGTCTTCGTACCTGGTCCAGAGGCCCTCGAGGTCGAGCACACCGAGCCCGCCGTGGCGGCCCATCGCAATGGCGGTCGCGGGCGAGACGACCGAGTCCATCGGGGCCGCGAGCACGGGAATGTCGAACTGATAAGCGTCGATCGTCCAGTTCACCGATACGTCTTCGGGGTCGCGGGTTCGACGCGAAGGCACAACAGCGATGTCGTCGAACGCATAGACCCGTCGGCCTCGTTTGGACCGGCCGATTTCTCTTTCCATACTCACCCGCCAATACTACCGGCGGGTTGAGCGGCGGAAACCTAGCGGCGGTAGGCGAGCGCGCCGTGCCCCCTGAACGGGCGCTCGGCCCCCAGCGCGGCGCGCTGCGGCCAACTGCCGCCTAACGGCGGTAGTTGGGGGCCTCGACGACCATCTGGATGTCGTGGGGATGCGACTCCTTGAGGCCGGCTGCGGTGATGCGCACGAATTTGCCGCGCGCCTTCAGCTCGTCGATCGAGCGGGCTCCCACGTAGAACATCGACTGGCGGAGGCCGCCGAGCAGCTGGTACGCCACATTCGAGAGGGCGCCGCGGTAGGGCACCTGACCCTCGATGCCCTCGGGAATCAGCTTGTCGTCACTCGGCACATCCGCCTGGAAGTACCGGTCTTTCGAATACGAAGTCTTCTCGCCCCGAGTCTGCAGGGCGCCGAGCGACCCCATGCCGCGATAGCTCTTGAACTGCTTGCCGTTGACGAACACCAGGTCTCCCGGGCTCTCGTCGCAGCCGGCCAGCAGCGAACCGAGCATCACCGTGTCGGCGCCGGCGACCAGCGCCTTGGCGATGTCGCCCGAGTACTGCAGGCCGCCGTCGGCGATCACCGGGGTACCCGTTTCGCGCGCCGCCAGCGAAGCTTCGTACACCGCGGTCACCTGCGGAACCCCGACGCCCGCCACGACCCGTGTCGTGCAGATCGAGCCCGGCCCGACTCCCACCTTGATGGCGTCGACTCCGGCGTCGATGAGCGATTGTGCCCCCGAGCGAGTGGCGACGTTGCCGCCGATGACCTCGACTCCGGATGCCGCGGGCTCGGCCTTCAGGCGGCGCACGATGTCGAGCACGCCGGCGCTGTCGCCATTGGCGGTGTCGACCACCAGAACGTCGACACCGGCATCCACCAGGGTCATCGCGCGCTCCCACGCGTC
>JAODBB010000175.1 GCA_025463745.1 Subtercola sp.
CGAACCGCTCTATACGCGCATCGAAACCAAAGAGGGCGCAGAATCAGGCCCAGAGAAGGTTGAAGCGGAAGTGAAAACGACTGCTGTGCACAGTGCGCCCGCTTCCTAAGCTCTGCAGCGGGGTCCCACAGCTAGGCTCGAATCATGAGTGAAGGTTCGCCGTACATCCGCCAGCGCGACCCGTCGCCCGGCCGAGACCTCAGCTACCCGCCGCTGCCGCAGGCGCTCGTCGTGCCGGTGTACGACAACCACACTCACCTCGAAATCGCCGACGGCGACGACCCGCTTTCCTACCGCGAACACCTCGACCGGGCATCCAGTGTCGGCGTACGCGGAGTCGTGCAGGTCGGCGGCGACGTCGAAACCTCACGCTGGTCGGCCGAACAAGCGCTGCGCGAGCCGCGGATGCTCGCCGCCGTCGCCCTGCACCCCAACGAGGCTCCCGTGTACGACCTCGCTGGCGGCCTCGACGATGCGATCGCCGTGATCGCCGAACTCGCCACCCGCCCGCGGGTCGCAGCGATCGGCGAAACGGGGCTCGATTTCTACCGAACGACAGGCGACGAAGCCATCGCCGCCCAATACCGTTCGTTCGAAGCGCACATCGAGATCGCCAAAGAGAACAATCTGGCCATGCAGATTCACGATCGTGATGCGCATGCCGAGGTGATCGCCACCTTGAAACGCGTCGGGGCGCCCGAACGCACGGTGTTCCACTGTTTTTCGGGCGACGCCGAACTGGCACAGCTCTGTGCCGAGAACGGCTGGTACATGTCGTTCGCCGGCAACGTGACGTTCAAGAACGCCGGCAACCTGCGCGAGGCGCTCGAGGTCTGCCCGCGCAACCTTCTGCTGGTCGAGACTGACGCACCGTTTCTCACGCCGGTTCCGAACCGCGGCCGCCCCAACGCGCCCTACCTGATTCCATACACCCTGCGCGCGATGGCCGATCACCTCGGCACCGACGTTTCGATGCTCGCCGCCCAGATCTCGTCGAACACCGAACTCGTCTACGGCTCCTGGAATGCCGAACCCGTCGTACTGCCCGAGTGGAACGACTGATGAGCCTCGATTCCACCGAAAAAGGCCAGCTGCTCGGCCCCGCCGAGGTGCGCGACCTCGCCGAACTGCTGAACCTCACCCCGACCAAGAAACTCGGCCAGAACTTCGTCATCGACGGCAACTCCGTTCGCCGTATCGTGCGCATCGCGGGCGTTCAGCCCGGCGAAACCGTGGTCGAGATCGGCCCGGGACTGGGCTCGCTGACGCTCGGAATCCTCGAGATCGGCGCCGAGGTCATCGCCGTCGAAATCGACAAACGACTCGCCGAGCAATTGCCGCACACGGTCGGCCTGCTGCAACCGGATGCCCGGCTCACGGTCATCCGAGAAGACGCCCTGCGCATCAGGTCTCTGCCCGGCGCTCCCACCCGCCTCGTGGCGAACCTGCCGTACAACATCTCGGTTCCAGTGCTGCTGCATTTCTTGGAACACTTCTGGGGAATCCTGTCGGGCGTGGTGATGGTGCAGGCCGAGGTCGGGCATCGCATCGCAGCGCCGCCCGGGTCGAAGGTCTACGGCAGCCCCAGCGTGAAGGCGGCCTGGTACGGCGCCTGGCGCACGGCCGGTTCAGTGAGCCGCCAGGTGTTCTGGCCAGTGCCCAACGTCGACTCCGTGCTCGTCGCCTTCGAGCGTTCTGCCACCAGCCTGGCGAGCGAAGAACTGCGCATCGCGACCTTCGAGCTTGTTGATGCGGCCTTTCAGCAGCGCCGGAAGATGCTGCGGCAATCACTCTCGAGCGTCTTCGGCGATTCCCGCACCGCCGCAGCTGTCATCACGGCCGCAGGGCTTGACCCCACCGTGCGGGGTGAGCAGCTGACCGTGCACGACTTTCTGGCCATCGCCCAGGAGGCGACGCGCCTCGAGTGACGCATTCGGCGCCGGCCGCCGTGCATTCTGCCATGCGCGGGCGCGACGCGCATCCACCCCTTAGCAGATGGTAACCACCGCAAATACGCGGCCCCGTGCTGGGCTAGATTAAATGCATGACAGTGAACACGGGTCTCCGAACGGTTCATGTCAGGGCCCCGGGCAAGATCAACGTCTTTCTCAAGGTCGGCGCGGTCATGGATGACGGGTACCACGACGTCGCCACCGCCTACCAGGCCGTCTCGCTGTACGAAGAGGTTCGCGCGCATCAGGCCGACGACTTCTCGGTGTCGTTCGCGGGGTCGTCGATCGACACCAGCGAACTCGTCACCGACGGCTCGAACCTGGCCATCCGCGCGGCTCGCATGGCCGCCCACAAGGCGGGGTACCGCGGCGGCGTACACCTCGAGATCATCAAGAACGTACCCATCGCCGGCGGCATGGGCGGTGGGTCTGCGGATGCAGCGGCCACCCTGCTGGCCTGCGACACCCTCTGGCAGACCGAACTCGGCCGCGAAGAACTGCTGATTCTCGCCGGGCGGCTGGGCGCCGACGTGCCCTTCGCCTTCACCGGTGGAACAGCCATCGGCACCGGCCGTGGCGACCAGCTCAGCCCGGCCCTCGCAAAGGGGCAGTTCCAGTGGGTGCTGGCTCTGTCCGATTTCGGGTCGAGCACGCCCGAGGTGTACCGCGAACTCGATCGGCACCGCGACAGGCACGCGCAAGACATCTTTCCCGCCCAGACCCAGCCGTCGGTCGATGCGGATGTTCTGCAGGCCCTCCGCGCAGGCGATCCGCACATGCTGGCCGAGTCGTTGCAAAACGACCTTCAGGCTCCTGCGCTGCACCTCGCCCCCGCTCTCGGCACCGTGCTCGAGATCGGCGAGGCCAACGGAGCGCTCGCCGGGATCGTTTCGGGTTCGGGGCCGACCGTCGCGTTCTTGGCTGCCGACCTTGACGGCGCGCTCGAGCTGCAGATCGCTCTGAGCGCAGCCCGCTACACCGTCGTGCGTGCCACCGGCCCCGTGCACGGCGCCCGCGTCATCGGTGAGTGACCCGCCTGACGGCGATATCGGCCTCTCGGGTGTGGTCAACTTGAGTAATGGCACATCTACTGGGAGCTGAGTCCCTCCACCTCGAATTTCCGACCCGCGTCATCTTCGATGACATCACGCTGGGCATCAACGAGGGCGACCGCATCGGCATCGTGGGGCGCAATGGTGACGGCAAGTCGACGCTCCTGCAACTGCTCTCGGGGCGGCTCGAGCCCGACTCCGGCCGGGTGACCAGGCGAAACGGTGTCACGCTCGCCGTGCTCGACCAATCCGACCTGCTCGATGACACGCTCACGGTGGGACAGACGGTTGTGGCAGACCTCGATGAGCACGTCTGGGCCGGCGATCCGATCGTGCGCGATGTCATCGCGGGCCTCGTCTCCGACATTCCGTGGGAGGCGAATGTGGCCGACCTCTCGGGCGGTCAGCGCCGTCGAGTGGCGCTCGCCGCGCTGCTCATCGGCGATCACGACATCATCTTTCTCGACGAACCCACCAACCACCTCGACGTCGAAGGCATCGCCTGGCTGGCCGGGCATCTGAAGAAGCGCTGGTCGACGAACGCCGGTGGGCTCGTGGTCGTGACACACGACCGGTGGTTTCTCGACGAGATCTGCACAGCGACCTGGGAGGTGCACGACCAGATCGTCGAGCCCTTCGAGGGAGGCTACGCGGCGTACATTCTGCAACGCGTGGAGCGCGACACGATGGCGGCGGCCAGCGAGTCGAAGCGCCAGAACCTGATGCGTAAAGAACTCGCCTGGCTGCGCCGGGGAGCGCCGGCGCGCACGGCGAAGCCGAAGTTCCGCATCGATGCTGCGAACGCGCTCATCGAGAACGAGCCGCCCGCCCGTAACTCGATCTCGCTCGCCTCCATGGCTATGCAGCGCCTCGGCAAGGATGTTGTCGACCTCGAGAACGTCTCGGTCGTCTACAACGGCGCGACGGGCGAGAAACGGGTTCTGCACGACATCACCTGGCGCATCGCACCGGGGGAGCGCACGGGAATCCTCGGGGTGAACGGTGTCGGCAAGAGCACCCTTCTGAGCCTTGTGTCTGGGTCGTTGCAGCCCACCAGCGGGCGCGTGAAGCGCGGCAAGACCATCAAGGTCGCCACCCTCACCCAGCAGCTCTTCGAGCTCGACGAGATTCTGAACGACCGCGTGAGCGAAGTGATCGGCCGGCAGCGCAGCACGTATGTCAGTGGCGGAAAAGAGATGACGCCGAGCCAGCTGCTCGAACGGGTCGGCTTCTCGAGCGCGCAACTCTCGACACCCGTCAAAGACCTCTCGGGCGGCCAGAAGCGCAGGCTTCAGCTGCTGCTCATCTTGCTCAGCGAGCCGAATGTGCTGATTCTCGACGAGCCCACCAATGACCTCGATACCGACATGCTCGCCGCCATCGAAGACCTGCTCGACACCTTTCCGGGCACCCTTCTGGTGGTCTCGCACGACCGCTATCTGCTCGAACGGGTCACCGACAATCAGTACGCGGTGATCGAAGGCGGGCTGATCCACTTGCCGCGAGGGGTCGACCAATACCTCGAGGTGCGCGCGCTGCAGCAGCGAGACGCCCCGCGTGGGTCGAGCAGTGTGGGTGCGAATCCGTCGACGGGCGGTGGGGCATCCGGAGCCGTCGCGGCGGCCACCCCGAAACTGAACGGCGCCGAACTGCGCTCGGCCCAGAAGGAGTTGGCCTCGGTGAACAGGCGCCTCGAGAAGTACGGCACCCAGGTCAACGACATTCACGCTCGCATGGCCGTGCACGATCAGAGCGACTACGCGGGTCTCGGCGAGCTCTCGGCCGAACTCGACTCTACCCAGAACATTCTCAGCGACCTCGAAGTGCGCTGGCTCGAGCTCTCCGAACTGCTCGTCTGAGCGCATCGTCGGTCTCGCGGGCGAGTGCAACTTTTCCGGCCGAGAGCGACTGGCCCGGCGACTCATCTCACCCGGAAAGGTCGCTTTCGAGGGTCAGCCGAAACCTCGGTTGAGCTTACGCAGAAGGGTGGCGAGGCGCTCCTGATCGGGTCTGGTGAGGCTCGAGAGCAGCGCCGCCTCTGAGGTGACGAGTTCGGTGATGGCCGCGTCGACGCGTGCCACACCGTCGGCCGTCATGGTGACGAGAATTCCGCGCCCATCGTGGGGATCGGTGCGTCGTTCGACGAGCCCGCGCGCCACGAGCCGGTCGATGCGGTTCGTCATGGTTCCCGACGACACCAGCGTCTGCTCGAGCAGCGCCTTGGGGCTCAACTGATAGGGCTGCCCGGCGCGTCGAAGCGCAGACAGAACGTCGAACTCCCACGAGTCGAGGTCGCTTGTCGAGAACGAATTGCGCCTGGCACGGTCGAGGTGGCGGGAGAGCCGCCACACGCGCGAGAGAACTTGAAGGGGTGCGAAGTCGAGATCGGGCCGCTCACGCTCCCACGCGTCGACGATCTGGTCGACGGAGTCAGTGGATTCGGAGTCGGGCATCTACTCATTATCCGGGGCTTTTCGCCCGAATTCTTCACACAGATACCCAAAGCCGTGCACGGCACCCTCGAAGCTCTGGCAGACTTGTCTACTGCACGCAGGCACAGAGGCGTGCATTCCGCCTTGGTGTAACGGCAGCACGACAGCCTTTGGAGCTGTTAGGACTAGGTTCGAATCCTGGAGGCGGAGCGCACATCAGGAGGCGG
>JAODBB010000176.1 GCA_025463745.1 Subtercola sp.
GAAAAAGAATCACAAAAGGAGAATAACTAATGGCAAAGCTGTCACAAGACGAGCTCATCGACGCCTTCAAGGAGCTCACGCTCATTGAGCTCAGCGAGTTCGTGAAGAAGTTCGAAGAGGTCTTCGAGGTCACCGCCGCGGCTCCCGTCGCTGTTGCCGGTGCCGCTGGCCCCGCCGCCGCCGTTGAAGAGGTCGAAGAGAAGACGTCGTTCGACGTCATCCTCGAGGCCGCTGGCGAGAAGAAGATCCAGGTCATCAAGGAGGTGCGTTCGATCACCAGCCTCGGCCTCGGTGAGGCGAAGGCTCTTGTCGACGGTGCACCGAAGCCTGTTCTCGAAGGCGTCAACAAGGAAGCTGCCGACAAGGCAAAGGCTCAGCTCGAAGAGGCTGGCGCAACGGTTACCCTCAAGTAATCAGCTTCACTCGAGAAATGCCCGGGCCGTGTGCCCGGGCATTTTTTTGTGCCCAGACTCCGTTCAGCTAATTCGTGAGGCACCATCGAGATAGCGGTCAAATTCTTATATATTCAACGATGAGCGCGCTCCCACGACATGTGTAGGCTCTCAGATAACGATTCCGCATCCTCTCGAGTCAAACCACCCCTGGAGCTTGCACGATGCGAAACCGCCACTTAGGTTTATCACTGGAAGCGCTTGCTATCACCCCGAACGGGGGGTACGCGCACCATCGTTGCTCAATGAGGAGGAAACAATGAGAATCACCCGTTCGAAGCGAGTGATCATTCCCTTGGCAGGTGCAGCAGCGCTAGCGCTCGCCCTGACCGCGTGCACAGGCGATGCTCCGGCGTCGTCCGGCGGCACAGCAGCCGCCGGCTGTGAAGACTATTCGACCTACGGCACGTTCACCGGCTCACCCACGGTCAACATCTACGGCACCATCGTCGATGTCGAGGCCGACCAGCTGAACCAGTCGTGGGCAGACTTCGAGAAGTGCACGGGCATCACCATCAAATACGAGGGCAGCCAAGAGTTCGAGACGCAGATCAACGTTCGGGCTCAGGGCGGTAATCCTCCCGACCTGGCGATCTTCCCCCAGCCCGGGCTGCTCGACTCCATGATCGCCGGCGGCTACATCAAGACCCCGGCCAAGAGCGTTGAAGACAACGTCGATGCCAACTGGTCGCCTGACTGGAAGACCTACGGCACCGTCGATGGCACCTTCTACGCCGCGCCTCTGATGGCGAGCGTCAAGGGTTACATCTGGTACTCCCCGGCGTTCTTCAAAGACAAGGGATACACCATTCCCACCACGCTCGACGAGCTCACCAGCCTCACCGCCAAGATCGCGGCCGACGGCACGGTCAAGCCTTGGTGCGCGGGCTTCGCTTCTGGTGAAGCGAGTGGATGGCCGGGCACCGACTGGGTCGAAGACACCGTTCTTCGACAGAGCGGTTCGCAGGTCTACGACGACTGGACCACCGGTGCGGTGAAGTTCACCGATCCCAAGATCACGAGCGCCTTCGACTATGTGGGCAACCTGCTGAAGAACCCGGCATACGTGAACGCCGGCTTCGGTGATGTGACGAGCGTCAACTCGACCACGTTCCAAGACGCGGGCCTGCCGATTCTGCAAGACCAGTGCGCGATGATGCACCAGGCCTCGTTCTACGAGGCACAGTGGCCCGAAGGCACGACGGTCGCCCCAGACGGTGATGTCTACGGCTTCCTGATGCCGCCCGCCAAGGCTGGTGGCGAGCAGGCTGTCACCGGTGGTGGCGAGATGGTCGGTGCGTTCAAGACCAGCGACGAGATCACGGCCGTTCAGACCTATCTCTCGAGCGCACTCTGGGCCAACAACCGCGTTTCGATCGGCGGTGTCATCAGCGCGAACAAGGGTCTCGACCCGAACAACGCGAAGTCGCCGCTCGCCGTCGACAGCATCAAGATTCTGCAAGACCCGAACACCACGTTCCGGTTCGATGCATCTGACCTGATGCCCGCGGCAGTCGGTTCGAACTCGTTCTGGAAGGGCATCGTCAACTGGATCAACGGCGACGACACCCAGACGGTGACCACGTTCATCCAGTCGACCTGGCCGCAGTAGTCACGGAGCTTCACCCCCCACCTGCACGTGCACGACAGACCGTGCGGCGCTTTCACGAAGGCGCCGCACGGCTTTCGTACACCTGCTCCTGAACCAGCACAACGACGTACTAGTAAAGAGGTGAACTATGACCACTGCCGACCTCCTCGGCAAGTTAGAACAAGTGGTTATCGCTCTCGCGGCCTTCGCCGCGGTGATCGGTCTTCTGCTGTTCATCATCGACCGGGCTCCGAAGAAGCGCAAAGATTTCTTTCAGTTGATCGGCTTCGTCACGCCCGCTTTTCTCCTGCTGATCATCGGGCTCGTTTATCCGGCCATTCGAACGGCCATCCAGTCGCTTTATGACGCAAAAGGCAACTTCATCGGGCTCGACAACTTCGTCTGGGCTTTCACCCAGCCCGACTCGCTTGTCAGCCTGCGTAACACCGTCATCTGGGTGATTCTCACCCCGATCGCATCAACCGCCATCGGCTTGGCCTACGCGGTGTTCATCGACAAGTCACGAGGCGAAAAATACTTCAAGGCTCTCGTTTTCATGCCGATGGCCATCTCGTTCGTCGGGGCGAGCATCATCTGGAAGTTCGTCTACGAGTACCGCCCCACGAGTGCCAACCAGATCGGTATCCTCAACCAGCTCGTGGTGTGGTTGGGCGGTGAACCGGTGCAGTGGTTGCAATCGGTGCCGGCTAACACCGTCTTCCTGGTCATCGTGATGGTGTGGATACAGACCGGATTCGCGATGGTCGTGCTGTCGGCGGCGATCAAGGGCGTGCCGACAGAGATCGTGGAGGCCGCGCAACTCGACGGTACCAACGCGTTTCAGCGGTTTTTGCATGTGACGCTGCCGGGCATCCAAGGTTCGCTCGTCGTCGTGGTCACCACTATCTCGATCGCGACCTTGAAGGTGTTCGACATCGTTCGCACCATGACGGCCGGCAACTTCGATACCAGTGTGCTGGCGAACGAGATGTATACGCAGGCATTCCGGGCCGGCGAACCGGGGCGGGGGTCGGCACTGGCGCTGATCTTGTTCGTGCTGGTGCTGCCGATCGTCATCTACAACGTCAGAGTATTGCGCAAGCAGAGGGAGATCCGATGAGCAGCGTCGCACCAGTCGAGCTTCCGATTCCCGGCGGTGTCGCCGGCCGGGCGCCGTCGCTCGAAGAGGAATACACAGAGGCCACCACCAAGGTCGGCCGGGTGAAACGGAACCTGACGTCGAAGTGGGCGACGGTCGCCGCGCTGCTGATAGCGCTGCTGTGGACCATTCCCACCTTCGGTCTGTTTCTCTCGTCGTTCCGGCCGGCCGTGCTCATCAAGACCACGGGCTGGTGGACGATCTTCAGCAACCCCGGCCTGACGCTCGACAACTACAGAGATGTATTGTTCTCGTCGTCGGTCACCGCGCCGCAACTCGGGCAGTATTTCGTGAACTCGGTCGCCATCAGCATTCCGGCCACCATCTTTCCGCTGGTGCTGGCCTCGATGGCGGCCTATGCGTTCGCATGGATGAACTGGAAGGGCCGAGACGTCGTCTTTGTACTCGTTTTCGCCCTGCAGATCGTGCCGCTGCAGATGGCGCTCATTCCGTTGCTGTCGTTCTTCTCCCGCGGCATCACCATCGGCAACGCGCTGATCATTCCGCCGACTCCGTCGGGAACGTACGCGCAGCTGTGGTTCGCACACACTGCGTTCGCGCTGCCGCTGGCCATCTTCCTGCTTTACAACTTCATCTCGCAGGTGCCCGGCGAAGTGATCGAGGCGGCGCGGGTCGATGGGGCTTCGCACGGGCAGATCTTCTTGCGCATCATCATTCCGCTGGCGATGCCAGCTCTGGCGTCGTTCGCGATCTTCCAGTTCTTGTGGGTCTGGAACGACCTGCTCGTCGCGTTGGTGTTCTCCGGTGGGTCTCCGGATGTAGCGCCCCTGACTCAGAGGCTCGCCGAACTCACGGGTAGCCGAGGTCAAGACTGGCAGCGGCTGACGGCAGCGGCATTCGTGTCGATCATCGTGCCGTTGATCGTGTTTTTCAGCCTGCAGCGATACTTCGTGCGTGGGCTGCTGGCCGGGTCGACAAAGGGGTGAGCCGCCGACAACCGCGCGTACCCTAAAGGGATGAGCGGTGTAGGGCGAGGCGGGCGAACCGCGGTGCGGGGCCGGGTGAGTGGCGGAGACGCCAGGGCCCAGCGGGCGGCAAATGCCGAGGCGCCGAAAGTCGAGCACCTGTTTCGGCGCATCACAGCGTTGTTCGTGCCGTATCGACTGCAGATCATCCTCACCGTCATTCTCGTTCTGATAGCGGCGGCACTCTCAGTGGTGCCGCCGCTTCTCACGGCCCAGGCGTTCGACGTGGGGCTGTTTCCGCCGGGAGGCAAGCCGAACCTCGCGGCGCTCGGCGAGATCGTGGGCGTGATGATCGCGCTGTACGTCATCACGACGCTGCTCGGGGTGTGGCAGACCTATCTCACGGCCACGGTCGGCAACAAGGTGATGGGCTCGATGCGGGTGCGGCTGTTCAGCCACCTGCAGGCGATGGAACTGAGCTTCTTCACCAAGACGAAGACCGGGGTCATCCAGTCGCGGTTGCAGAACGATGTCGGCGGGGTCGCCTCGGTTCTCACCAACACGATTTCGAGCGTGCTCGGCAATACGGTGACGGTCATCGCGGCTTTTGTGGCCATGGTGCTGCTCAACTGGCAGCTGACAGTCGTGGCGATCGTGCTCATGCCGATCTTGGTCATCGCCCAGCGCCGGGTCGGCCAGGTTCGCGCCCGCATTGCGACGAAAACCCAGGAATCGCTGTCTGACATGACGGCCATCACGCAAGAGACCCTCAGCGTGTCAGGCATTCTGCTCTCGAAGAGCTTCAACCGGCAGAACACCGAGATCGCCCGCTACTCGAATGAGAA
>JAODBB010000180.1 GCA_025463745.1 Subtercola sp.
CAGACTTGTCTACTGCACGCAGGCACAGAGGCGTGCATTCCGCCTTGGTGTAACGGCAGCACGACAGCCTTTGGAGCTGTTAGGACTAGGTTCGAATCCTGGAGGCGGAGCGCACATCAGGAGGCGGCGCTTCTCAAAAGAGCAAGGAGAGTTTTGTGACCGACTCCAATCTCGCGATCATCATCTTGGCTGCAGGCCAAGGCACGCGAATGAAATCTGAAACACCGAAACTGCTTCACACTCTGGCCGGAATTCCTATTGTCAGCCACGTACTGGCAACCGCTCGCGAACTCGACGCCGCCTACACCGTCGCGGTTGTACGGCACGAGCGCGACGCGTTGGTCGCCGTCATCACCGACGAACTGCCCGATGGGCTCGTGGTCGACCAAGACAGAACGCCCGGCACAGGCCGCGCCGTCGAACAGGCGATCGCCGCCCTGCCGGCCGATTTCATGGGCGATGTTCTGGTGATCAACGGCGACACGCCGATGCTGGATGCTCAGACCCTCGCCGGCCTCGTCAACGAGCATCGTCGGGGTGGGGTATCTGCAACGTTGCTCTCCGCCTTTCTCGATGATCCGTCGGGGTATGGGCGCATCATCCGCACGCCCGACGATGAGCAAGCTTCCGCCGCTTCCGACGATGAGCACCGGTTCGGCGCATCCGCCCCCGGTCGAGCATCCGCAGATGTTCCGAACGGGCGCGGATTCGGTGGCCGAACGACTGAACGCAACGGCCGCGTCGACCGAATCGTCGAGCACCGCGACGCCACCGATGCAGAACTCGCCATCGCCGAGATCAATGGCGGGGTGTACATGTTCGGCGTCTCCGAACTGCGCGACCTGCTGCCGCAGCTCACGGTGCACAACGCTCAGGGCGAGAAGTACCTCACCGACATGGTCGAATTGCTGCGGCGCGCCGGCTCCGAGGTCACCGTGCTTCCGGTGGCCGAGTCGTGGCTCGTCGCGGGCATCAACGACAGGGCGCAGCTGAGCGAGGCCGCCGCCAAGATGAATGCCCTGATCATCCGGGGCTGGCAGCTGGCGGGAGTCACGGTGCAAGACCCGGCGACGACGTGGATCGACCTGAAGGCCACGTTCGAACCCGACGTGACGCTCTTACCCGGCACCCAGATTCGCGGGGCGACCGTCGTGGCCCGCGGCGCCATCGTCGGCCCCGACACCACTCTTGTCGACTGCGAGGTGGGCGAGGGTGCAACGGTGAAGCGAACGGACGCGACGTTGAGCGTGATCGGAGCGGGCGCATCCGTCGGCCCGTTCGCCTACCTGCGGCCCAACACGATCTTGGGTGCGAACGGCAAGATCGGCGCCTTCGTCGAAACGAAGAACGCGCAAATCGGTGACGGCAGTAAGGTTCCGCACCTGTCGTACGTGGGCGACGCCCACATCGGAGTCGATTCGAACATCGGCGCCGGGTCGATTTTCGCCAACTACAACGGCCTGACCAAGAGTGAGACCGAGATCGGGTCGCACGTTCGGCTGGGCTCGCATAACGTGTTCGTCGCCCCGGTTACAATTGGTGATGGAGCGTACAGCGGTGCCGGAACAGTGGTGCGTAAAGACGTTCCGCCCGGATCGCTGGCGATGAATGTCGCACCGCAGAGAAATCTCGAAGGATGGGTGGCGACCCATCGTGCCGGCAGCGCTGCCGACGCAGCAGCCCAGCGTGCACTGGGTGAAAGCGGTTCGGTACAAAGCGATTCGGGCGATTCGGGCGAAAGCAATTCAACAGAACAAACCGGAGAATAAGTGTCTGAGATCACCTCGAATGGCGAAAAGCATCTGGTACTCGCGACCGGTCGGGCGCATCCCGAACTGGCTCAAGCGATTGCGGCCGAACTCGACACCACACTGATCGGTTCGACCAGCCATACCTTCGCCAATGGTGAACTCTATGTTCGGTTCGACGACAGCGTGCGCGGTAGTGATGTGTTCGTCATCCAGTCGCACTCGACGCCCATCAACGAGTGGTTGATGGAGCAGCTGATCATGGTGGATGCCCTCAAGCGCGCCTCTGCGAAGCGAATCACCGTCGTGGCGCCGTTCTATCCCTACGCTCGGCAAGACAAGAAGCACCGCGGTCGTGAGCCCATCTCGGCCCGTCTCGTCGCCGATCTCTTCAAGGCCGCCGGCGCCAACCGCATCATGTCTGTCGACCTGCACGCTCCTCAGATTCAGGGCTTCTTCGACGGGCCCGTCGACCACCTGTTCGCCATGCCCGTGCTCATGCACCACATTCGTAAGACCTACGACTTGGCAGAGCTCACGGTTGTTTCGCCTGACATGGGCCGGGTGCGCGTCGCCGATGTGTGGAGCGACAAGCTCGGCACTCCGCTGGCGATCATCCACAAGCGCCGCGATCCGCTGGTGCCGAACCACGTTTCGGTGCACGAGATCGTCGGCGACGTGAGTGGCCGCTGGTGCCTGCTGGTCGATGACCTGATCGACACCGGTCGAACGATTGTCGCGGCATCCGAAGCTCTGAAGAACGCCGGCGCCAAGGGGGTCATCGTTGCGGCGACCCACGCCGTGTTCTCCGACCCGGCGAGCGAGATTCTGCAGTCTGATTTCATCGATTCGGTGGTCGTCACCGATACCTTGCCGATTCCGGTGGAGAAGCGGTTTTCTTCGCTCACCATTCTGCCGATCGCCCCGTTGCTGGCTCGTGCCATTCACGAGGTCTTCGACGACGGATCGGTCACATCGATGTTCGACGGCGACGCGTAGGGTCACCGTTGCGCGAAATAAACGTCGGCACTCGGAGGTTGCACCGCACATGACCTTGACTACCGACTTCGTACCCGCGGCCGAATCGATCACGATGTTCTCCACGTCGTGGTGCGGCTATTGCAACAGACTCAAGAAGCAGCTCGACGCAGACGGCATCGCTTATACCGAGGTGAACATCGAAGAGGTCGAGGGCACTGCAGCCCTCGTGGAGTCGCTGAACGGCGGCAACCAGACCGTTCCCACCGTGCTGTTCCCCGACGGGTCGAGCGCAACCAACCCGTCTGCACACGAGGTGAAGACGCGCCTGGGGCTCTAGCGCCCGCCCAAGCGCTCTAGCTAGTGACAGTTGGGCGGCGGTCGGCAGGTGTGGCGTCGGCGGCAGCCTAGCTGTCGACGGTCGGCGCCTGAACCGACGGATACGTCGGAATCAGCCCGAGCGGCGCCACCGGCTTGCGATCGCCGCCGTACGCCCCCACCGTGTAACACTGCCACCCCACACCGCCGGGCCCCAAGAATTCGAACTGCACGCGCGACCCGGTGGCGGTGCGCGAGAGCGTTGCCACCGTCGCCGCACAGGCGGCCTGCGCGGTCGCCCGAGCGAGGCTGTACGTCGTCAGGATGCCGGGCAGCACCAGCGCAACGATGCCCAGTATCACCACGATTCGCAGTGTGCGCTGCATGCGCGGGCTGCGAATCGGCCGCTCGCCGTGCGGTTCGTACCCCGCGAGCTCTGGCTCGTCGTAGTAGTCCGTCATGCTGCCACTCGTCGCCCGAACCACATCGACGTGCCCACCACAACGGCGGGCACGTCGACCAGGTTTTCGTTCGTGAGGCTCATCCTCTAAATTATGCGCTCATCCAAGCTAGTGCGAGCTGCCTTCGGTCTCGATTTCGCTGCGATCTGCAGACCACAGCGTGTGGAACGTGCCCGGCAGGTCGACCCGCTTGTACGTGTGCGCACCGAAGAAGTCGCGCTGTGCCTGCACCAGTGAGGCTGGCAGGCGCTTCTCGGCCAGCGAGTCGTAGTAGCTGAGCGCCGAACTGAACCCGGGCACAGGGATGCCCGACAGCGCTGCGGTCGAAACGATCCGCCGCCAGGCGGCCTCACCATTGGCGACCGCCGAGGCGAAGTACGGGTCGGCCAGCAGCGTCTTGAGCGCGGGATTCGCGTCGTAGGCCTCCACGATGCGGTTCAAGAACTGGGCGCGAATGATGCAGCCACCCCGCCAGATCTTCGCGATGTTGCCCTTGTTGATGTCCCAGCCGTACTTCTCTGCGCCGGCAATGATGGCGTCGAAGCCCTGCGCGTACGCAACGACCTTCGAGGCGTACAGTGCTGCGTTCACGTCGTCGGCGAACGAATCGCCGACCGACACGGGGGTGGGACGAGAGGTGATGACCGCCTGCGCCGCCTCACGCTGCTCCGGGTGCGACGACACTGCCCGCGCGAACACGGCCTCGGCGATGCCGCCCACCGGAACACCCAGGTCGAGTGCGTTCTGCACCGTCCAGACGCCGGTGCCCTTCGAGCCGGCCTGATCGAGCACGATGTCGACGAACGGCTTGCCCGTCTTGGCGTCGACCTGCTGGAGAACCTCGGCGGTGATCTCGATGAGGTACGACTCGAGGTCGCCCGAGTTCCATTCAGTGAACACCTCGGCCGCGCCGGCCGGGGTGAGTCCGCCGATCTTGGTCAGCAGATCGTACGACTCGGCGATGAGCTGCATGTCGGCGTATTCGATGCCGTTGTGGATCATCTTGACGAAGTGTCCTGCGCCGCCCGTGCCCACGTGCGTCACGCACGGTTCGCCTTCGGCGACGGCCGCGATCGACTCGAGGATCGGCCCGAGCGTCTCGTACGACTCGTTCGAACCGCCGGGCATGATCGACGGGCCCTTCAGCGCGCCTTCTTCGCCGCCCGAGATCCCCGTTCCCACGAAGTGGATCCCCTTGGCCGTCACGGCCTCTTCGCGGCGAATCGTGTCGGTGAACAGCGCATTACCGCCGTCGACGATGATGTCGCCCTCTTCGAAGAGGTCGGCGAGCTCTGAGATCACGGCGTCGGTACCCGCGCCGGCCTGCACCATGATGATCGCTGTGCGCGGCTTGGTCAGCGAAGCGACGAAGTCTTCGATCTTCTCCGATGCCACGAATCCGGCTTCGGGATGCTCGTCGGTGAGTAATTTCGTTCGTGAGGGTGAACGGTTGAACACCGCCACCGTGTTGCCTTCTCGACTGGCGAGATTCCGCGCCAGATTCGAGCCCATCACAGCAAGCCCGACGACACCGATGTTCGCCGTTGCTCCGCTTGTTTCAGCCATTGTTTTCCTCCTGATCACCTACGCCTCCAGAGTACCGGGTTGCTCTTGTGCAACGCGTTCGGCACTGTTTGACTGAACTCATCCGAGCCACTCGAACGAGGGGTGTTATCTGGGGGCTATTCCCCACTAATATCGGGTCGATGGGGTGAGTTTTTCGCGCCATTCAACTGAATATGAGCGAAGGATTTGATCTGTGACTACTCACGCCATCCGAGGCACTTTTTTCGATTTCATTGATGACCCCTGGAAGCACGTCGGAGACGAAGAAGCGTCGGCCCGCTTCGTCAAAGACGGCCTGCTCGTCGTCGACGACGGCATCATCACAGCCTTCGGCCCGTTCGACGAATTGAGCGCCCAGTACGGCGACGTCGAAACCACCCACATCGAACACCGCATCATCACGCCCGGCTTCATCGACGGCCACATCCACCTCCCGCAGACCCGTGTGCTCGGCGCCTATGGCCTGCAATTGCTGCCGTGGCTGCAGAAGTGGGTCTTCCCCGAAGAAGCTCGCTACGCCGACCGCGACTACGCCATCGCGGGTACCAAGCGGTTCTTCAACAACCTGCTCGCCTCGGGCACGACTACCGCTCAAGTCTTCACGAGCACGTCGCCGGTGTGTACCGAAGAGCTCTTCGAAGAGGCGACTCGCCGCAACATGCGCATGATCGGCGGCCTCACCGGCATCGACCAGAACGCGCCAGACTACTTCGCCGACACCCCCGAGAGCTTCTACGACAACAGCAAGATCCTCATCGAGAAGTACCACAACGTGGGTCGCAACCTTTACGCCATCACGCCGCGCTTCGCGTTCGGTTCGAGCCCCGCGCAGATGGAGAAGTGCGAGCAGCTCAAGAAGGAATACCCCGACACCTGGGTCAACACCCACATCTCCGAGAACCCGCACGAGATCCGCGGCGTTCTGGCACTGCACCCCGAGTGCGACGACTACCTCGGCGTCTACGAGAAGTACAACTTGGTCGGGCCGAAGTTCTCGGGCGGCCACGGCGTCTGGCTCTCTGATGACGAGTTCCAGCGCCTGCATGACAAGGATGCCTCGGTCACATTCTGCCCGCACTCCAATCTCTTCCTCGGCAGCGGCCTGTTCCGTCTCGGCAAGGCGACCGATCCCGACACTCGCGTACGCATGTCGTTCGGAACCGACATGGGCGGCGGAAACCGGTTCGGCATGCTCGCTGTGCTCGATGGCGCCTACAAGGTCGGCATGATCAACAACACCGTTCTCGACGGCAGCATCGACCCGTCGCGCATGGATTCGGCACAGTCCGAGCGCAATAAGCTCTCCGCCTACCGGGCGTTCTACTCCATCACGCTGGGCGGCGCCGAGGGTCTGTACATCGACGACAAGGTCGGCAGCTTCGAGATCGGTAAAGAGGCCGACTTCGTCGCCCTCGACTGGACCGAAGGCCCAGCAGGCGCCGAGTGGCACTCGCAGCTCATCGCCGACGGCGGCGACCCGGTGACGATGGATGACGCGGCCAACATGCTCTTCGGCATCATGATCGTCGGCGACGAGCGTGCCGTCGACCAGACGTGGGTCATGGGCGAAAAGGCCTACCACAAGGCCGCCGAAGTCGAGCCCGTCTTCGCGGCGGTCTGACCCTCGTGTCCTCCTCGGAAAGCGGTGCCGCCACAGCCACAGCGGCTGCGGGCGGCACCGCACCATCGGCCGGTGGCCCCCCCGTCTCACTGATCGTCGAACGCCGGGTGATTCCCGAGAGCGATGACCTCTACCGCGACTGGCAGAGGCGGCTCGGCACCGTCATGGCGACCTGGCCGGGCTTCATCGACCGCAAGGTGATCGAGCCGTCTCCGCCCACCCAAGACGACTGGATTCTCATCCAGCGTTTCGTGAACGCCGAAGCCGCTCGCCGGTGGTTGCAGAGCGACGAGCGGGCCGGCCTGCTCGAAGAGATCAAGGGTCACTTCGTCGGTCAGGAAGACATTCACCTCGTCACCGAAGACTCGTCGACGAACAAGGCTGCCTCGATCATCGTGACGAGCCATGTCGAGCCCGGCGGCGAAGACGCCTTCCTCGCCTGGCAGCACAAGATCTCGGCCGCCGAATCGAGTTATCCGGGCTTTCTCGGCCACAAGATCGAACGGCCGACTCCTGGTGTGCAAGAGGATTGGACGGTCATCCTCACCTTCGATACCGACGAGCATCTGGAGGCCTGGCAGAACTCGTCGCAGCGGGCGAAACTCCTGAAAGAGGGTGAGGCCTACAACTCGAACATGCGGGTGACCCGGTCGACTTACGGCTTCAACTTCTGGGCGCCCGGCCGGCCGAACCGGGCCACCATCTTCAAAGACAACCTGCTCGTGCTGCTGGTGCTGTACCCGATCGTCTTTCTCTGGGGCTACTTCATCGGCGGCCCGTTCCTCGATGCGAACGGGGTGCCGTTCTGGGCGAGCCTGTTCATCGGAAACGTCGTCAGTACGCAGTTGTTGGGCTGGTTCGTGGCCCCGTGGATCTTCAAGATGTTCGACTGGTGGCACAATCCCGGTGCCGGCGTGCGGCGCAACGTGTACGGCTATCTCATTCTCGCCGTGCTCTATGCGGGGCTCATGGGGCTTGATGCGTGGCTCATCTGGCTGAAATCATGACCGCTTTCGGGTTGCTAGTCTCGACGTTGTGACTTCTGAACCTCTTCTGCTGCCGCCCGTTGTCGTCATGGGCGTGTCGGGCTCAGGCAAGTCGACCGTGGGCTCCGCGCTCGCCGCAGCCATCGGTGTTCGTTTCATCGACGCAGACGATCTGCACTCGGCGGCGAACAAGGCGAAAATGTCGGCCGGAATTGCGCTCACCGATGCCGACCGCCAGCCCTGGCTGGCGACGGTGGGGGATGCCCTGCACAGCACGCCCGGTCGCGGCCCCGTCGTGGCGTGCTCGGCGTTGAAGCGGGTCTATCGCGACACGCTGCGCAGTTTCGCGCCCGACGCCGTCTGCCTCGAGCTCGAAGCGGGCGTGGCCGTGTTGCGTTCGCGCATGGAACACCGCCCCGAGCACTTCATGCCGGCCGCCCTGCTCGACTCCCAGCTGGGCACCCTCGAGCCGCTCGAACCGGATGAACGCGGGGTGGTACTCGATACGAGCGTTCCATTGGCCGAGGTTCTCGAGCATGCGGTCGCGTGGCTGCGTGCATCCGTGTAGACTCACTGACTGAACTTCGGCGAGGGATGCCCGGCATCCGTAATCGACGCGGTGGACGAAGCGCGGTGCTCTCAGCACTGCAGGGCTTTTCGAAGCTGGCTTTTCCTCACGCTCGCATTTTTTTGCGCTGACGCGTTCGAGTTGAACATGAAACCAGATCTTTCGATCAGCTGCCTTCGGCGTGAACCACGGTGCGGCCTGCTGTTCGAGAACAGACAAACGCGTGCCTCGCGGCCGCGGAGGAGAAACCAATGGCTGACGACGACAACAAGATTGTTGCAGAACCGCGCAACTCATTCGGCAAGGGTGCGGCCCGCAAGCTGCGCGCTGCCGGCAAAATCCCTGCCGTGATCTACGGCCACGGCGCCGAGCCGCAGCACGTGAGCCTGCCCGGCCACGAGGTCTTCTTGCTGATTCGTAAGGCGAACGCCTTGATCGAACTCGACATCGAAGGCAAAGAGCAGCTCGCGCTGGTCAAAGACGTACAGAAAGACCCGGTGCGCCAGATCATCGAGCACCTCGACCTGATCATCGTGCGCAAGGGCGAGCGTGTGCAGGTGGAAGTCGCCGTGCACGTCGAAGGCGAGCCGGTTTCGGGCACCACCGCCGACCTCGACGCGAAGTTCTTGCTGCTCGAGGTGCTGGCCACGAACATCCCGACCCGCGTCATCGTCAACATCGAGGGTGCCGAGGCCGGCACTCACATTCTGGCGAAAGACATCGAGCTGCCCGAGGGCGCCTCGCTCGTCGGCGACGAAGAGCAGCTCGTGGTCGCCGTTTCGGTACCCGAAGAGCAAGACCTCGGCGACAGTCTGTCGGCCGGCGACGCGTCGACCACCGACGCGCCCACCCCCGCCTAACCCGCCGCGCTCGGCGCTCTGGGCTCTGCGCACGACTCGCGAGAGCACAACTCCGCGGATGCACAACCCGGCGAACGCAAGACTCGGCGAGTGTTGCGTAAAAGCACCTTCGCCCCGGCGTTCCGGTGCTTTTGCGCAACCGACACACCCTCTCTGAGGCCCAGCGGCCCGGCTGTCACTCCGGCGCCGGCCCGCTGGGCCTTCGCTCTTCGTATCCGTTCGCGCGGTGCACGAGCCGACCGCAGTTGACACTCGAAGGTAAGGACAACGTCGTGGCTGGTGACGACCTCTGGCTGGTAGTCGGGCTCGGCAACCCCGGAGTCGAGTACGCCGGTAACCGGCACAACGTCGGGCAGATGGTGGTCGACGAGCTGGCCACCCGGTTGCGTGCGTCGTTCAGCTCGGTCGGCCGTGTCAACGCCCGGGTCGCATCCGGTCGCGCCACGCCTGGCGGCCCGCGGTTCGTGCTGGCCAAGCCGAACAGCTTCATGAACAACTCCGGCGGCCCTACCGCCGGCCTGCTGGCGTATTACTCGGTCGAACCGTCGCACTTGATCGTGGTGCACGACGAGCTCGACATTCCGTTCGACACCGTGCGCCTGAAGTTCGGCGGTGGGCACGGCGGGCACAACGGCATCCGCGACATCATCGCTGCCGCCGGAACGGGCGACTTCACGCGGGTGCGCGTCGGGGTGGGCCGCCCGCCCGGCCGGCAGAGCGCAGCCGATTTCGTGCTGCGCGATTTCTCGTCGACCGAGCGCGCCGTTCTGCCGAACCTGCTGGCGGATGCCGCCGACGCCGTCGAAAGAGTCGCCGCCGACGGGCTCACCGCGGCCCAGCAGCACTTCCACGCGCCGCCGCCGGCCTAGTCTTCTCGCCGACGTCACTTTCGGGAGATTGGCACATCCTCCGCCAATTACGCGGCAGTTCGTGTCAGCTCCGCCCGAAGTCGAGTTCTCGAGTTCCTTGGCCTGACGCTGACCGGCCTGACGCGGGAGTTGCTGTCGGAGGGTGCCCGTAGACTTGTGCGGTGATCCTTCAGGGCTTAATTGCAGCACTTTCGCGCGCCTCCACGTTCGAGCGCGCCCTCGCCGAGTCGGGTCGCGATGCCGACTTCTCGCTCGCCGACGGGCTGCGGGCACCGCTGCTTTCGGGCCTGCTGGAGCGCCGCGCCGAAAAGGGCGAGCCCCAGGCGCTGCTCGTCGTCACTGCGACCGGGCGCGATTCGGAGAGCATCCGGGCTGGGCTCGCGTCGCTGGCGCCCGACGCTGAGATCCTCGAGTTTCCGGCGTGGGAGACCCTGCCGCACGAGCGGTTGAGCCCCAGCGCCGAGATCGTCGGCAAGCGTATCGCCGCCCTCCGCCGGCTGGCCGAGTGGTCTGAGCAGACGGCGGCAGCGGATGCAGCGGGGTTGCCCCCCTACGAACCGCCCGCTCCTGGCGCGTCCGCCTCCACCAAGCGCGCCGCCGGCAAGGCGGCCGCCGCCAGCGTGACCGACAAGACGGCCGCCGCAGGCAAGTCCGCCGCCAGCGCCGCCGGCAAGGCCGCAGCCACCAGCCCTGCCAACGCGTCTGCCGCCGCCACCGGCGCCTCGGCCGCCGTTACGACAGCAGCAGCCGCCGCAGCCGTTGGCGCGCCCGCCCGCCCGCGGCCGATCGTCGTCGTCGCCTCCGTGCGCGCCGCGCTGCAGCCGCTCGCCGACAACCTCACGCAGCACGACCCGGTGCGCCTGGTGAAGAACGGGCGCGGCTACGACCTCGCCCGCCTCGCTGCCGACCTCGTCGAACTGGCCTACTCCCGTGTCGATATGGTCACCCGGCGGGGCGAGTTCGCCGTACGCGGCGGCATTCTCGACGTGTTCCCTGCGGTTTCCGAGCATCCGGTGCGGGTCGATTTCTTCGGCGACGAGATCGAAGAGATCCACCTGTTCTCGGTGGCCGACCAGCGGTCGCTCGACGACGAGCTCAGCCACGTCGAGCTGCCGCCGAGCCGTGAACTGCTGCTCAGTGAATCGGTGAAACAGCGCGCCCGCGAGATGCAACACGAGTTTCCGAGCTTGGCCGGCATTCTCGAGAAGATCGGGCAGGGCATCCCGGTCGAAGGCATGGAGAGCCTGGCGCCCGCGCTACTCGATCGGCTCGTGACGGTGAGCCACTACCTGCCGAAGGGTGCCGCGATCGCCGTGATCTCACCCGAACGAGTGGCCAGCAGGGCGGTGGCGCTGACAGAGACGAACCGCGAGTTCTTGTCGGCAGCCTGGAACGCCGCCACCGTCGGGGCCGAGGCTCCGATCGACCTGGCGTCGGGCGAGTTCATCACGTTGAACGATTTGCGCGACACCGCCGGGGTGAACCGCCCGTGGTGGACACTCAGTACGTTCGACAGCGGTACGGCATCCACCGACGAGCATTTGCAAGCCATCGTCGATGCTGACGCTCATTACGTGCGTATCGCAGCGGATGCTGTACCCAGCTTTCAGGGAAACGTCGACGGCGCCCTCGAGCACGTCGCAGAACGCCTGCGTGACGGCTGGACCGTCGCCGTGGTCGCCGCCGGAGCCGGGCTCGTCGAACGCGCCGCCGACGTGCTAGCCGGCCGCGAACTGGCCGCGCGTATCGTCGACGAGTTTCCGGCAGACGCCGAGCCGGGCATCGCGTACCTTGTGAAGGCTACCGTCGAGAGCGGTTTCGAGCTGCCCGAGACCAAGCTCGCGCTGATCAGCGAGTCGGAGTTCTACGGCCGCAGCGCCGGGTATGACGCCCGGCAGGTGAAGAAGCTGGCGACTCGCCGCAAGAACGTCGTCGACCCGTTGCAGCTGAAAGCCGGCGACATCGTGGTGCACCAGACCCATGGCATCGGCAAGTTTCTCGAACTTACCCAGCGGGAGGTGTCGAGCGGCGGCCGCAACCCGGTGAAGACCACCCGCGAATACCTGCTGATCGAGTACGCGCCCTCGAAACGCGGCTACCCGGGCGACAAACTCTACGTGCCTACCGACCAGCTCGACCTGCTGACGCGATATGTCGGCGGAGAAGCGCCCGCGCTGTCGAAGATGGGCGGCAGCGACTGGTCGGCCGCCAAGACGAAGGCGCGCAAGGCGGTTCGCGACATCGCCGTCGAGCTGGTGAAGCTGTACTCGGCGCGCATGGCGTCGAAGGGCTACGCCTTCGGGCCCGACACCCCGTGGCAGCGCGAGCTCGAGGAGGCGTTTCCGTTCGCCGAGACGCCCGACCAGCTCACCACGATCGACGAGGTCAAGGCCGACATGGAGCGGCCCATCCCGATGGACCGCCTGCTCGCCGGCGACGTTGGCTTCGGCAAGACCGAGGTCGCCGTGCGCGCCGCCTTCAAGGCGATTCAAGAGGGCAAGCAGGTCGCGATGCTCGTGCCGACCACCCTGCTCGTGCGCCAGCACCTCGAGACGTTCACCGAGCGGTTCGCCGGGTTCCCGGTGCACACCCGTGCCTTGTCGCGCTTTCAGACCGACAAAGAAGCACGCGAAACGGTCAAAGGCCTGGCAGACGGCACGATCGACATGGTCATCGGTACCCACCGCATCCTCACCGAGGGCATGGTGTTCAAAGACCTCGGCCTCGTCATCATCGACGAAGAGCAGCGCTTCGGGGTGGAGCACAAAGACAAGCTCAAGAAGCTCAAGACCAACGTCGACATCCTCTCGATGAGCGCCACGCCCATCCCGCGCACGCTAGAGATGGCCGTGACGGGCATCCGCGAGATGTCGACGCTCGCCACACCGCCCGAAGACCGCCACCCGATTCTCACCTATGTCGGCCCCAACTCCGACCGACAGATCGCCGCGGCCATCCACCGTGAGATGCTGCGCGAAGGCCAGGTGTTCTTCGTGCACAACCGGGTGCAGTCGATCAACCGCGTCGCCGCCCACATCGCCGAGCTGGTTCCGGATGCCCGCATCGCTGTAGCTCACGGGCAACTGCCCGAGCATCAACTCGAACAGGTCATCGTCGACTTCTGGGAGCGCAAATTCGACGTGCTCGTGTCGACCACCATCATCGAGACCGGGCTCGACATCCCCAACGCGAACACGCTCATCATCGACCGCGCCGACAAGTACGGGCTTTCGCAGCTGCACCAATTGCGCGGCCGGGTCGGTCGTGGGCGCGAGCGAGCGTACGCGTACTTTCTCTACGACGAGGGCAAACCGCTTTCGGAGACCGCGCACGACCGGCTTTCGACGATCGCGGCCAACAACGAACTCGGTTCGGGTATGCAGGTCGCCCTGAAAGACCTCGAGATCCGCGGCGCCGGCAACCTGCTCGGCGGTGAGCAGTCGGGTCATATCGCCGGGGTCGGGTTCGACCTGTATCTGCGCATGATCGGCGAGGCCGTGTCGACCTTCCGCGGTGATGTCGCCGAAGGTCAGACCGAGCTGCGGCTCGAACTGCCGGTGGATGCGCACATTCCCGAAGACTACGTCGAGAGCGAGCGTCTGCGGCTCGAGGCCTACCAGAAGCTGTCTTCGGCGACGTCTCCGGCGGCGCCCGACGGTCAGATCGACCAGGTGCTCGAAGAACTCACCGACCGTTATGGTGAACCGCCCGAGCAGGTCACCAACCTCATCACGGTATCGAGGCTGCGCCGGCTCGCGCAGCGCACCGGCCTCTCTGAGGTCGTCGCCATGGGCTCGAACCTGCGAGTCGCGCCGGCGAATCTGCCTGACTCGATTCAGGTTCGGCTGAAGCGCCTCTATCCGGCGTCGAAGTACTTCGGTGCTGCTGCGGCGCTCTCGGTGCCGATGCCCGTGGTGAACGGCGAGCCGCTGCCGGATGCCGAACTCATCACCTGGGTGGAGAACCTGCTCGGGGCGATCTTCCCTGTTCCTGCGGCTCCGGCGGCCACGGCCGACGCCGCCTCCGCCTCCGCGTAACTCCAGCGGCAGAAGCGAGAGCGGCTCTCGCGGGCGAGATGAGCTCTTGTAGTGTTCGCGCTCGTTCGCACATGTCGGTCTCGGGGGCGGGTGCGCGGGAGGTAGCGGGGCCCGGGCGCGTGCGGCTAATTGCGGATCAGCGCGCCCTCGAGCACCCATGTGCTTCGAGAGGCCGCCCATCCGCAGTCAGCGACACGGAATTGGCCCGTGGTGCACCCGGCGGCGGCGGGCTGGAGCGGCGACGGGGCGCAGGGCGTCAGAAGTTCTCGCCGCGATAGGTGCCGATGCTCCAGGCGTTCCCTTCTGGGTCGAAAAATGCGAATTCGAGCGACCCGTAGTCTTGCTCGGTCAGCGGCCGGATGATCTCCCATTGCGACGCCACGATGCGGTCGAAGATCAGCGAGGCATGCGGTGAGCTGAGATAGATCGTGGAGGTTCCCGGCGCGCCCACCTTCTTCGACCAGCTCTCCTCTCCGGCGTCGGAGCCCAACATGATGCCCCCACCCTCGGGCCACAGCAACTCGGCGTGCGCCACGGGCCGGTCGTCGTCGCCGCGGTAGACCGCGTGCTCGGTGAAGCCGATCACCTCGACCAGCCACTCGAGCGCCGCCTCCGCGTCGGTGAACCGAATCGACGGCCACACCCCGGGCGCCACCGGCTGCCCACCAGACGCGACCGCGTCTTCGTCGGCGAGAGAAGCATCTTCCGACGAGAGAGTCTGTTGCAACGGCATCTCTCGTCCGAAGCTGCTTCTCTCGCCGGGAGCGTTGCCAGGAGCGCTGCTGAGGGCACTACGTGGGGTGCCGTTCGGCGAGATGGGCGTTGAATCAGTCATGAAACAATTCTGCGCTCGGTCGCGAGCACTCGCCAGACCCAAATCGGGCACGAGCGACTGCCCGATTCAACCGCCTCCGACGGCCGCCCGTCGTGCGCGCACGGCAGACGCTCGCACTGCCCCGATGCTCGCCGCGATCACCAGCACGATCGCCACGCCCTCGACCCAGGTCAACGGTTGCCCCAGAATCACCAGCCCCGCCAACGCGGCGATCGCCGGCGCGAGGCTCATCAGAATGGAGAAAGCCGCCTCGGGAAGCCGCCGCAGTGCAAGCAACTCGAACGTATACGGAATCGTCGACGACAACACCGCGACTGCGAGCCCGAGCACCAGCGCCGGCGGCTGAACGATGGTCGGGCCCGCCGTACCGAGTCCGAATGGCAGAGACAACAGCGCCGCTACACCCATCGCGAGGGCGATTCCGTCGAGCTTCGCGAACCGCTGCCCGGTACGAGCCGACAGCAGGATGTAGCCCGCCCACGCGACCCCCGCGCCAGCAGCGAACGCTACGCCGACGGGATCAAGTGCATCCGCCCCGCCCCGGCTGAGCAGCACGACGCCGACGAACGCCAGAACGGCCCACAGCCAACTGGATGCCCGCCGACTCATCACAACCGACAATACGAGCGGGCCCAATACCTCGATCGTCACCGTCGTACCCAGCGGCAACCTGTCGAGTGCTTCGTAGAACAACATGTTCATCGTGGCGAGCACCGCGCCGAACGCTACCACCGTGAGCCAGTCGGTTCGGCTGTGACCACGTATTCTCGGCCGGCAGACGGCGAGCAGGATGATCGCAGAGAACACCAGGCGAAGGGTGACCATGCCGAGCGCACCGACCAGCGGAAACAGCACCACAGCGAACGAGGCGCCCACCTCTTGGCAGGCCAGCCCGACAATCACGAGCGCGACGGGCCACAACGTCGCCGGCGTCGCGGCAGGGGGAGTGGTCGGCGCGGTCACCTGTCAACGTTACCCGGCGCGCCATCTCGGCCTGACCCCACCGGCCGGCCATCGGCCAGGAGAGGCGAGTCAGTCGGCGAAGGGCGACGCGGCGGGTTCAGAGTCGAGTTCTGCATCGACGCTGCGCTCGCTGCCGCCGCCTTCGACACTGGATCCCGCGCTGCGATCGCGATCGCCGCCGCCTGCCCCGGCAGCAGCGCCAACATCGTCGCCGCGATCGTTCACCGCCGCCACCGCCGCGCGCTCCCGCCGATACGCCGCAGACCGCGCCGACACCAGCAGCGACGCCACCACAATCGACACCGCCGACCCGAGCAGCACCGCGAGCGTTCCCTCGTCGATGACCTCATTGACGCCCTTGAAGGCCAGCTCGTTCATCAGCAGCGAGACGGTGAATCCGATACCGCCGAGGCCGCCGATCATCACGAGGTCGGGCAGCGACAGCACGCTCGACTTCGGCGCTCTGCGCCCAACGAACCGGCTCCCGAGCCAGCCGGCCACCGTGATTCCGATGAGCTTACCCACCGGCAGCGCCACCAGAATGCCCCAGAACGCGGGGCTCAACTCGCTGATACCAACCGAGGGAATCGCGACCAACGCCGCCGAGAAGGCGAACAGCGGCAACACGATCGCGTTCGACCACGGCTGCAGCGCATGGGCAGATGCAGAGGCTGGATTGGCCGACATCACCAACCCCAGCGCGACTCCGGCGATCGTCGCGTGTACACCAGACTGGTACGTCAGATCCCAGGTCAGCAGGGCGATCAGCACCATGACGACGGCGATCGCGAAGCGAACGCCGCGGTGGGTGAGAGCACCGGATGCTCCCTCGCGCTTACCCGCGCCGAGCATCCAACTCAGCCCCCCGAAGACCGCTACGCACACGGCCGCACCGATGAGCGCCGGCACGTTCAGCGAGGTGGTGAAGAACACGGCGATGATCAGAATCGCGACCAGATCGTCGAGCACGGCGAGCGCAAGCAGGAACACCCGCACCTTTGCGGGCAGAGCTCGCCCGAAGATGGCGAGCACGCCCAAGGCGAAGGCGATGTCGGTGGCCGTGGGGATCGGCCATCCGTCGGCGTAGGGGCTGCCGATGTTGAAGAGCAGGTACACGCCCGCGGGCACGATCACCCCGCCGAGTGCCGCGATTGCCGGCAGAAGTGCCTTCGCGGGCGAGTTCAGCGAACCGGCCACGAGTTCGTGTTTCAGCTCGACGGCCACGATGAAGAAGAAGACGGCGAGCAGGCCATCGCTGGTCCAGTGCTCGACGGTCAAGTCGAGCTTGATCGAAGGGAATCCGATGTGGGCGGCATTCACCTCGAGCAATGCGGTGCCGAACCCAGTGTTCGCGAGAATCAGGCCGAGCGCGGCAGCGACAAGAAGAATGGCAGCCGCGTTGCGCTCTGATCGCAGAAAGCTCATACGCTCATCCTGTCAGGGTTCGTGTGCGGCGGTAACGGCTACAGTCGATGCGAAGACACTCTCGCTCTGCGCGCTCGCCCCGCATGTTCGCACAGCACCCCGCACCCACAACCCGAGGACACCGTGGCCACCGAATCGAAACTCGACGAACTGATCGCGGTCACCGCCCGCCTGCGCGCCCCGGGTGGATGCCCGTGGGACGCCGAGCAGACCCACGAGTCGCTCGTGAAATACCTGGTCGAGGAGTCATTCGAACTGGTCGACGCCATCGAGACCGGCACCCGCGAAGACCTGCTCGAAGAGCTCGGCGACGTGCTGTACCAGGTGCTGTTCCACGCCGATCTCGCCGCGCACACCGCGGGGGAGGGCTTCGATATCCAAGACGTGGCGGCACACATGACCGCGAAAATGGTGGGCCGGCACCCGCACGTGTTCGGTGACGCCATTCTTGAGACGGCCGACGACGTGGTGGCGGTGTGGGATGACCTGAAGGCCGTCGAGAAACCGTCTCGCACGAGCATCCTCGACGGAGTGCCGCAGGGCATGCCCTCACTTGCCCTGGCCGACAAGCTGCTGAGCAAGGCCGCGAAGATCGGCATTCTCGACGAGGATGCCCCGCAGATCATCTCGGTGGCCAGCGAAGACGAACTTGGGCCGCTGTTGCTCGCGATCGTGGCATCCGCCAAGTCGCAGGGCCTCGACGCCGAGCGTGCGTTGCGTTCGACCCTGCGTGACCTGCAATCCGAAATTCGCGAGGCCGAAGTGGATGCCCCGCAGCCCGCCCCCGCAGCGACCCCGTTCGGGCTGGCTGATGCAGACGCGGCTGCCGACGCGGATGCCGATGCCGCCGACGCCGCCCTCGCGCCTCGCGCTCTCGACGACGACCCCGCCGACGCCGGCATCATCGCGTTCCCGGCCGCCGACTGACCCCCGCCCGCGGCTCATTTCGTCGAACCTCAGGCCCTCCATCGAAAATAGCGCGCGTCGGTACGGCTGAGGTTCGACGAATTGCGCCATGAGCGGCTACTTCGGTGTGAGGTGAAAGACCGCAACCGCCGGGCTGGCACAATTGAGGCATGGCTCAAGCAATAACCCCGCCCCGCGGCATGCGCGACTTTCTGCCCGTCGAGAAGGCGGCTCGCGAGCGCGCGCTCGGCATCATCCGCGCCTCATACACCGCGCACGGGTTCGACGAGATCGAGACTCCCGTGATGGAAGACATCGAGCGCCTGCACTCGGGCCTCGGCGGCGACAACGAGAAGCTGAGTTTCAGCGTGCTGAAGCGCGCCATCCCCGC
>JAODBB010000088.1 GCA_025463745.1 Subtercola sp.
TCGGCGGAAGCCACGTCACCGCCGCACTGACCCGCGGCGGTGACGTCGTCGCCCGCTCCCAGCGCGACATCGACCCGCACGGCTCGGTCGACGACGTGGTCGGCGGCTGGGCCGCTGCCTGCCTCGAGTTGGCCGGCGCGGCCGGGTCTGCCGAGCACAGCCTCGCCGGCGCGGAGTGGGGCATCGCGATGCCCGATCCGTTCGACTTCGAGCGCGGCGTCGGCACGTTCGACAACGTCGGAAAGTTCGAACAGCTGGCGAATGTCGACCTACGGGGCGAACTCGCGAGCCGCCTCGGCACCGAACCCGAGCGCATCCGCTTCGTGCACGACGCCGCGGCCTACGGAATCGGCGAGTGGGTCTACGGCGAGGCGATCGGCTTCGACCGCACAGTCTGCATCACCCTCGGCACCGGCGTCGGGTCGTCGTTCCTCGACCACGGCGTGCCGGTGAAGACCCGCGACGACGTGCCCGCCAACGGCACGGTGCACCTGCTCAGCATCGACGGAAATCCCCTTGAAGACACCGTTTCGACGCGGGCCCTGATCGCCGGCTACGAGCGGATGACCGGCGAGACCCTCAGCGTGAAAGCCATCGCCGACCGCGCCCGCGCCGGCGACCGGCAGGCCACAGAGTTGCTCGGGGAGACGTATGTCGCCCTCGGCAGAGCCCTCGCGCCCTGGATCGACGCCTTCGACGCCGGCGTACTCGTTGCCGGCGGGTCGATCTCGCGCTCGTGGGACCTTCTCGAAGCCGCGTTTCGCGCCGGAATAGCCGCCGCCTATCCTGGCCGCGCGGCATCCCTCGAGCTTCGGGCCTCCCACCTGCTCGACGACGCGCCTCTGCTGGGCGCGGCCTACTGGCTCACTCACCGCTGATTCGCGCAACAGTAGTCACAGCGTCACAGCGTCGCGGCCAAGAGCAGAGGCGTTGCCGAACTCCCAGGCGGTTCTGCCGTGGCGCTGCCGGAGCGGGTCACGAGCCGCCGCCCGGCCGCCGCGGCGGGCGGGCAGGCGGCCCGACGGGTCAGATGCCGAGCAGCTTCGCCTTCGCTGCCGAGAACTCCTCGTCGGAGAGGATGCCCTGCGAATGCAACCCGGCGAGCTTCTGCAACTGGCCGATGACGTCGTCGCCGCCACCGGCGACAGGCGCGGCAACGGGGGCCGGAGCAGGCGCCGCCGCGGTCTGCGCGGCAACCGCCGCAGCGGCCGCAGCGTTGATCTGATCCTGCTGCTGCTGAGCTTCGTACTGCTGCTGTTCGGCCTCGCCCTGCTGCTTCTCTTCGCTGCGTCGCCGCATTCCGCCCGAAACGGCGGTGGCGGTGCCGGCGACGACGGCGGTGCGGGCGGCGAGCCCGATGAGGCCGGGGCGGCCCATTCTTCTCATCATGATGTGACTCCTTCTCTTGCGTTGACGTGCTCTTGCGAGCGGGGTGCTCTTGCGAGCGGGGTGCTCTTTCGGGCGGGGTGCTATGAGGTGCGTCCGGTGTTCCTGCGACCGGTGTGACGCCGCGGGCGAATCGCGCTAGTCCGTGATCTCAGCGAGCGCCGCATTTACGATCGGCGCCGGAATGCGCTCGAAGCCCAGAACGACTCCGTTCGACTGCGCGAGTTTCGAGGCGAGGTTCTTCGCCCAGACCAGCTCGACGACGAGCAGCGCCGCCGATGTTCCGAGCGGAATAGCTTCGGCGAACTCCGCGATGTCTTCGTCGGCGGCCAATCCGGTGGCCTCGAGCTCGACGCCGCCGAATCCGTACTCGTCTGACACGTCTTCGATCTCGACGGTGGTGACCTCGCCCTGCTCTGAGCGCGAAATGAAGGTGAGATCGAGCAGGCGTATCAGACCGCCTTCGATGAGATCTCCGATCGCTTCGACCACCGCAGGCCCGGGGCGTTCACCCTCGAACCCGATGAGGATCATTTCGACGGGGCCGTATTCGAAATCAGCCATGGTGCACTCCTTTGTTGTTGATTGTGTTTGAGGTGATGATCAGAGTCGTGAGGGTGATATCAGGGATAGATCGCCTCGTACCCGTTGTTGCCCCACAGACCGATCCGCGCCGCGATCGCGCGCTGCCGGTAGGCGGCCTCCGGTTCGGCGATGATCCACTCGGCGGTAGGCACCGTGCCCAGCTCGAAGGAGTCGCGGTTGTAGTCGAACATGTGGGCTGCGAGCAGCCAGCCGTTCACCGGCGGCTCCCCCGTCGAGGTCGAGAGCTCTTCGACCCGTTTCTTGCCCGCGACGAGCGCACCGGTCAGCAGCGTCGTGAGTTCGGGGCTCGCGCCGACGTAGGGTGACCCGGTGTCGGTGATCCCGGCCTCGGCGAACCGGTCGAGATACGCCTGATCTGCGGCCGAAGGCGCGAAGGCCTGCGACCAGAGCCGGAGCATCTCCCAGAACTTCAGCGCGTCGGGCACGCCCGGGTCGGGCTGCGGAATTTCCGCCGGCGGTGAATTGCCCCCAAGCGGCGTGAGCGTGAACTGCGGCTCAAGTTCGAGAACGTGCGGCAGATCGGCCTCCCCGGCGACCGACAAGCGGCCGACGATCACGGCGATGTCGGTCGGGCTGTGGATGATCGTCTCGCCGTTCGGCGCATCCCCGGCGAATCCCGGCCCCACCACCAGAAAACTGCCCTCGCCGGTGCCGGTGGCGCGCTTGCCGACAGAGGCGAAGTTGTTCGTAGACGCATCGACGAACTGCAGCACGTAGTACGCGCCCGCGGTGTCGGGCACGTGCAGCAGAACGGGGCCGCCCGAGAGATCAAGACGCCCCACCGCATAGAGAGTGTCGTTGTTGACACTGACGAACGGGTCATCCGGCCCGGCCAGCTTGGTGGCGAACGCGAACTCGTTGAAGTCACTGGGCGGCAGCGAGCCGAGGCCCTTCGCGCCGATCGATTCGATCGAGCCGATGTTGTAGACGAGCGGATAGCCGAAGACGTAGGCGTCGACGAGATCGCTTTCGGTGAGTGTCATGAGAAGTCGGCCAAACCCTTTCCGACAACCACGAAGCCGATGACGAGCAGCAGAATGCTCATCACCGTGGCGTTGTTGTGAACGAGCCAGGTGCGCAGCGATTGCAGCGGTGCCGTCATGCGCGAGGATGCGGCGAGGTAGGCGATCACCGGCAGCGCGACCGTCGAGGCCGCGATCACCACGTAGATCACGATCGTGATCGTCGCTTCGCCGCTCGAGATGCCGGCCGCCCCGATGGCCACACCGGCGGCGGCGCCCATCAGCAGGTTCTTCGGGTTCACTGCCGCGAGCAGAAAGCCGAGCCCGAGGGCCTTGCCGGCCGTCATGGTGTCGATGGCGGCCATCCAGTTCGGCAGCGCCGGCTCGGCGTCGCCCTTCGGCCGCGAGCGCCATTGCCGAACGGCCAGGAGCAGCAGCAGAACGCCCAGGATGATCTTCACTACACCGGCGCCCGGCTTCGAGCCGTCTGACGCAGCGGGAATCAACGACGACAGCAGAGTGAACACCACGACAGCGACGACGATGCCCAGAATCCAGCCGACGAGAAAACCCACACTCGTCGCCCGTGCCTTGGGCGAGAGCAGCATCAGAATGGCGGCGATGATCGGAATCGGGCTGATCGCAATGCCGAGCGCAAGGGGCAGAATGCTGCCGATTGCTGAACCCATGACGATCTCCTGTTAGTTCTCTGCTGAAGCGCCCGCAGGCGCGACGGTTGCCAGCTCGGCGATGGCCGCCCGGTTCGTTGGATACACCGTAACGCCTTGAAGCAGATCGTAGTGGGCGAGTTTCGCCCCGAGGTCGGGGCGCAGGCGACTGTACGAAAGCGTCACGTTCTGGGCGGTGAGCCAGGCTCGTGTGTTCGTGAGGCTCTCGGCCCCGGTGACGTCGATGTCAGTGACCGCTTCGAAGTCGAGCACGAGGCGCATGATCGGCGCAGGCGCCGCGCCGGATGCCGCACCTCCGTCGGGCTGCCCGACCGCCTTGTGCACCGCCGTCTCGAAAACCGTTGCGTTGGCGAAGAACAGCGGCGCCGCGAACCGCAGCACCACGAGCCCCGGAGCCGTCACCACACCGGCGGAACCCTCCCCGAGCAGCGAGGTTCCGGTGCCTTCGCTGGCGCTCAGCACGTCGATCGCCGGGTTCGCCGCACGACGCGCCAGGTTGATGAGCGAGAGCACGAAGGCGATCACGATACCGGCGATCGGCCCGAGCAGCAACGCCCCGAGAAAGCACACCGCCCCGATGACGAATTCGAACTTCTGCTGCCGCCAGAGCATCCTGAATTCTGCGATGCCGAGCAAGGGGATGATCGCCACGCCCACGATCGCCCCGATGGCCGGTGACGGAATATGTTCGAGCAGCGCCGTGCCGAAGATCACCAGTATGAGGGTGCCGACGGCCGTGACGATGCTCGGCAGCTGGGTGCGGCTGCCGGCCTGATCCATGGCGGCTGTGCGCGAGGTCGAGGAGCCGACCGTGAAGCCGCCCGAGACGCCGGCCGCCACGTTGGCGGCGCCGAATGCGAACAGATCGCGGTTGGGGCTGGTGGAGTAGCCGTGCTTCTCGCCGTAGCTCCGCGCGACCAACAGGCCTTCCGCCATCGTCACCATCACCAACGCGATGGCCGAGGGCACGAGCTGCAGCCAGGTGATCCAGTCGAGTATCGGCCAGGTGAACGTGGGGGGACCTGCATCGACCTTGCCGAGCACCGAGACGCCGGCGTCTTCGAGGTTCGCGGTGATGGTGACGATGGTCGACACGATCAGCACGATGAGCGCCCACGGCACGGCCTTGGCGATGCGCCGGCCGATCAGCAGCACGGCAATGGAACAGGCCGAGATGAGCACCGCCCATCCGTTGATAGAAGACAGGCCCGAAAAGAGATCGCCGACCTTCTCGACGAACTCTCCGCCGCTGTTGATCGTGATGCCGAGCATCTTGGCCACCTGGCTGACCAGAATGTCGAGCGCCAGGCCGCCGACGAAGCCGATGAGGATCGGTTTCGAGAGAAAGCTCGCCAAGAATCCGAGCTTGAAGACAGCGCAGAGGGCGAAGAAGACGCCGGCGATGATGGCCTGGGCGAACGCCATGGTGAGGTAGCTTTGGCTGCCGGCGACGGCCAGACCGCCCAGAGATGAAGCGACGAGTGCGGCGGCCGCGGCATCCGGAGACGCCACCAGCTGACGCGAACTCACCAGAATGGCGTAGACCACAGCCGGCACGATGAGTGCATACAGTCCGGCGGTTGCCGGCAGCCCGGCGATCTGGGCATAGCCGATGTTCAGGGGCACGGCGATGGCCAGCAGGGTGACGCCGGCGAGGGTCTCGCGCCCGGCGTTGTGCAGACTCAGACCGGATAGAACCCGCACACAGCCCTCCTTCTGCCCGCAGAGCTCGCGTTCTCCGCGCGCACTTGAGCGTATCGCCAACGGCTGCCGGCTCGAAGTGAAATCACCCGAATGAGACGAGCGCTGACCAGAGCGGGGCGGGGCCGGGGGGGGCTGGGTGGCGGCAGTAGAAGTCGGGGGGGCGGTGCTGAGAGAATGAGCGGGTGGATGCAGCGCGAGGGGCAGAGGCGATCAAGACCGATTCGCACGACCGCATGGTCACGATTCCCGGCGGAACGTACCTTATGGGGTCTGACGCCTTCTACCCCGAAGAGGGCCCGGTGCACGAAGTCACCGTGGCCGCGTTCGAGCTCGACCAGCACCAGGTGACCGTGCGCCAGTTTCGCGAATTCGTCGAGGCGACCGGGTACGTGACCGTGGCCGAACGACCGCTCGACCCCGCAGACTTTGCCGGTGCCGACCCGGCCGATCTGGTGCCGGGAGGCCTGGTGTTCGTGCCTTCTGCGGTTCCGGTGGCTCTCGACGATTGGCGCCAGTGGTGGGCGTGGGGGCCGAATGCTTCGTGGCGCGAGCCGTTCGGCGGCGGCGCCAGACCGGAGGGGTGGGCGATCGAGCTCGACGAGCATCCGGTTACCCAGGTGAGCTTCGAAGACGCCTCGGCCTACGCCGCCTGGGCTGGCAAACGGCTTCCTACCGAAGAGGAGTGGGAGTTCGCGGCCCGCGGCGGCCCGGCCGAGCAGACGACGTACGCCTGGGGTGACGAGGTGCGGCCGGGCGGGCGCGTCATGGCGAACAGCTGGCAGGGTCGGTTTCCGTACCTCAATACGGGCGCCGCCGGCTGGCGCGGAACGGCTCCGGTCGGCTCTTTCGACCCCAATGGCTACGGCCTCGTCGACATGATCGGCAACGTCTGGGAGTGGACTTCGAGCTACTTCACCGCCCGCCACGAGGCGGTCGAGGGCGCCGCCCGGCTCACGGGCGCCAGTCACGCCGGCACCGACGCCGGCGCCGGCACCGACGCCGGCGCCGGGCACCCCAGCCTCACGATGGCGAGCGAGCCGGCCGCCGATGCGTGCGACTGCGGTTGTGGCTGCGGCCCCAGCGATGCCGGGCATGAACTCGCGGGGTCGCAGACGAAGCTCGACCACTCAGGCACTCATTCCGATGCGCAGCACGACCGCGCAGGGGCGCCCCCAGACCTCCAGCAGAAGGCGGCAGCCGAACGAGAGGCAGCGGCCCGGGAGGCGAGCGCCGAACCAGGCTCGCGGATTCCGCGGCGAGCCCTCAAGGGCGGCTCCCACCTCTGCGCACCCGAGTACTGCCTGCGTTATCGCCCTGCCGCGCGCTCGCCGCAAGCCGACGACACCGCGACGACCCACATCGGCTTTCGCTGCGCCCGTTCACTCCCGGGGTCGTGATTCCTGCCGCACCTCGGTGAGTTCGAGGCCCATGTCGCCGCAGCGGGCCAGCAGGGCACGCAGCTCAGCCTGATCCCGCAGGGGACCGGTCAGAATGGTCGTGGCGGTACCGAGCTGCACCGCAACCATTTCAGGAAAAGCGGCCGCCAGATTCGGCGACAGGGCATACGGCAGGCGAATTTCGTACGTCTTCACGGCCGTCCCTTCAACGAAAGATGTGCGCCCACCAATCGTGACGGCGAGCCGGGGTCAGGCGCTTCACCCGAGTAGGGTGAAGGTTCGGCCTCGCCCGCGCCGGCTTCGCCTCCGCCCGCGCCGGCCTCTCCCCCGCCTGCGAGAGCGGCATCTGCGGTCGAGAGCGATCGTCGAAACGGCTCATCGCGTCTGGAACGGTCGCTCTCGTCTGCGGCGACGTGACGGCACCCGCTACAGCAGCCCGCGCTCCCTGGCGATGGCCACCGCCGCAGCCCGATCGCTCGCCCCGAGTTTCGAGTAGATGCTGCGCAGATGGGTCTTCGCCGTGTTCGCGCTCACGTTCTGTTTGGCCGCGATCTCAATCACCGTCTGGTGCAGTGGCAGCTCGCGCAGAAGCTCGTGTTCACGATGGGTGAGCAGACCGTGCGCGGCTCCGAACGCATCAACCGACGCCTCCGGGTTGCGCTCGAGGGCGCGGCCGACGACGCGGTTCGCGAACGTGCCCCACGCACCGAGCCGGCCCAATCGCGACTGCACGAGCGCGGCACCCTGAGCGCCGAAGTTCAGAAATGGTCGCTCGAGGCCGAGTTGCTCACCGATGCGCAGGGCCATGATGAGCCGCGACTCAGCATCCGCGCGACGATGGGTGTTCTCGGCGACCTGCGCCAGCGCGAGCCATGCACTCACCACCGTGCTGCCGCGCCACGAATATCGTGAGTGGGCGAGCGCCTCCTCGAGGGCCAGCTCGGCCGGCTCATGGGCTCGAACGCTGGGCGCGCTCACCAAACGCAGAAGCTCGGCCTCGAGCGAATCGTCTCCCAGCGCGCCTTCGACCAACCGCACGATGGTGCGCGCCTCCGTGCGACCTTCGAGCGTGCTCATCAGGTCGTACAGGTGTACACAACATGCACTGAGGGTCTGCGGATGCCCGGCCCCCGCCTCAACCATCAATCGGCTCAGCCGGTCGAGGTTCACCCGAGGGTTCGCGCCGCCGTCGAGCGCCACCAGCAACTGCAGCGTCGAGGCTGGCACGATGACGCCGAAGTCTGCACCGGCGGCGTCAGGATTGCTCAGCTTCTCCAGAGTGCTCATCGACACCGGTTCACCGTGCTCGTATGCCCTGATCAGCAGCAGCAGAGTGGCCCTGGCCGAACGACGGTCGGCGAGGGAGGTGGTGCTGCCCGCGATATCGACGACCTGCGCCTCGAGGGTGCTGGCGAGCATCCAATGCCCGTTTCGGGATGCCGCGGCCGAGGCCAAATCGCTCGCTAACAAGAACAGCCATTCATAGCCCGCCGCCTTGGCCGTCTGTGACACTTCGATGAGCATGGTTTCGGCTTCGGGCAGCCGCTTCAGAGCCTGGAGACACCACCCGGCGGCCGTGGCGGCGAGCAGATCGACGGCGAGATCAGCCTGTCGAGCAGCCCGCACGGCAGGCGACTCGAGAATCTCGAGCTGAGCGAGCAGCCGATCGCGCCCCACGGCCCTGAACGCTTGCAGAATGCTCAAAAGTGCGGCCCAGGAGGTCGAATCGAAGCCGTCGGTCGGTGTCGCCGGCGCGAGCGGAGTTGCCGTCGCGGATGCGGGTGGAGCAGCCGCCGAAGCGACCGGGGCGGCTGTTGCCTGCGCCGGCGCCCCTCCCGCTGCCGGCGAAGTGGGCAGCCCCAGCCTCGACCGGGCCGCAGCGACGATATTGTCGGCCAGGCGAGTATCGGCGAAATACGGCGTATCGAGCAGCAGCCGAATGACGAGGCTCGAGACGGTGTCGGGCACGCCCTTCAATCCCCTCAGCGCGCGCACCACCATCGTCGAGCGGCCGACGGCGAACAGCTCCACGGCAAAACGCTCGAGCATGACGCTGATCAGTTCGGTGCGGCGCGAGAGCACGGCCTGCTCGAGAGCGTTGGCGCCGTCGCCGCGACGCGCGTACCACTCCGCGGCGCATCCGTGGCCCGCTTCGGCGATACGCGAGTCGCGACGCCAGGCTTCGGCCTGCATGAACGACAGCAGAATCGGGTGATAGCGGTAGCCGAGCTCACCCGCTTCTTGGGTGATCAGCGTGTTGCGCCACGAGAGCCGGCGCAACACGACCCCGGCGTCGCTTCGGCCCGTCAGCGTGATAGCGAGTTCGAGTGGCACCACCGGCCGCACGGCAGACGCCATCAGCACGTCGCGATCAGCCGCGCTCAGGTTTTCGACGATCTCAGAAACGAGGTAATCGGCCACGGCACGGTTGTCGCCGTCGAACTGGCTCACCGCGCGGTCAGGATGTGCGGCCTCCTGAAGCCACGGCATGGCGAGTGCCAGGCCGGTCGCCCAGCCACCGGTACGGGC
>JAODBB010000235.1 GCA_025463745.1 Subtercola sp.
TAGGACTAGGGTGCTTCGTAGACCAGGGGATGGGTGACAGCGCCAGTGCTGTCGATACCGATCGAGCTGGGCACAGAGAAGTTCAGCGTTCCGGTGGGCGTTGCGACGAGTACCGGGGTGATCTTCAGCACGCCGGTCGGGGTGGAGGGCGATGCGACGCCCGTCCAGGTGAAGGTGATTTCCCAGTCGGTGCCGCTTGACGACGACACAGCGGTTCCGCCGGTCCAACCGCTTGAATCGGCCGCGAACGTGTAATCGCCCGTGAAGCGTGCTTTCGGGAAGCTCAGAACAGAGTTCACTGCAACCAGGGTCACGGCTGCGGCCCACGTGGTGGTGACAGACCACTGCACGAACCTGCCGCTGTCGGCAGATGTGTAGGTGCTCTTCGACAAGGTGAGAACTGAGTACACGACCGGTGGCGGGGGCGTGCTCGCTGATGCTGCAGGTGCTGCGATCGCAACAGCGACAACCGGCACCGCCCAGGCGGCAGACCTCACCAGACTGCGGCGACTGAAGCCGACCTTTCGTGTCGAGTCCGGGTCGACGACAGGCGTGGGCGCAGAGAAATTTTCCATGAGGTGCGAGCCATTCGGGTCAGATGCTTCAAGCGCGCCGGAGCAAGATATTTCTTGACCCCCGCGGGAGCGCGTGACCACGCTCGAATTCACACTCTAGCGAGTGTTGGGCCTTCGAAATGCGCAAATTCTAGAATTTTCAGCGGTACAGCGAACGGACCCTCGTGTGACGGCCGAACAGTGGCTCACCACTTCAATTCCCGGCGGGTTCCGCCGTTTCAGTAGAGCACAGCCGCTAGGGCGTCGGGAATCGGGGATTCGCCCGAGATGGCCTCGAACTGGGCCCTGATAGCGATGCCGTCGAGGAGCGCTGCGACCACGAGCGCGGCAACATCCGCACGCGGAATCGTGCCGCGTTCGGTGCTCTCTGCGAGTTCGACCTCGCCCGTGCCGGGCTCGTTGGTGAGGCCCCCTGGCCGGATGATCGTGTAATCGAGATCACGCTGGCGCACGTTCTGGTCGGCCTCCGACTTCGCGCGCAAGTAGATCTGAAAGACGTCGTCAGAGTCGGGGTCGAAATCGTCTGCACCCATCGCAGAGATGAGTACGTAGCGGCGGATGCCCGCCCGATCCGCCGCGTCGGCGAGCAGTATTGCGGCGTCACGATCGACGGTCAACTTGCGCTCTGCCGATGAGCCAGGCCCGGCACCAGCCGCGAAGACGACGGCGTCGATGCCTTGCAGATCGAGGGCGAGGGTGTGGGCATCCACTTTTTCAAGGTCGATGATGACCGGGATGCCGCCGGCCGAGAGCACGTCGCCGGCATGTTCGGGGTTGCGGATGATCGCGATTGCCTCGTGACCCGCCGCAGACAATTGGCGTTCGATGTGCAGGGCTATGGCGCCGTGGCCTCCGGCGATGGCAATTCTCATGAGTCAATACAACGCCTCTGGGAGCCCGAAGCCAACTATCGGGGCCGGATTCGCCGATGCGTCGCGCGAAGACGGATGTGCGGCTAAACTTGTTGACGGCTCCCCGCGTGGCGCCATCCAGGCCAACTCCCCCAGGACAGAAATGCAGCAAGGGTAACCGGGCTCTGGCGGGTGCGCGGGGGGTCTTTCTTTATTTTTGGCGAGGCCGGCGCCTCTCCGGCCCGCGTTGGGTTCTGGCACGGTGGCGCTCCGCCCGCCCGCGGCACCCCCATCTCCTCCTCCACAGCGGGCGGGTTTCTCGAAAGTGAACAGATCGAGACTCTGCAGTGCGCTTGGAGCGCGGACTCCATAGTCTGGAACAGGCGAGCGAGAAACCGACTCGCCGACGTTCGAAGGAGTCGCGTGGCCCGCAGCATATACATCACCTCAGCCGAGGGGCATTCGGGTAAATCGACGATTGCGCTGGGTGTGCTCGACATTCTGGGGCGCAGTGTCAGGCGGGTCGGGGTCTTTCGGCCGATTGCCAGGTCGGTGTCGGAGCGCGACTACGTTCTCGAGATGCTGCTCGCGCACGACAGCATCGACCTCAGCTACGAACAGGTCATCGGAGTGACCTACGACGACGTGCACGCCGACCCCGACGAGGCGCTCTCGCGCATCATCGAACGCTATAAAGAGGTCGAGCGGCTCTGCGACTCGGTCATTATCATCGGCTCCGACTACACCGACGTCGGCAGCCCCACCGAGCTCACCTTCAACGCTCGCATCGCGGCGAATCTCGGTGCGCCGGTGTTGCTCGTGCTCGGCGGCCGTGCGAGCCAGGGCGCGACCGAGATGCTCGGTCATTCCGAGCCGCGCACCCCCGACGACATGTGGCACATCACCGAGCTCGCCCTCGTCGAGCTGAAAGCCGCCCACGCCACGCTGCTGGGTATCGTGGCGAACCGCTCCGACCCCCAGAACCTCGAGAAGATCAGAGATGCTGTCGGGCGTGCTGCGAGTGAGTCACTGGCCGGCAACGCCGGCCCGGCGATCGTGAGCCCTTCGGCGGCACGATCCAGGCGGCCGCGCATCCCCATCTGGTCGATACCCGAAGACCGCCTGCTCGTCGCCCCCAGCATGGGCAACCTCGTCGAGTCGACGGGCGGCACCCTGATCAAGGGCGATCCGCGCCTGCTCGGGCGCGAAGCTCTCGGGGTGCTGGTCGCCGGAATGTCGATGGTGAACGTGCTGCCCCGGCTCACCGACGGGGTTGTCGTGGTGATCCCCGGCGACCGAACCGAGGTGTTGCTCGCCGTGCTCATGGCGAATGCGTCGGCGACCTTTCCGAACGTCGCGGGCATCATCTTGAACGGCGGATTCGAGCTGCCCGAACCCATCGAACGGCTGATCGACGGGCTGAACCCGAGCTTGCCCATCGTCAGCACATCCCTCGGCACGTACGACACCGCCGTTCGCATCACCGGCACACGCGGGCGTCTCGCCGCCGACTCGCAGCGCAAATACGACAGCGCGCTCTCCCTCTTCGAGCAATACGTCGACGGCGCCAAGCTGCTCGAACTGCTCGATGTGAGTTCGTCGACCGTCGTCACCCCGTTGATGTTCGAATACGGCCTGATCGACCGCGCACGGTCGGTGAAGAAGCACATCGTTCTGCCCGAGGGGTCGGAGGATCGGGTTCTCCGTGCCGCGGCGACCGTGCTCACTCGGGGTATCGCGCGGCTCACCATTCTCGGCGACGACGACGAAGTGCGTTCCCGCGCGAGAAGGCTCGGGGTCAACATCGACGCGGCCACCATCGTGAGCCCGTTCGACCCCGAGCTGCGCGAGCGTTTCGCAGAGGAGTACGCCCGCATCCGCTCGCACCGCGGCATCACGCTCGACATGGCCAGAGACACCGTGGTCGACGTGTCGTATTTCGGCACGATGATGGTGCAGCTCGGCCTGGCCGACGGCATGGTATCGGGGGCCGCGCACACCACGGCGCACACGATTCGCCCGGCTTTCGAGATCATCAAGACGCGGCCCGAAGTCTCGGTGGTGTCGAGTGTCTTCTTGATGGCGCTCGCCGACCGGGTGCTGGTGTACGGCGACTGCGCAGTCATTCCCGACCCCACCGCAGAACAGCTGGCCGACATCGCCATCTCGTCGTCGGAGACGGCGGTGCAGTTCGGCATCGACCCGCGTATTGCCATGCTCTCCTACTCCACCGGCGAATCGGGTGCGGGCGTCGATGTAGACAAAGTTCGACAGGCCACCGCATTGGTGCGGTCGAGACGACCCGCGCTGATGGTCGAGGGGCCGATTCAATACGATGCGGCCGCCGATGCCGCTGTCGCCGCGGCCAAGATGCCCGAGTCGCAGGTCGCCGGGCGGGCCACGGTATTCATCTTTCCCGACTTGAACACGGGCAACAACACCTACAAGGCGGTGCAGCGCAGCGCCGGTGCGATCGCCGTGGGGCCCGTGCTGCAGGGGCTGAACAAGCCGATCAACGACCTGTCGAGGGGCGCTCTGGTGCAAGACATCGTGAATACGATCGCGATCACTGCGATTCAGGCGGCGACCGGCGAAGCCGCGGCCTTGATCGTCGAATCGCCGGCATCGGTCGGGTTGTCGGCCGTGGAGGTGGCTCGGGTCGACGCGGCGTCGTCGTCGCTGGCCGACGGGTCGGGCGCATCCGGGTCCGGGGCCGAGCCCGACCGGGAGGCGCGCGCATGAGCACCGTTCTGGTAATCAACAGTGGCTCGTCTTCGCTGAAGTACCAGTTGATCGAGATGACCAACGAGTCCGTTCTCGCCAGCGGGCTGATCGAGCGCATCGGTGACAGGGGGGCGGGGAGCGCCAACGCACAGGGTACCCGTGCACACGGGGCCGATGCACAGGGTGACGGCTCGCAGGGTTCCAGCGCACAGGGCGCAGGCTCGCAGACGGCCGGGGCGACGGGTTCGTCGAAACACACCGTCACGTCTCCCGGCGCCGATCCGCAGTCGTTCACGAGCGAGCGGCCCATCGCCGATCACGCAGCAGCGTTTCGCGTCATGATCGAGGCGTTCGAAACACATGGGCCCTCGATGAAGGATGCTCTGCCAGTAGCCATCGGGCACAGAGTCGTTCACGGCGGCAAGCGCTTCTTCGGGCCCACGGTGGTCACCGACCTGGTGAAGATCAACATCGAAGACCTGGCCGATCTGGCCCCGTTGCACAATCCGGCCAGCCTCGAGGGCATCAATGCCGCCCAGGCGGCCTTTCCGTCGGTGCCCCAGGTCGCCGTGTTCGACACCGCGTTCCACTCGACGCTGGCTCCCGCGGCGTACACCTACGCGATCGACGCGAAGCTCGCCGATAAGTACCGGGTGCGGCGCTACGGGTTCCACGGCACTTCGCACAAATTCGTCTCCGAAGCGGCAGCCGAGTTTCTCGGCCAACCGCTCGATGCGCTGAAGACGATCGTGCTGCATCTGGGCAACGGCGCCTCGGCTTGCGCGGTCGACGGCGGTCGATCTGTCGACACCTCGATGGGGCTGACTCCGCTCGAAGGCTTGGTGATGGGAACCCGGTCGGGCGACATCGACCCGGCGGTGCTCATTCATCTGCACCGCAAGGGCGGCCTGAGCTTCGACGACCTCGACGAGCTCTTGAACCGCAAGAGTGGTCTGCTCGGCCTGAGCGGTCGTGGCGACATGCGCGACGTCGTGTCGGCGGCCCAGGCGGGAGATGAAGCCGCGCGGGTGGCGCTCGACGTGTATCTGCATCGCCTCAAACACTACGTCGGTGCGTACATCGCCGAACTCGGGGGAGTCGACGCCATCGTCTTCACGGCCGGCGTCGGCGAGAACAGCGACGTCGTTCGCGCGGGAGCGCTCGCAGGCCTCGAACGGCTCGGCATTCGTGTCGACGACGCGCGCAATGCCGCGCGCGAACACGGCGCCCGCCGAATATCGCCCGACGACGCGCCGGTGGCGGTGCTGGTGATTCCGACGAACGAAGAACTCGAAATCGCGCGGCAGTGCCTCACGGTGGCCTGAGCAGTCCTGAGCAGTCCTGAGCAGTCCTGAGCAGTCCTGCAGCGATCCCGCGCGAGCTGAGCCGTTCTCGCCGCGTTGCGACCGGCCCGCTCAATCCGGCCCGCTCAATCCGGCCTGCTCAAGCGGGCCTGCTCAAGCGGGCCTGCTCAAGCCTTCTCAATGGGGCCTGCTCAATCAGGACTGAGCCGCTTCCCGAAGCTCACCGCGTGATCGGGCTCGTATCCGAGGGCTGTGTAGAACTCGATCGCCTCAGAGTTGTTTGAACGCACCTGGAGGTTGAGTTTCGGGCATCCGCGAGCCGTCAGCAGGCGCTCGGCCTCGAGCATCAGGGCCCGAGCGTACCCACGCCGTTGCCAGGCCGGGCTCACCGCGAGGTAGTTGACCCAGCCGCGGTGCCCGTCGTATCCCACCATGGCGCTCGCGATCACGGCGCCGTTCGCGTCGCCCGGTTCTTGCGCCAGATCGGGTTCGATACCCACGAGAAACAGCTCGGGCTGAACCGTCAGCTTGCGTTCGATGTCGGCGCGCGGGTCATTCCACGGGCGCGTGAGCCCGCATTCCTGCCAGAGGCCCACCACGGCCTCGGTATCGGCCACCTCGAACGATCGGATCTCCATTCGGCAAGCCTACGAGTACTGATGAGTAACGCTGCGTCGTGCCGTCGATGCAGCCGCTCGAGTCGTGCCGCTTTTCGCGCCCTGCAGTGCACAACGGGCGGAGCAGAGCCGAAGCGAGCCGTATATGCCGCCACGTTCGCTCTGCTCCGCCCGTTGTGCGGTATGAGGCGCCTGGATGCATCCGCCGTGCTCGGGGGCCGCCGAACATCCACTCCACAGGGTTCGCCCGGAGGGGCGGCGGTGTCGGTAGCTGCGGATACGATTGGTGCCATGGTCACAGCCCTCTACCGACGCTACCGACCTGAGACGTTCGGCGAAATGATCGGCCAGTCTCAGGTGACGGAGCCGCTCATGACGGCGCTTCGAACCAACCGCGTCAACCACGCCTATCTGTTCTCGGGCCCGCGCGGCTGCGGCAAAACGACGTCGGCGCGCATCCTCGCCCGCTGCCTGAACTGCGCCGAAGGCCCCACCGACACGCCCTGCGGCGTCTGCCCCAGTTGCGTCGAACTCTCGCGCGACGGGTCGGGTTCGCTCGACGTCGTCGAGATCGATGCGGCGAGCCACAACGGTGTGGATGATGCGCGCGACCTGCGCGAACGAGCGGTTTTTGCGCCCGCCCGCGATCGCTACAAGATCTTCATCCTCGACGAGGCCCACATGGTGACCCCGCAGGGCTTCAACGCGCTGCTGAAGATCGTCGAAGAGCCGCCGGAGCACATCAAGTTCATCTTCGCCACGACCGAGCCCGACAAGGTGATCGGCACCATCCGCTCGCGAACGCACCACTACCCCTTCCGGCTCATCCCGCCCGCGCAACTGCTCGAATATGTGCAGTCGCTCTGCGAGATCGAGGGTGTCGCGGTCGCCCCTGGCGTGCTGCCGCTCGTCGTTCGCGCCGGGGGAGGGTCTGCGCGCGACACACTGTCGCTGCTCGATCAGCTCATCGCGGGTTCCGAGAGCAACCGCATCGAGTACGAGCGGGCGGTCGCACTGCTGGGTTACACACACGCCTCGCTGCTGGGCGAGGTCATCGACGCGCTGGGCTCCCACGATTCGGCGGCGGCTTTCGGGGCCGTCGACCGGGTCATCCAAACCGGCCAAGACCCGCGGCGCTTCGTCGAAGACCTGCTCGAGCGCCTGCGCGACGTGATCATCGTGGCCGCTTCGCACTCGGCCGAGGGTGCAGCCGCCGTCTTGCGCGGAATGCCGAGCGACGACATTCTGCAGATGCAGCAGCAGGCCGGCCTCTTCGGTGCCGCCGAGCTCTCGCGCACCGCCGACATCGTGAACGCGGCGCTCACCGAGATGACGGGCGCGACCTCGCCTCGGCTGCACCTCGAGCTGATGATCGCTCGCGTGCTGGTTCCGGCGAGCGACGATTCGGCGCGGGGCGCGCTGGCCCGGGTCGAGCGCCTCGAGCGCCGTGTCGGAGTGGGTGCTGAGCCCGTCGCGGCCCTGCCGGCCGACAGTGCTGCGAGTTCTGTGCGGGGGGCAGCGGATGCTCAGCGCACAGGCCTCACGTCGCCCGCGGTTTCTGGGCGCCCCGACACAGGAGTACCGTCGGGTACCGCGCCCGTGCCGGCCATTGCGTCCGTGCCGACCGCGTCGGCCGGGCCCGATGCTTCAGCCGTGCCTACTACTGCCGATGTCCCGCGCCCGATTGCGGCATCGGCCGGAGATACTCATGACGGCGCGGTGCCGACGCCCCGAAGCGAGAGCCCCACGGCTCCGAAGAAGCCGACGGAGGTCACAGCCCAGCAACTCAAAGACGCCTGGCCAGAGATTCTCGAGTCGGTCGAGAACACCAAACGAAGCGCATGGATGGTCGTGTACACCGCATCGGTGCGCGCCCTCGAAGGCGACGTGCTCACCCTCAGCTTTCCGAGCGAGGTCGATGTGGCGAGCTTCAAGCAGCAGCAGGCTCCCGGCCAGGGTGTGAGCGAATACCTCCGCCAGGCCATCGTCGACATCATCGGACTCCGCGTCAAGTTCATCGCCCGAGTGGATGCGGCGGGCGCGACTGCAGCGGCGGGTCGGGCCGACGCCGGCCCGGCTGCGGTGACGCCGACTGCCGGGACGCCGGCTGCGGCAACTCCGGCTGCGGCGACGACGGCTCGGGCGACGGCGGCTCCGGCTGCGGCAACTCCGGCTGCGGCGACGACGGCTCGGGCGACGACAGCTCCAGCTGCGGCGGCTCCGGCTCGGACGACTCCGGCTTCGGCGGCGACAGCTTCAGCGACGGCTCCCAGTGCTGCCGGTCCAGCTGCGGCAACTCCAGCTCAGGCCCCGGCAGCGCCTCGCATTTCTGCATCTCCGGCGACATCCACTGCTCCGGCGACATCCACTGCAGCGGCCACATCTGCTACCGCGGCCACGCCTGCAACCCGACCTCGCGCGACCGCCACTTCGGGCACGTCTGCTACCGCGGCTGCGGCCACGTCGACGACGTCGTGGCCGACCGTCACCATCCCCACCTCTGCGCCCGAACCAGGAGACGAGCCCGTGCGCGCCGGGGCGATCGCAGTGAACATTCCGGCGTCAGAGATTCCCGACGACATTCCCGAGAGCGCGGTGGCCGAGTACGACGACGCTGCCGGGTCGGGGTGGTTCGTTCCGGGAGACGAGATCCCGCTGGGCGACGGCCCGACCGATGTCGATCCGTCGGACTTCCGCCCCGCGGGCGCCCCGCAGGGCGCCGACGCTGGAGGATCCGCCCGAGCATCCGGTGGCCCGGTGTGGATCGACCCCGCAGTTCCCGCAGTTCCCGTTGTGCCGCTCTCGACGCAGTCGGCTGCGCGCTCCGATTCTGCCGTCGCCGCGAACGAGGCCGCTCCCTCTTCGCCTCCCGTACGGCGCGCGACCGCGCCGCCGACCGAGTCCGCGGCGCCGAAGTCGATGCGCCCTGACGCAGCCCGCCCGGTCACGCCTCGCACCGACCCCGGCCGCGCGATGCCGCAGTTCGGTGAGAAGCAGCGTTATGGCGAGGCCGTCGTGCGCGAGATTCTGGGCGCCAACTTCATCGAAGAGCGCCCCGTCGCTCCGCGCCCCTCACCGGGTGCGGGCGCCGGCCCGGGCCGGGAGGGCTAGAGCATGTACGAAGGAATCGTTCAAGAACTCATCGACGAACTGGGGCGCCTGCCCGGAATCGGCCCGAAGTCGGCCCAGCGCATCGCCTTTCACATCTTGCAGACAGAAAGCTTCGACGTCACTCGGCTTGCCGAAGTGCTCATCGAGGTGCGTGACAAGGTGCACTTCTGCTCCATCTGCGGCAATGTGTCGGAGCAAGACACCTGCACCATCTGCCGCGATCCGCGCCGATCGCTGAACGTCATCTGCGTGGTCGAAGAAGCGAAAGACGTCGTCGCCATCGAGCGCACCCGTGAGTTTCGCGGCCGCTATCACGTGCTCGGCGGGGCAATCAGCCCGATCGACGGAATCGGCCCCGACAACCTTCGCATTCGTGAACTCATGCAGCGCCTCGCCGACGCAACCATCGAAGAAGTGATCATTGCGACCGATCCCAACCTCGAGGGCGAGGCGACGGCGGCCTACTTGTCACGCTTGCTGACCACCCTCGAAATCAGGGTGACGCGGCTCGCCTCAGGCCTGCCCGTCGGAGGCGACCTCGAATACGCCGACGAGGTCACCCTCGGCCGCGCCTTCGAGGGCCGCCGGCTGGTCGAGCGGTAAGGGGAGGGCGAGCGCCTATGCGTTGGCGACCTCCCGTTCCCGGGCGCCCCATCGTGCCGGGGCCGCCACTCGTGCCGAAGCCTGGCGGCGACGCGAACCACTCGGCCGAGAGTGCCGCCCCCTCCGATACTTCGACCAACGCTCCCACCGAGTCCACGCCGCAGCCCGCTCCGGATGCCCAGCCCACCGACCCCGAAACGAGCCTGATGAGCGACCCGACCGGCGTGCCTGCCGACGATGAACTCCTCCCCGCCGCCGATGGCACTGCGCCCGCTGATGCGGCGAACCCGGCCGACCCCGCGACGAACGCCGCGCCCAGCCGACCCGACCAGCTCGACGGCGTCGGCGCATCCGCTGCCCGCGGCCAGACGGCCGACGTGAGTGCACCCGACGCTACAGCGATGCCGCCCGCCTGGCTCGGCGACCCCGCCCTCCTCGCTGCCTTCTGGCGCTACGAGCGTGCGCTCATGACGAACGACATCACCGAGCTCGACGAACTGTTCGCGGCCGGGCCGCTCACGGTGCGCAGCGAGGCGGGCTCGGCTCTGGTCGGTCACGATGCCATCGCGGCTTTTCGCGCCGGCCGGCCGCCAGTGCCGCAGCGGTACCTTCGGCGTGTTCACCTCCGCCCGATCGACACGAACACGGCTGTCATTGTGGCCGAGTCGATCCGTGGCGACAATGGCACCGGCAGCCAGACGCAGCTCTGGCAGCGTGCCGATGAGGCGTCGCCATGGGCGGTCACTGTCGCGCACGTCTCGACCGTTCCCGGCGTGCAGTTCGGCGGCCAGAAGACGCTGACCGCCGTCGAGGAGCGCGCCATCTGGGCGACGCCGGCCGATCGCCGCCCGCTGGTGGAGTCTGACGCGTACCCGGGTGACGGCGCAGACGTCGGGCCGCTGGCGGGCATCCGCGTCGCCGTGAAAGATCTCTTCGCCATCGACGGCGAAACCATCGGCGCCGGTAACCCCACATTCGCCGCCGGTCGCCGCCCCGAAACATCCACTGCCCCTGCCGTTCAGGCGCTCATCGCCGCGGGCGCCGAAATCACGGGCCTCGCCCAGACCGACGAACTCGCCTTCTCGCTCGCCGGAACCAACGTGCACTACGGCACGCCCCCCAACGCCGCCGCGCCGAGCCACATCTCCGGCGGCTCGACGAGCGGCCCCGCCTCGGCGGTCGCACTCGGCCTAGCCGACCTCGGCCTCGGAACCGACACCGCCGGCTCCATCCGCGTACCAGGCTCGTACACGGGGCTGTACGGCCTGCGAACCACCCACAACGCCGTCTCACGCAACGGCCTCATCGGCCTGGCACCCAGTTTCGACACGGTCGGCCTGCTCGCGCGCGACCTTTCGACCCTCACGCGAGGCGTCGAGGCGCTGCTCACGACGGGCGAGCGGATGCCCGGCGCTCCTATCCCGCCGAATGCCGCTGCCATCCCGCCGAACGGCGCCCCCATCCCGCCGAATGCCGCCACCGCGCCCGGCTCTGCGCCCGGCCCCGCCGGCACCGCCGCCCGCGCAGACACCGCGAGCCCCACCCCGATCACGCGCATCCTCATCGACCCGGCCCTCGTGACGCTCGCCGATCCCGCGGCGCAGTACACCTTCGAGGCCGCTGTGCGGGCGCTCGCGCTGAACTCCGGCGTATCGGTGCACAACGTCAGCGCCGAAACCGCTCTCGCCGCACCAGACCTCGAGCAGTGGTTCGACGCCTTCCGGGTCGTGCAGCAATTCGAGGCCTGGGCCGAAGACGGCGCGTTCGTCACCGCTAACCCCGATGCCCTCGACCCAGCCATCGCGGCTCGGTTCGCCGCGGCATCCCGAATCACCGAGCAGGCGGCTGCGGATGCCCGTGCCACCCTCGCCCGAGCAACCGCGGCCCTCGAGGCCGCGGTAGTGCCCGGCACCGCCCTCGCTCTGCCCTCGACCTCGTCGCCCGCTCCGCATCTCGCGGCCGACCCCGCCGAGATCGACCGGGTGCGCGCCGCCACGCTGCGGCTGACATGCCTCGCGTCGCTCTCCGGATTGCCCGCGCTCACCCTGCCGTACGGCCGCGTCGGAACGCTCCCGATCGGGCTCTGCCTGCTCGGCTCGCGCGGCGCAGATCTCGCCCTCCTGGCGGTGGCTCGCCCCCGCACCTGACCGCTCGTTCGCTCGCTCGCTAGCCCTCCCCGCTCAGCGTCGCGACCCCCATCGGCCCCCACCCGACGCGCCCCGCCGAGTGCCGCGCCCTCCCTAGCTCAGCGTTGCGACCCCCACCGCGCACACCCCGACGCGCCCCCCACCCCACCGCGCACACCCCGAAGTAACACTCACCTTCGCCCCAGCAGCCCCCGCCTAGAATGAATAGTCGAGTTCACCGCTCTACCGCCCCACCATCCCGCAGCAAACCCCAGGAGTACAGCCCGTGGCCTTGATTGTGCAAAAGTTCGGCGGATCATCCGTCGCCGACGCCGAAAGCATCAAGCGCGTGGCCAAGCGCATCGTCGAAACCCGCAAGGCCGGCAACGAGGTCGTCGTCGCAGTGAGCGCCATGGGCGACAGCACCGACGAACTGCTCGACCTCGCCCATCAGGTCACACCGATTCCCGCCCCGCGAGAACTCGACATGCTGCTCACCGCCGGCGAACGCATTTCGATGGCGCTGCTGGCGATGTCGATCAAGAGCATGGGCCACGACGCCCGCTCCTTCACCGGCAGCCAGGCCGGCATGATCACGGATGCCCGGCACGGCCAAGCCCGCATCGTCGACGTCACCCCGGGGCGGGTGCGCTCCGCGCTCGATGAGGGAGCCATCGCGATCGTCGCCGGCTTTCAGGGCTTCAACCGCGGCACCGGCGACATCACCACGCTCGGCCGCGGCGGATCGGACACCACCGCCGTCGCCCTCGCGGCAGCTCTCGGCGCCGACGTCTGCGAGATCTACACCGACGTCGACGGCATCTTCACAGCAGATCCGCGCGTCGTGCCGCGCGCCCACAAGATCGACCGCATCTCGAGCGAGGAGATGCTCGAGCTCGCCGCCAACGGGGCGAAGGTGCTGTATATACGCGCAGTGGAATATGCGCGCCGGCACGGTGTCACGCTTCACGTTCGGTCGTCGTTCAATAACAATGAGGGCACAATCGTTTTCAACGAGACGGTTCCGGATGCCGCCGGCATAGAGGGTTCGGGCGTGGGCGGTGGGCCGGGCATCCTGAACCCCGGCCTCGCACAGCCGGGCGAACCGAACGCGGGCATCCCGAACCTCGGCACCCCCACAACCCCTTCAGTTACCTCAGAGAACAGCGAGAAATCCGTGGAAGAGCCTCTCATCGTCGGCGTCGCCGCCGACCTCAGCGAAGCCAAGATCACCGTTGTGGGGGTGCCCGACATTCCCGGCAAGGCCGCGCAGATCTTCAACATCGTCGCCAAGACCGGCGCCAATATCGACATGATCGTGCAGAACGTGTCTGCCGCTGCTACCGGGCTGACCGACATCTCGTTCACCCTGCCGAAGTCGGAGGGCCAGTTGGTACTGACGACCCTCACCGCCGAGCAGCCCGACGTCGGGTTCGCGTCGCTGCAGTACGACGACCAGATCGGCAAGCTCGCGCTCGTCGGTGCCGGCATGCGCACCAACGCGGGCGTTTCGGCGAAGCTGTTCACCGCGCTGTACGAGGCGGGCATCAACATCGAGATGATCTCGACGAGCGAAATCCGCATCTCGGTGGTGACGCGGGCCGACACCGTGAACGACGCACTCCGCGTGGTGCACACCGCCTTCGGCCTCGACTCCGACACCGACGCCGTCGTGCACGGCGGCACGGGCCGCTAGCCCGCCGCGCGGCCCGGCCCCACGGGCCCCGAGCCCCAGCCCGGCTCCCTCCGTGCCGCACGAGGTGTGCCGGTTGCGCAAAAGCACCCAGGAGCCGCTCGGCAGGTGCTTTGGCGCAACCGCCACGCCGCCACGCCGCCCCAGAGCCCGGCGAGCCCAGCCCGGCGAGCCCAGCCCGGCTCCCTCCGTGCCGCTCGGGGTGTGTCGGTTGCGCAAAAGCACCCAGGAGCCGCTCGGCAGGTGCTTTTGCGCAACCGCCACGCGGCCCTACTGCATCCGAGCCCGGCGAGCGGCAGCCGGCGGGGCCGAGGAACGGCGGGCGGGGGATCCGAGGAACGGCGGGCGGGGGATCCGTGGCAGCGGTGCGATCGACGGGTCAGGCTCCGGCGAGCAGGGCCAGCACGCTCGACGCATTGAAGAGGATGTGCGACACGATGCCGGCCCCGAGCCGCCCGGTCGACACGGCAAGCCGCGCGTTGATCAGCCCCAAGAAGAACGTCGACGACCCGAGCGCCAGCGCCGACGCCCACGACGACGATTCGTAGAGGTGCAGCGCCGCGAACACCACCGCGCTCAGCACGATCGCCGTCGTATTCGCCAGCCGCAGCCGGTCGGCGTTCTGCGCGAAGCCGGCCGCATCCACCGCCCCCGGCGACCTGCGCAGCACACGATTCCGGATGCCCCGCAGCAGCAACCCGCGAAAGAACACCTCTTCGACAAAAGGCCCGATCAGGCAGGCGAACACCAGGGCGTTGAGCACGATCCAGAACGTGTCGGAGTCGAGCGTCAGATTCCCTTGCACCGGCGTATCGCCCGCCAGCCGCTGTGCCAGAACCGCGAAGAAAACGGCGATGAACTTCGCCACGAAGGCTCCGCCGAGCCCGAGCGCGAGGTCGACCCACCGGATCCTCAGCCCGAGGTCCCGCACCAGCGAGCCAGACCCCCGTCGCCACACGACGAGCGCGACCACCCCGAACATCGCGCCGTACCCGAGCACATTCGTCGCGAACTGCGCCGCGCTCGCATTAGTGACGACGCCGAACGCGTACAGCAGCACCCCGACCGCGAGCGCCACGATGAACGCGACCAGCCCCAGCACACTGCTCGGGATGCTCCACCGCACCAGATACCCCGGCACCGCCTTCGCTTCCGGCCGTAGCTCCGCTTTCGGCGCCCCGTTTTCGGTGGCAGGCCCGCTCCCGTCGCCGTTCGGCGGGGGACCAGGCATCCCGGCCGCCCC
>JAODBB010000095.1 GCA_025463745.1 Subtercola sp.
GCGGCGGAAAGCTGCGCAAGGTCTTCAGCCCGATCGGCGTGAGCTTCAACGGCTCCGGCTTCTACCGCAACGACTCCCGCGAAACCAAGAAGACGACCGACGGCGCGAAGAAGTCGGGCGGCGGCGAGCCTGGCGGGTCGGGCAGTTCCGGGGGGTCTGGCGAGTCGGGTGGGTCGAAAGGCAGTGGCGACTCCGGTGCGAGCACGAGCGGCGACTCGAAGCCGGCGACGAAATCGGGTGGCGTATCCTCTTCGTCGTCGTCTTCGTCCTCTTCGTCGTCGTCGAAGCCGGCCAGCCCGGCGAAATAGCGCGGCTAGTCTAGAAAAGGGCTGAGGAACCAGGCTGCCGGAACCAGGCTGACGAACCGAAAGAGGAGTACGAGCGCGTGATCAAGGGCTTCAGAGAATTCATCTTGCGCGGCAATGTGATCGACTTGGCCGTTGCTGTTGTGATCGGTGCGGCTTTCACGGCCGTGGTGTCGGCGATCGTCACCGGAATCTTCAACCCGCTGATCGCCGCGATCTTCAGTGCCGAGGCGCTCAACGATGCATTCGAAGTTCAGATCGGCGCGAGCACACTGAAGTTCGGGCTGGTGCTCGGGGCGATCATCCAGTTCTTGCTGGTCGCCGTGGTGGTGTACTTCGTGTTCGTTCTGCCCATCAACCACCTCAAGAAGGTGTCGTTCTTCAAGAGCAAGCAGAGCCCGGCCGAAGAGGACGTCGCCGAGGCGCCGCCGACCGACCTCGAACTGCTCGCAGAGATTCGTGATCTCCTCGCGGCGCAACAGCGCAGCGCTTCTGTTCCCAACCTCTCGAACCAGGCTCCGGCCGGCCCGCCCTGGCCGAACGAGTGACCGAGCGGCCTGCCGTGCACCGCATCGGGCGCCGGCGCGTGCAGACCGAGCCGGCGGCCGGGTCGGATGCCCTGCCGCAGTCAGCGGCGACCCTCAGCCCCGAGCTTGCTGTCGTACGAGCGGCCGAAGACACCGACGACGCTCGTGATGCCACTCCCCCGGGCGCCGGCCCCAACGACGAGCGCCTGAAAGCCGACAAGCCGCCGCACTGGTGAGGAGTCTGGTCACACGGCGGCGAGCTGCCGCACACCGATCACGGTGGCGATGCGAACCGCTACCGCCTCGGGGTCGGTGAACAGCTCGAAGCTGTGTACCCGCAGGTAGTGCCAGCCGAGACGCTTCAGCATGTCGGGGCGCAAGCGCAGCGATTCGCGGAGGCTCATCGAGTGCACGACGGCATCGGTCTCGACGACGATGGCGCGGCCTTCGTAGGAAGCCACGAGCGTCAGTTTGCCCCTATGTTCGAACGCGACATCCAGACCCCGCGAACCGAGGCGGCGGGCGAGGTCGATGAGCAGGGCATCCCCGGGGCTCGAGAAGGTGTCGGGCGTGGGCCCGTTCTCGGCCTCGGTCAGAATCTGGCGCAATGACACCACTCCGTACGTCATGCGTTCTTCGTCGATGTCGCTGGGCTTGAAGCAGCTCACGATGTCCATCGAGCGACGGGCGCGCGTCATGCCGACCGCGAGCAATCGTTCGCCACCCGGTTTGGCCAGGGCCCCGAAGTTCGTCAGCACACGGCCGTGCGGCGTGCGGCCGTAGCCGACCGAGAAGATGACCCGGTCACGGCTCTGCGCGACCGACTGTTCGAGCGTTGCGACCATGAACGGTTCGGCGGTGTCTTTGAGAATGAAATCGCTGAGGTCGCTGCGCTTGGCGAAGGCCGAGAGAACGGCCTGCTGCACGCGAACGGCGTGCTTCGCGCTGGCTGTGATGACCATGAGCGACTCGCGTGGATACTTCTGCGCGTGATCCATGACGAGCCACACCACACGCTCGACCTCGGCATCGACACTCTCGACGGCCCCGGTCTCGCTGTCGGGCATGCCACCCGCGCCTTCGAGATAGTGCAGGGTGAGGCTGCCGTGGCCGAGGAAGGTTCCGGCCCACGGTAGGGAGTCGATCTTGCCGTTGTAGAAGCGGTGGTTCACCAGTTCGGCCAGGTCTTCGCCGCCGGCCCGGTAGCTGCGGGTGAGCGAGAGGGTCGGCACCAGCTCGGCGAGGCGCGCCATGGCCGAGTCGCTGGCAAGTTCTTCGATCGACCGCGCGTCGGCGTCGGCGTCGCTCGCGCGGTTCGACAGGGGTTGCACCACCGCGGGCACGGCGATGTCGAAGTACGAGGGCGTCTGCGTCACGGGGTCGCCGAAGGCGACGACCTGGCGGGCGCGACGGATGGCCGCAGCATTCTCGGCCAGTGTGGTGGCACCGGCATCCACCAGAATGACGGCGTCGAACACCACGTCGTCGGTGATGTCGGCGACCTCGTACGGCGAAGCGAGCCACACGGGGGCGAGAACGCGGCTGAGGTACGGAGCGGCCTGATGCAGCTTCGCGGAGTCGACGGTATCGGTGCGCAGCAGCGCCTTGAGGGTCGTGGCCTCATCGGCATGGTCGACCAGACCGACGCTCCAGGTTTCGGCGAGCTGCCAGGCCAAGATCTGGCCGCTGACCGAGGCGTGCGCCTCATCCACCAGCTTGAAGTCGGATTCGAGGCGGTCGAGGATGCCCGTGTTGGCGCCGAGCAGAGCACGATCGTTCGCGAGCATCAGTTCGAGCACCGACTGCCACCACGCCAGCTCGAGCTCGTCGGCGACGGCGCTTTCGGGGATGTGACGTTGCGAGAGATCGGTCAGCAACGGGTCGAGCGAGAGTTCACGCAGCGTGTCGAGCAACGCCGTGCGCTCTTGCAGGTTCGCCAGCACCTCGGAGTCGGCGGCGAGGCCCTCGAGCAACGAAATCAGTTCGGCGATGGGCAACTCGCTGAGCTGGCGAGCGGTGCCGGAGAGGCCCAACGGAACATCGAGTCTCGAGAGGTCTTCGTTCACACTCTGAAAGGCGACCTGAACGTCGTCGAGCCCGGTTGGCACCTCCGGCGGAATGCCGGCGGCCGCGAAACGGTGCCACAGCACACGCTGCTGCTGGATGCGGCGCAGCGAAGCATTGATGTCGCCGATGTGCACCCCGGGCCTGACGTATTCCTTGGCCAGGCTGCGGAGGCGCCGGCGGCTCGTACCCGTCATCTGGGCCGAGTCGCGGCGCGGTCCGGTGGCGGCGATGATGTCGGTGAGCGAACGGTCGAAAACCACCGGCAAGAACTTGTCGAGCGTTTCGCGCAGGTCGAGCAGGAGGCGCAGATACGAGCCGAGCTCAGACATCGTGGTGAAGGGGCGCATGTGCGTCTGGCCGACGAGCTCGTACGCCTTCGTCAGCAGGGTCGGCAGGTCTGTGCGGTGCATGCGCTTGGCGATGGCGTGCGCATTGCTGGCATCGTCGGCGGTGTCGAAACTGGCGCCGTACCACGGTGAGTCGTCGGGTCCGTAGCGGAATTCGCCGAGCGCCGCCGCCTTGATGAGCGTCTTCGCCGCCTTGCTGCGGCCCGAGGCGAGAGCTTCGAGCGAGGAGCGGTTCAGGCGAGCGGTGGTGGCGGGAGGTTTGGGTAACAGCGACAGGCGGGCGAGCTCGCGCAGGGCATCCAGAACCGAGACCTTGAGCAACGGATCGACCCGCTGCAACGACTGGCGGTAGTCGATGAGCACGTGACGCAGCCGTACGAGCGCCTCGTCGACATCGCCGACGTGCGGTTGCATGGCCTTTTCGTTGCGGCCGATCGACTGAATCAGGTCGCGGCGCAGGGTTCGCGGCGACACGGCGACGCCGGGCAGGCCCACGTCAGTGAAACGGCGCGAGATGCCGCGCAAGCTGAGGCGGCGCGGGCTCACCACGAGAACACGCTTGTTCTGGCCGATCAGCGCACCGACGGCGTTCACGATGGTCTGGGTGCCCCCGGTGCCGGGCAGCGTCTTCACGACGAGCGAATTGCCCTCGGCGATCTGCGCGATGACATTCTCTTGTTCGGCGTCGGCGTCGAGCAGGAGGGTGTCGGTCGACGGCGGGCGAGAGTCTTGTGCGGTCGCTTCGACGGGGTGATACGACTCCTGTACCCCGCGACGGGCGGTGAGGCTGCCGGCCAGAGAGTCGAGCACCGGATGATCGAGCCGCCGGGCATCCGACACCATCGACTTGGCGACATCGGCGAACGATGACACCAGCAGGCGCGGGTGAACGCTGAACCACGGCAGGTGCGAGGTGATGCCGCGCAGGTGGTCGATGACGGGCTGCGGCTTGAACACGCCGTTCGTGGCGGCGAGCGCCACCATCTGGTCGGTGTCGAGGTCGATCTGAAACTGCTCGTGCAGGGCGCGAACCAGTTCGGGATTCACGAAGGGATTGCCGCGGAGCTTGAGTTCGAAGTCGCGGCCGTACCGGCGAATACCCAGGGGGCGAAGGAGCACGGGGGCGGCGAATGTCTTGTCTTCGAGCTTCCATTCGGCCATGCCGATGGCGAGCTGAACCGAGTCGATGCCGCGAATGGAGCGCAGTTCGACACCCTTGTCGGTGATGGCGCCGGCCGCGATGCGGGCACTGCGCAGGGCGAGTTCGTCGCGAATCAGGCTCGAAAGCAGAGTGGCGTTGCCGGTGATGAACTGGGCCAGGCCGCTCGGGTGAGTTGTGGTGAGGTCGACACGGCTCCGGGGGGCATCGTCGAAGTGCACGAGTGGCGAGAGGCCACCGATCTGAGCCAGCTCTTCGCGCCAGTGCTCGCGGGCAGGTTCGACCAGGTCGTCGGTGGAGAAGATCTGCCCGGTTCTGGTGCCAGACTCGGTGTCACCTGATGAGGAGTCGCTCCGACGACCCCATACCGACGTTGCTTCGTCGGCCTCAGACGTTTCAGAGTCTGAATCTCGTTTCTTATCGGCGCGCCACACACCGACACACTATGCGTTGCCCTCGGTAAAAGCCGGTAACGACGCGGTGCGGTGCCTGTGTTTGTTCGGTGCGCCGCCGCCCCTGCGGCGCACTGCTGGCATCAGCTCAAGGCGCCACCCTCGTTGCGCCGGGTCTGGCGAAACGCGACGAGCGCGGTCGCCGCGTTTCGCTGAGCTCGTTCGTGCGCCTGTGTTGGTCTGGTGCGCCGCCGCCTCTGCGGCGCACTGCTGGCATTGGTCAAGGGCGCCACCCTCGTTGCGCCGGGACTCGCGAAACGCGACGAGCGTCGTCGCCGCGTTTCGCCGAGCTCGGTGGTGCGGCGCGGCGTGTGGTCGGGGGTGGGCCGACGGCGTGACAAAATTGGGGGATGTCTGAGTCGGCGAATTCCTCGCCCCATTCCTTCGTGCCGCCACGGCTCACCGGCCCGCGCGACAGCGGCGATGGCTGGGTGGAAGACGGCACCGGGCGCAAGTTCTGGGGGCGGTACGGCGCCGCCGGGCTCTTGGCCCACGACCCTCAGCGCGGCATTCTGTTGCAGCACCGCGCGAACTGGAGCCACTTCGGCGGAACCTGGGGGCTGCCCGGCGGCGCCAAACACGGCGGAGAGTCGTCTGTCGAAGGAGCGATTCGCGAGGCGCACGAAGAAGCCGGCGTGCCGACAGACTCCCTGCTGCTGAAGTTCACCTCGATTCTCGATCTCGGCTTCTGGAGCTACACCACCGTCGTCACCCGCGTAACGTCGCCTTTCGATGCGGTCGTCGCCGACGCCGAGAGCATCGAGGTGCGCTGGGTCGCGGTCGACGAAGTCGCGAACCTGCCCCTTCACCCGGGGTTCGGTGCGGCATGGCCCGAACTTCGAGCCGAGCTGACTCGGCCAGTGGTGCTGATCGTCGATTCGGCGAATGTAGTCGGTTCGCGGCCCAACGGCTGGTGGAGAGACCGCCTCGGCGCCACGAATACGTTCGCCGCGAACCTGCGGGCGCGGGCCCGCATCGGCTTCACGAGTGACTCACTGGGCATCGGGCTGCCGGGCACACGCTGGTGGCCCGAAGTGGTGCTCGTGGTCGAGGGGCAGGCGCGGGATGCTGCTCTGCCTGTAGTGCCGCAGGCGCGAGATGCAGCTCTTCGGGCTGCAGACGATCGGGCCGACTCGTCAGCACTCGCGCGGGCGAACACGGCCGCAGCCGAACTCGGGAGAGGTGCGCACCAGCGCGGCGTCGATCTGCAGATCGTGGCGGCAGAACACGACGGCGATCAGGCGATCGTCGATGCGGTGCGGGCTCAGCTCGTCGCCCCTCTCCCGAGTTCGGCTGCGGCTCCCGATTCGCCCGGCCCTGCGCTCCCCACCCCTGCGTTCCCCACCCCTGCGCTCCCCGGCGCGATCCCTCGCGTTTTTGTCGTCACGGCCGACCGTGAGCTCTCCGATCGCGTCACGTCACTGGGCGCTGCCGTGCACGGCCCCGGCTGGCTCTGGGCGCTGATCGACGAACTTCCGGCGGAGTAACTCCCGGGGTTCGCCGCGCGGCCACCCTCAGACGGGCACCACGATCGCCTCACGCAGCAGTCGCCGCACAACCACCAGTGCCGAGTCGGCGTCGAGCCCCGGCAACTCGTCGACCGCGACCGGGCTGCCTTCGTACAACCGTTCAATGGCCGGCGCCGCCTCGCGCGGCAGCACAACGGTTCGGCCGCCGACGGCAATGCGCACCGACTCCCGATCTGCCGAGACGGTGGCGCGCAAGGAGTCGCGCCAGCGCACAACGCTCCATCCGCTGAGAGCTGCGATGGCGTCGACGGTGGCGAGCGGCGATACCGGTTCGGGCCTGGTCGCCGCCGAGAGACGCCGGGTGAGCGCCGCGCTCACATCGTGGGCCCGGCGCACTGCTTCGGCACGGTCATCCGGAGCCGCCAGCATGGCCCGCAATTCTTCGGCCACCGTCTCGACGAGGGGCAGCAACTGTTCGACGTCGCTGAAGTCGGCACCGAACGGCAACGATGTGCGCAGCGCCCCGGTCTCACCGATGCGGGCCAGCAGCGCCTCAGCCACGTCGGCGCGCGTGTAGGCCGCGACGCCGATGGTGAGGTGAATGGATGTTCCGCCCTGAGCTTCGGCCGAATGGATCCAGCCCCGCGGCAGGTAGAGCGCGTCGCCCGGCCGCAGCACCTGGTCGATGTGCGGCTGCTGCTCGGCGCGGCTCGCTACGGCGGCACGGTGATCGCTCCACGGCTGATCGCGCAGAGGATCTTCGTGTACCGGCTCATGAATGCGCCAGTGCTTCTCGCCGGCGATCTGCAGTACGAAAACGTCGTGCACGTCGTAGTGCGGGTCGAATCCCCGCGAGGAGGCAGGAGTGATGTAGGCGTTCACCTGAACCGGATGCCCGATCTCATCGACCAGCGCACGGGTGAAGTCGATCAGCGGCGGCCACGTGCGGTGCAACCCCTGCAGCACGATGGTGGCGCCCGCTGCGAACTCGGCGAGCACCTTCTCGCTCGACACCTGATCGCCGACCTCGGCGCCGAAGCCGCCCGGCGCGGTGTACTTCGAGGGGTTCAGCACCGAGCCCTCTATAGCCATTCGCATGAACGGGGTGCGCAGTGCTCGCTGCGAAATCAGATCGTCGGCCGCTTCGGCGTTGAAGAGGTCTTCGAACGAGGCCGGCAGCGCTGACGCCTCGGTCAGCAACGGCAGCTGAGCCCAATGGGTGCGGTCGAAATCGGCGGAACGATCACGCCCCACACAACGAGAAAGCGCGGGCCGGTCGCCCGACCCGCGCTCGAATGAGAGCATTACGCCGATCCGTCGGCACCGCCGTCATGACCTCCGGCATTCGCACCGCCATCGGCGGTACCTTCCCCGGGGTCGGCCGAACCGTCGGCGCCACCATCGTGGCTGCCCTGGTTCGCACCGCCGTCAGCGGTACCTTCTCCTGCGTCGGCAGAGCCATCGGCTCCGCCATCATGCCCATTCGGGTTTGCGCCGCCATCCGCGGGACCCTCTCCGCCCGCTCCCTGTTCGGTGGTGATGTCGTCGTCGTTGATAGCCATAGTCGTCCTTTCGGTACTGCACGGCGGCGTGCCGAGTGCTGTTTTGAGCGTACGCCGATCTGGCAGCACGATAAAGGGGCAAAGCGGCCCTCGCGTGGCGGTTCGCTCGCCCCTACGCCGGGTCGTCGAGTCCGGTCGTTCGGATGCGCGGAGACGGGCATCCGGATCGCCGACAGTGCCAGCCCTAGACTGAGCGCATGGCGATCATCGCGACAGTCTTCATCGGCATCACGGCGTTGTTACACGTCTACATTTTCATCATGGAGAGCGTGCAGTGGCGAAAGCCCGCCATCTGGCGCCGCTTCGGGCTCACCACTCAGGCCGACGCCGACACCACGGCACCACTCGCGTACAACCAGGGCTTCTACAACCTCTTTCTCGCCATCGGGGCCGGCCTCGGGCTGGTGCTCTACTACACCTCGGCGAACGAGGCCGGCTTCGCTCTTGCGGCCTTCTCGTCAGCCTCGATCGTGGGTGCGGCCCTCGTGCTGCTCAGCACGGGCAAAGAGCGGCTTCGAGCCGCTGCGCTGCAGGGTGTTCCCGCGTTGATCGGCTTTGTGTTTCTGCTGATCGCAGGGGTGACGCCCTGACTGCTGGTCGCCGGGGCAATTCCCTGACCGAACTGCGGGCGGGCGGGCAGCGCTACATCTCTTGCCGGCAGAGGGCAGCGCGCTCTTTCCGAGGCCGTTCAGTGACCGGCGATCGCGATGTACGTCAGCCAGCCCGTACCGCCCAGCAAGACCACGGCCGCCGAAATTCGAACGACGAGGTTCTGCGAGAACTTCTGCCACCCGGTGGTGAGTTCGGGCCGGGAGAAGTCTTTCGGTCGCGTGCTTCGGCGCGTCGGATACGGTGTGCGAGTACGAGTAGACATTTACATCATTATTCCCTGATCGTTCTTCACTCGTGAATCCCCCGTGTGGAAGGGTGTAATACAAGCCATGCACAAACCGCACTCCGCTGCGCACTCCTCCCTGACTGCCTCCCAGCCTGCATCCGCGCCCGCCTCTGCACCAGCTGCCAAGCCTGCATCCGCGCCCGCCTCTGCACCAGCTGCCAAGCCTGACTCCGCACGTGCCTCCGCGCCTGGCGCACCCCCGCCCTCTCACCACCTCGTCGCGCGCGACACGACCGAGCCGGTGGATGCCCTGCTCAGCTTCATCGCGGCGGCCTGGGCCCTGTCATCCGGCCCAGAGCCGCGTTCGGCCGCCACCGCCTTCACGGGCCCGGTGGTCTTGATCGACGGCCGCTCCGGATCGGGTAAAACCGCTCTTGCGGAGGCCCTCGCCGAGGCCTGGCCCGGCCGCGCCGAGGGCGCTACCCTCGGCGCCACCCTCCCCACCGTCGTACACCTCGACGACATCTACCCCGGCTGGCACGGCCTCGAGCTGGCGAGTGCGCACGTGCACGATCAGCTGCTGGCAGCGGCGCAGCCACGTTGGCAGCGCTACGACTGGGCGAACGAACGGGCGACGGAATGGGCATCCGTCGACAAGGCCCGGCCGCTGATCGTCGAGGGTGTCGGCGCGCTCAGCCGGCAGAACGCCGCTCTGGCGACGATCACCATCTGGCTCGAACTCGACGACGCCACCCGTCGCAGTCGCGCCATCGCTCGCGATGGGCAGACCTACGAACCGTTCTGGAACATTTGGGCGGAGCAGGAAGACGTCTTTCTGGCTCGCGAATCACCGGCGAGCCTGGCCGACGTGATCGTCGACTTCACGGCGAGCTGAGCGGCCGGCTCGGCCGTCGCCCGCGCCCCCGCCCCCGCGCCCCCGCATTTCGCGAAAGCGACCCTTGCGGTCGAGAGCGACCGCTGAACCGGCTCATCTGATCCGCAAAGGTCGCGCTGACGCATTCACGCAGCGGCTACGCGCCGGCCAGGCCGCCCGCCCCGGCCGTGCCGCTCTCGATACCGAGCGCCTCGACCGCCTCACGCGCGCTCTGCGTTCGCGCATCGATCACCTTGCCGATCTGCCGTGCGAGCGCGGGGTTCTCGACGATCAGCTTGTCGACAGCGCTCGTCGAGATGCGCAGCACCGTCGTTGTGCCGTCGGCGACTGCCGCTCCACGGTCGACCTCGCGGCTGAGCGCCATCAGCCCGAAGAAGTCGTTCGTGGTCAGACCCTGATAGACGACATCGCCCCACTCGGTGGGTACCGACAACCGCACTGTTCCGTCGAGAATGAACCGGAACGCGTCAGGCACGGTGTTCGGCACATGCAGAACCTCGCCGTGCCCGTATTGCTCGAGCCGGCAGAGGCCCGGCAGCCACGAGTAGTCGTCGGCCTTCAACCGCAGCACCTTGGTCAGCGTGCCGATGGCTTCATCCAGTCGCTCCGGCGTCTGGATGGGGTCGGTGGCGTCGCCGTCGAGAGCGAGCCCCGAACGCCGGGCCGCGTACCAGAGCCAGGCGAGAAAGAGCGCGCTGGCGTTCGGCGCCTCGGCCGGGCCTGACACCGGAATAGAGATGGAATAGCTCGCGTTGCCCGCATACGAGGCCTCGATCGATTCGCCGCGCTTGAGGTTCGGCAGGCCGGAGGCCACGTGATGCATCAGGTCGAGCACCTCGTGGGGCGGATCATCCGTCGAGAATTTCACCGTCGCGGTGGCACGGAACGCACCCGGGGCCTGGCTGAGGTTCGTGAACGACGAATCGGCGAGAGAAGCGTTCGGTACAATCTGAATGCCATTGCCGGTGTCGATGTGCACCGCACGCCAGTTCACCTCGACGACGCGGCCCTGAACCGTGCCGGTGTCGAGCCAATCGCCGATCTTGAAGGGCTGTTCGAACAACAGCAGCAGTCCCGAGATCACCGAGCCGACGGCATTCTGCAGGGCGAGGCCGATCACGATCGAGGTCACGCCGAGGGCGGTGATCAGGCCGCCGATATCGGCATCCCACACCCACGAGAACAGCAACGCCAGCCCCACCAGAATGAGCCCGAGACGGGCCAGGTCGATGAAGATCGAGGGCAGGCGTTCGCGCCAGCTGCCCTCCTGCGGGTTTCCGAAGAGCACCACATTGACGCTCGAGAGCAGCAGCAAGATCACCAGAAAGCCGAACATGGTCGCGACGACACGCACCCAGGTCAGCTCGACCGAACCGCTGTTCGACGCCAGGCTGAGCAGGGCGAGCAGCGCGCCCACCGGCAGAACGAGGTTGCGCAGCAGTCGCACGGGCTTGGCAGCCGGATGATCGCGCCGCACCAGCCACGCCAGCACCTCCGTCAGAATCACCAGCAGTACAGGCAGGCCGATCGCAATGGTGAGCGCGAGCCCGAACCACGGTTCGTTCCAGATCTGATCCATGATGACCTACTGAATCTTCCAGACGGTCTGAACCCCGCCTGCCGTCTCGATGGTGCCTGCTTCAAGGAACACGACCGCGTCGTGCATCAGATCGCGTACCGACTGGCTCACGAAGATTCCCGCGGCTCCCGACACCCGCTGAACCTGGTTGGCCAGGTTCACGGCGTCACCCCACATGTCATAGGCGAGGCTGGTGCGGCCGACCAGACCGCTCGACACCTTTCCGGCATCGATGCCGATGCGTACGCTGAGCGCGGTTTCGTGCTGCGCGTTGAACCGCTCGATGATCGTTCGAATCTCGAGCGAGAAGTCGACCATGCGTCTGACATTGTCGACGCGCGGCACGACCAGGCCGCAGCTGGCCAGGTACCCTTCGCGCAGGGTGCGCACCGTCTCGACGCCCATGCGCACGGCCGCCTCGTCGAAGCTCGCGACGATCGAGTTCAGCAGCGACAGCTCCTTCTCGGCGCCGAGGTCAGAGGCGAAGTCGTCGTAGCCGATCAGGTCGGCGAACAGCACCGACACATCTTCGTGCACATCGGTGATGGTCTCTTCGCCGTCTTTGTACCTCTTCGCCACCGTCGCCGGCATCAGAGTGCCGAGCAGCTTCTCGTTCTCGCTCGACTGCTCTTCGATGAGCGACTGCTTGATGCGAAGTGATCTCGACATGTCGTTGAAGGCATTACCGAGATCGCCGAACTCGTCGCGTGAGCCTTGCGGCACCTCTACCGCGAGATCGCCCGCGGCGACCTGGCGAACGGCGGTCACCAACCGCCTCACCGGGCGGGCGAATACTTGCGCCAGAAGCAACGACAGCAAAGACACCACGAGAATCAGCGCGACGATCGACAAGATCAGGTTGCGAGTGAAATCGTTCACCGGCGCGAATGCCTCGGATGTACTGATCCGCGACACGATCACCCACTGCAAGCCGGGGATGTCGAGTGGCGCATAGGCGACGATGTCCTCGTCGCCCAGATACCCCTGCGAGATCGTGATGCCGGTCTCCCCGGCGAGGGCGCTCTGCACCGCCGTGGTGTGCACCGGCTGAATGAGAATGGAGCCCTTCACCTGCACTGCGCGTGCGGCGACATCGGGCGGGGTACCGGAGGCCACGGCATCCTTCTCGTATTGATTCGGGTTCTCGATGAGCTCACGCGACACCGAACGCATCAGCTGGTCGGGCCCGGCCAGGTAGGTTTCGCCGGTCTGCCCCATGCCGTCTGCCGCCCAGCCCTGGTCAGAGGTCATGATCTTGTTGATCGCGTCGATCGGCACCTGAAGAGCCATCACCCCGCTCGTGACGCCGTTCTCGCCGACAGGCGACATGATCCACGCGACGGGCGCACCCAGCGACGGCTGGTAACGCTCGAAGTCGCTGATCTTGGCGTAGTCGACCTCATTCGAGTTCAGCGCCTCTTGGTACCCGGTGGCCAGGCTCGTGCCCTTGTACGGGCCTGTGGTGAGGTTCGTGCCGAGGTCGACGTTCTTGTTGGCCGAGTAGACCACGTGACCGTCGGTGTCCATCAACAGTGCGTCTTCGTAGCCGAAGCGCTGGATGATCTCCCGAAAGTAATCCTGATACTGAGCGTTCGCGGCCGACCACGCGCTGCCGTCTCCCGCATTGTCGACGGCGAGCGCCTTCGTGCCGTCGAGCCCGGGGTCGGTGTAGTGCGACTGCAGATAGATCTCGGCGGGGTCAGAGGGAATGAACGCCGCCGGGTCGGTGTCGGTTCCTGTTCGCGTGGCCAGCTGGGGCGCGAACGTCTTGGTGTAGAGCGCCGTGACGGCGGCCGTGTCACCGGCAGCCGCGGGCTGCGCCTGCAACTCGTCGTACCCGGCGGTGAACGCCTTGACCGCATTGATGGCCGTCGAGCCGCGGGTGTAGACGACGAGCGAATTCTCAGTAGTGGTGAAGAAGTTGGTGATCTCTCGTGCTCGCGACTCACGCGTTTCGGTCACCCGATCGTAGGCCGCCTGCTTCAGCGAATCAGAACCCGAATAGTACCCGACGAGCCCCACAACCAACGACGAGCCGATGCTCACACCGAGCAGCATCACCAGCAGCTTCGATTGGATGCTGAATCCAGGCCGCCGCGACTTCGACGACACTCCGGTACCGAAACGGCCTGCCAACAGTACTGCCTCTCCCCCACGAACACAGCACCCCGACAGGGCGCGAAAACTCCACCACTCCCTTGATTATGTCGTACGCAGGCGCTGCTTGCTGATGCCCTCCCGCCAGAGCAGTTGAACGAGACTCGGCTGCACCGAAACGGTGCCCACGGCGACCACCTTCCGAATATATTCAGTACTTGTCGCCTGAGAAAGCAAACAGGCGGCCAGGTCTGCCCGTGAGGTGAACTTGCTCTTCACAAACGTCTCGGCGGTGGCGTAATCGGTCACGCCCGGAGTCTCGAAGAGTCCGGAAGGCCGAACGATCGTCCAGTCGACATCGCTTGTTCGAACGATCTCCTCCATCGCCCGCATGTCGGTATAAAGGGTCTTGCCCATCACGTTCACGAAATAGGGCTGCAGCACCTTCTCGAAGAAGAATCCGCCGTGCGCGCCAACCGTGAGATCGACCGCGCTCGAACTCACGCAGACGAGCCGCGAGACGTGCTGCGCCTGCATGGCCCGGATGATCGCGGTGAGCCCTACGGAGTAGACCGTGATGGGTTGCTTGCCGAAAGGCACCCCGAGGGTGGAGATCACGGCGTCGTGGCCGGCCACGGCGCGTTCGACGGACGCGGCGTCGTACACGTCGCCCTCTATGACGGTGAGCCGGGCATCCGCACCGCCCGTCGTCACGGCGGCGCCAAGGCTGCCCTCGGGCGCAGCAGGCGATGGTGCCGAACCCGACGAGTCCGTCGAGTCGAAGTCGGCGGGATGCCGGGTGAACGCCGTCACCGAATGCCCGGCGGCGAGGGCGTCAGCGACGAGCAGGCGGCCGGTGGGGCCATTGCTTCCGAACACGATGAGGCGCATGGTTTTCTTCTCTCTTCACAGGTACGCTGTAATCAGCAATCCATATAATACGGAAACCATATCATATGAAAAACGGAACAGATACGACCAGCGGCGCTGCTGCCGACCCTCGGCAGGCCCGCCGCGCCGTCACCGCACTCAAAGCCGATCTGCGCGATCTTCGGGTGCAGCTCTCGATGCTGAACCACCGGGTCGGCGCCCAAGCGGAGCTGCGCGACATCGATCTCGACTGCCTCGACCTCGTGTCGCAGAACGAGCCCGTCGGCGCGAGCGCCCTGGCGAAACTCGCCGGGCTGCACCCGGCCACGCTCACCGGGGTGATCGATCGGCTCGAGCGTGGCGGCTGGATCGTGCGTGAACGCGACGCGTCAGACCGCCGCGCCGTGGTGCTGCGCACTCAACCCGAACGAAACCGCGACATCTACCGGCTGTATTCGGGCATGAACGGCTTGATCGACGAGATCTGCGCCTTGTACACTGCCGATCAATTGGAATTGATCGCGGGCTTCATGCAGCGCACCACCTCAGCCGGCGTGCGCGCCACCGCCCAACTCGAAGAAGAGAGCGCGTGATGGGCAGGCTGATTTTCTCGAGCATCATGTCGGTCGACGGTTTCACGGCAGATGCTTCGGGCGACTTCGACTGGAGCGCACCCGACAAAGAAGTGCACGCGTTCGTCAACGACCTGCAACGCGCCGTCGGCACTTACCTCTACGGCCGGCGGATGTACGGTGTGATGTCTGTCTGGCAGACCCTCGACACGGCTGACGAACCCCCCGTCATGGCCGACTTCCAGTCGCTCTGGCGGGCCGCCGACAAGATCGTCTACTCGTCGACTCTCGACAGCCCCTCAACACCGCGCACTCGTATCGAGCCGCTTTTCGACGCCGACGCCGTCATCGCGCTCAAGGCCTCTACCGACGCCGACATCTCGATCGGCGGGCCGACCCTCGCCGCCCATGCCATTCGGGCCGGGCTGGTCGACGAGTACCAGCTCTTCATCACGCCCATTGCGGTCGGCGGCGGCACTGCCTTCTTCCCTGCCGATGTGCGAGTGCCGCTCACCCTCACCGACCACCGCCGCTTCGCCAACGGCACCGTCTTCCTCCGCTACGCGGCCACGTGATCGGTCGTTCGGGCCGCGCACGTTCGGGCCGCGCACTTCTGGCAGGCGCACGTCCGGGTCGCGCACGTTTCGGCGCGCGCACGTCCAGGTGGCGCACGCGTTTTCTTGTGCCGTTTGGCCAGCCATCGAGGTGCCGATCAGGAGAGCGTTGTACCGTGGTGTACCGCAGAACCCGAATCGCACCACGCGTGTCATGAAACCTGACCCGACGAACGAAAAGCCGAATTGCGCCGCTCCACCTACGAAGCCCCTGGCCGCCATGCCGCCTCTTCAGCCGGCAGCACCACGAATCGGGCCCCCCGAAAGATCCCCGCGAAGACTGAGAAGCGACCGGTTCTCGCCGTAGCCATCGCGTGCTTCAGCATGCTCCCGGTATTTCTGATCGGGCCCGCCGCCAACGCAGACGAACCCTCGGGCATGACGTTCGCTTCGAGCATTTCAGCGGGGCAAGCGGATGCGCAGATCGCCAGCGCGGCGGCGACCGCGAGCGGCCAGAGCACCGACCGCGACGGCTACACGGTGAACAAACCCACAGAAGCGACGGTCGCTCCTGGCAGTTCCACCAACAAAGACTGGGCCGCCCTCGTGCTCGTCGACGGCGGCTGGCCCACCACCGACAACAATGTCACCGTGATTCTGCAGTGGATGGACTCCGAGAACAGCCCGCAGAGCTGGTGGCTGCGCAACAATCCGCTGAACAACGGCTACGGTTCGGGTGGCGGGGCCGGGTTCGGCAGCTACCCCGAGCTCGTGACCGCGGCCAGAGACGCCGCCATCAACCTGTCACAGAACTCGGTATACACGGAAATCATCGCCGACTTCGCCGCATCCGCCCCCGTTTCGACCACCGTCGGCGCTATCGAAGCGTCACCCTGGGCCAGCTCGCACTACGGCTACGGCAGCATCTGGCACGGCGTCGACGTGCCGATCGTGGCCGCCGATTCGTCGGCTTGGTGAAGCCGAGCCAGTCGGAACATCGAGCAGTGAACTCGACTTTCGTCGGAGCACAGCCCAGCTGCCACATCATTGTGCGCGAGTCGGCTGTGCTCCGACGAAAGGTCAGTCGGCGTTGACGGGCTCCCCCGCGAACTCGTTGTCGATCGTCGGTATCGTCGCCGTGATGACCGAGCCGTCTGCCCGCAGACTGCCCTCGATGTCGCTGGTCGTCGGCGCACCCTCGAACACCGGAGCCTCGTCTTTCAGCGCTACCGTCACTGGCCTTCCGGCCGTCACCTCGACGCTCCTGTCACGCACGTAAACGATAACCGAATCGCCCGTTTCGATCTCGAACGTAATGACGTCGGCGAACACGGCCACGTGCAATCGCGCACCACGAATCGTCACGCGAAAGTCGAGCGAATCCCACTCCTCGGGCAGGCGCGGGTCGAAGGTGAAGGTGCCGAGGTAGTCGCGCATTCCGCCGAAGCCGAACACCAGGGCGCTCCACACGCCGCCGGTCGAGGCCACGTGCACGCCATCGGCGCTGTTGTTGTGCAGATCGCCGAGGTCGACGAACAACGCCGTCGTGAAGTACTCGAGTGCGAGATCGCGGTAGCCGACCTCTGCCGCGACGATCGACTGCGTCGAGGCCGACAGTGTCGAGTCTCCGGTCGTCAGCGCATCGTAGTACTCGAAGTTCTTGCGCTTCTCCTCCTGGCTGAATTCGTCACCCTGCAACAGCAGCGCCAGCACCACATCGGCCTGTTTGATGACCTGAAAACGGTAGATCACCAGCGGGTGGTAGTGCAGCAGCAATGGATGCTTCGACGGCGGTGTATTCTCCAGATCCCACAGCTCCTTCTCGAGAAACTGCGAGTCTTGCGGGTGGATGCCCAGCTCTTCGTCGAACAGAATGTGCATCGCCTCACCGGCGGCGGCCCACTCCACGATTTCGTCGTCGCGCAGATCGAGCCGCGCGCTCAGCTGTTCGAACGCATGAGGATCGCTGCGCTGAACCTTGCGCAACTGCCGAACCGCCGCTCGAAGGTTGGCGCGCGCCATCACGTTCGTGAAGAGGTTGTCGTTCACGACCGTGGTGTACTCGTCGGGCCCAGTGACCCCGTGAATGTGGAACGACCGGTTCGTATCGCCCCGCCAGAAGCCGAGATCGGCCCACATGCGTGCGGTCTCGACCAGGATGTCGATCGCTTCGCCCTTGATCAGAAAGTCATCGTCGCCGGTCGCCGAAACGTACTGTGAAAGGGCATGCGAGATGTCGGCATCGATGTGGTACTGCGCGGTGCCGGCCGCGTAATAGGCTCCGGCTTCGAGTCCGTTGATGGTGCGCCACGGAAAGAGAGCGCCGCGCTGGTTGAGTTCCCTCGCGCGATCTCGAGCGGCGTCGAGCATGCCGCGGCGAAAGCGCAGGGCGTTTCGGGCGACCTGCGGCGAGGTGTACGTGAGAAACGGCAGCACGTAGATCTCGGTGTCCCAGAAGTAGTGCCCGCCGTATCCCGAGCCCGAAACACCCTTTGCAGCGATACCGCCACCATCGGTTCGGGCCGTCGACTGGGCGAGCTGAAAGATGTTCCAGCGAATCGCCTGCTGAATCTCGGGGCGGCCTTTCACTTCGACGTCTGAGCGCTGCCAGAAGTCGTCGAGCCACGCCCGCTGACGATCGAAGACCTCCTCGATGGGCGACTCGCCGATGCGGTCGAGCGTGCGATCGCACCGATCGGCCAGCCCCCGCGTGGGCACCCGCATAGACGTGTGGAAGGCGATGGTCTTCACAAGCTTGATGGGCACGCCCGCATGTGCCTGGATGCTGTACACATGCTTCGCGAGATCGTCGTCGATCTCCGACCCCGCGCTCCACTCGTTCTCGGTGTCAAGGCGATGGTCGACGCCAGCGGCGATGGTCATGCCCGAATGCGCGGCCCGGTAACCGAGAATGTACCGGGCGCCGTGCGACTTCTTGAAACCGGGCTCCAGCACTCGCTCCGAAAAGGTTGCGGCGCGCCGCGGGTCGTCGATCGGATGCTCGGAGGCAGCCGCGGCCGCGAACTCGTCGACCCAGTCCTGCCGGTTGAGTATCTGGCTCGAGATGACGATGGATGCGTCGGAGTCGAGCATCGTGACCTCATACTCCACCACGGCCAGATGCCGGTCGGTGAACGACGCGAGCCGACGCGAACGAATCAGCACAGACTTGCCAGAGGGCGCGCGCCACTCGATCTCACGCCAGAGAACTCCGTTGCGGAAGTCGAGCCGGCGCTCGTAACGGATGCAGTCGGCTTCGGCCAGGATGAACGGCTCGTCATCGACGTACAGCCGAATGAGCTTCGCATCGGGGGCGTTGACGATGGTCTGGCCGACACGGGCGAATCCGTAGGCCTCTTCGGCATGCCGAATGGCCCAGGTGTCGTGAAAGCCGTTGATGAAGGTGCCGTTGGAGTAGCCGCCGTACCCCTCTTCGGCGCTGCCGCGCATGCCGAGGTACCCATTGCCGACGGAGAACATCGCCTCGGAGTGGCCCTGGTTCGCGGCGTCGAAACTCGACTCGGTCAGAGCCCACTCGTCGATCGGAAAGCGGAAGCGGTCAAGGGGATCGGAGCTGACGGGGTTCACAATGTGCCTCTTTTTCGGGTGAGTCAGGCAGTGACGGCCGGTTCTGAAACGGCGTCGACGAGTTCGGCGAGATCGGAGACAACAATATCGGCGCCGGAGGCGAACAGACCATCTGCTCCCACCCCGCGGTCGACACCCACCACCAGACCGAACTCCCCCTCGCGGGCCGCCTGTACGCCAGAATGCGCATCTTCGATCACGGCGCACTGCGCGGGGGTCAGGCCCAGCAGTTCGGCGGCGTACACGAACGTGTCGGGGGCCGGCTTGCCGGGCAGCCCGGCGTCGAAAGCGACCAGCCCGTCGACCACGACGACGAACCGATCATCGAGCTGTGCCGCGTCGAGCACACTCACCGCGTTGCGCGAACTCGATACCACGGCGACCAGACGGCCGGAGCGAATCGACGCGTCGAGAAAGTCGACCGAGCCCGGGTAGGCGACCACGCCGTTGACTTCGAGGGAGGCGAAGAATTCATGGTTCTTGCGCAGCCCCAGCCCCCACACAGTGTTGCTGCCGGGTTCGTCGTCGGGCGTTCCCTCTGGAACCACAATGTCGCGCGAGGCGAGCAGCGCCCGTACGCCGTCGACGCGGGGCTTGCCGTCGATGTACGCGAAGTAGTCGTCATCGCTGTAACCCGGCTCGACACCGCGCTCGGCCAGGTACGGGGTGAAAAGCCTCGACCAGGCCATGACGTGGATGTCGACGGTCGGGGTCAGCACACCGTCGAGGTCGAACAGAACGGCCCTGATCGGGTCGAACAGCGATGCGTGATCAGGCAGCACGGGCAAGCAACTCCTCATGAAATCGGTCGGTCACCATCGCCCGCTGAGTGACACAATAGTGGGTCTGCGTTACGCTCCCGTTACGGGAATTCAGCGCTCGAGCAGGTTCGTGCGTTCGGGATGCTTGTCGAACCACTGCCCCACGTACCAGCACATCGGCACAACCCGATAGCCGGTGTTCTTTTCGACGTCATCCACCGCGAACGTCACGACTTCATCGGCATAACCGCTGCCGCGCAGCTTCGGATCGGTGAAGGTGTGATTGAACGAAATACTGTTGTCTCGCACCACGTAGTCGGCCGCGCTCACGAGGGCTCCGTCGACACGCAGCACGTACCGGTTCGCCGCGGTGTCGTGGATCAGTTCGTGTGCCATGCCTTAAGCGTACGTCTGCTTTTGCCGCTCTTTCCCGCCGCGGGGATTCGTCGAGCTGCTGCCCAGCCGCGCTTCGCGGCGATGGCCGCAACTGCGTCGGCGACCACTCGTGCGAAACGGGCTCTGCACCAGCGCTGCGGCCGAAGCGAAGGCTTCGGCAACACCGTCTCGAATCTCGTCTATTCGATGGGCCGCCCATTCTTCCGTCAACGCGAGCTTGCGTGCGGCGACAATCAGGTCGGCCTTCGAGATTGCGTCGAAACGGTACTCATCACCGACTTTCATGGCGCTCTTGAGCGGAGCCGTCGAGCGAGGTCTGATTCTCGGCGGCCGGTCGCGCCAATCGCGCCTCATTGTCTGGCAACAATCCCTGCAAGAACGGCACGACAGCTCGAGACGGATGTTTTTGCCTCGTCAGCGGCATCGACAACGACAGCGGGATGGGGTTGGCGCCGTGACGATACTCCTCGTCATCGGCGAATGTCGTGTTGCCTTGGTTCGCCTGCGACACGATTCCGGCTCGCCGACCATCTATGTAGACGAATAGTTGCTTATCTGCCATCTCTCTCTTCCACGTCGATTGCGAGATCGAGTGCGGTCAACACATCGAGAACTCTCGTTAAAGCAACCGTTGACTTGCCGTTTTCGAATCGCACCAACCACTCTCTGGTGACGCGTGCTCGTTCAGCTACCTCGAGTTGCGTCAATCCGAGATTATCTCGTCTTTCTCGCACGAGAGCTCCCAGCTCTTGTGCTGTGCGTATTTGCATGCTGGCCTCGTTCTGTGCGCGATCGGGCACTTAGGCGACGTGTCGTATTTGTTCGACCGGGTGTGCGGCCAGTTCGTGGCGCTGAGCCGCCGTCAGCACGAACTCGGTCAGGTCTCCCCCAGACACCATCCGCACGAATCCCAGCCGCTGTGCGAGGGCACGCGACCGGGCATTGCGCGGGTGGATGACCGCGATCACCCTTGTCGCCCGAATGACCTCGAAGGCGTAGTCGATGAGAGTCTCGGCCGCCCGCGTGGCATATCCGTGTCCGCTCTCATCCGGACTGATCAGCCAGCCCACCTCGACCACCCTGTCGTCGGGCGAGACCGTTCGCAGGTGCGCAGAGACGTCGCCGATCATCCGCCCCTCCCGCTCGATCGCCAGGGCCAAGAAATCACCGGCCTGCCAGAGGCGCGTGTGCCGAGTGCGGTCGCGCAGGTGCTGCAGCGACTGTTCGCGGGTGCGCAGCTTCCACGGCAGGTATCGAACGACATCGGGGTTCGACTGCAGCTCGAACCAGGCCTCGGCATCTGCGGCGGTGAGCCGGTGGGGCCGAAGCGTGAGGTCGCCCACCCGCACGATCGGAGCGTCGAACGGGTGCTCGATACGCGGGCCGCGCACAAAACGGGGGCGTCGAAGCACCGACCTCAGTCGTATCGCTGCCCTCATAATGCCTGGAACGAACCGCCGCCTGCTGATCATGAAGGCGACGTTAGACCCCTGACCGCCGCTATAGACGTGAGAACGCTACGAATTGCCTATGACGACGGTCTGAACGTGTGCGTGAACTCAGGGGGCACCGCGACCACTCCGGTGTCGAAGCGTTCGCGCCGCGAAGAGCCCGGCGCCGAGCATCACGTTGCGGGGCGCTCGTCTGCCAGAATCGGCGCTGCTTCGACGATCATGCTCTGCAGCCGGCGAACCCCGTCGAGATAGTCGCCGGTCCAGATGAGCCGAACGGCGGTGCTCGTCGCGTTACCCGATTCGTCGCTGAGGTCTGCCCGCACGGCATCGACCAGGGCCGAGTCGGCAACCGGATCGCGCGGCAAGGGTTTCGGCAATTCGTGTTGGGCGACCAACTCTCGGCCGAGGTCGCGGTACCACTCGTTCAGGTGCTCGGTCGACAGGTCGAGCGCGCGGCGTGCCGCCCAACGGTCGCCTTGGGCGACACCGTTCTCTGTGCGCCAGATGTCGAGAACCGCATCACTGGCGAGCCTCATGGCAGCGACACCGCTCACGGCAGCGGTCACGTTGGCCAACGCCAGCTGTTTGGCGCCCCGCTCGGCCAGGAAGGTGCGGAACGTGTCATCCAATCGCCGCGATGCGGCCGCAGCGTGCAACGCCTCCGCCGTCGGGAGGGATCGTGATTCGGTGGAACTGTCGCACCGCCCGACCCCGAAGGCCACGGTGGCGGTGAGATAGTCGACCGTGTCGACATATGCGTCGGCGAGCGCCTGGCGAAGCGCAGCGGCAGCGCCTCGAGGCCAGAACAGCAGCCCGACGACGAGACTGACACCGCAGCCGAGCGCGATGTCTTCGATGCGGAACAGACCCACGCTCCACCCCGTCGGGGCGATGATGTTGAACAGAATCAACAACGTGATGGTGAAGCCGGCCTGACCGGCGGCGAACGAGATGGCGGTCGGCGCGACTCCCGCCACAAGAATGGCGATCGGCAGCACGATCCAGAGCAAAGTCGTCTCCGGCCCGATCACGAAGAGAACGGCCGCGCCGATGACGACGCCGATCACCGTTCCGAGCACACCGCGAACCGCACTCTGCCCGGTGCTCAGTGCGTTCGAGCGAAGCACCGACAAGGTGCCGAGAACAACCCAGAACGAATGTTGCAACCCCGTGAGATCGGCGAGCAGAACGGCGATGCCGAGTGCCGCCGCGCCCCGAATGCTGTTGTGCAGCCACACCGACCGCCAGGTCAGTTGCGCTGACGCGCGCTCGACACCCGCATCGAATGTGCTGCTCACGTTTCCGGGCTGCTTGCCCAGCAGCCGTTGCCACCACGTTCGGCGTTCGCCGGCCGCGGTCAGCGCGATGTTCTCACCGATCTGCGAGACCGCGTAGCTCAATTCCTGAGCCCGAAACCGCGGATCGAGGGCCGAGATGAACTCGCGCACAACATCCATGCCGGCAGAGCCGTCGCCGCCTGTCGCGGCGCCGAGCGGTGCCGGAAGCTGGGTCGTGGCGCTCGATTCCACAGACGGGCGCAACCGGGTGAGCTGTGCGAGTGCCGCCTGAAGTTCTGTGACATCGCCTGCCGTCTGCCCGAGAAGGTCGGCGCCGCTTTCGAGTACGTCGGCAGCGGCAGACTTCACCCGGCAGGCGTTCATATGTGCGAGCTTGGCGGGCTGAGCATCCGACGCGGCATACCGAGTCGAATGCGAAACGATCGCCTGCAGCCAGTTCACCTCATCGATGAGCCGCACGGCTGTTCGGGCCGAGGTGCTGAGCCCGGTGGGCCGATAAGGCGTGGCCAGAAATCCCGTGTGCAGGGCTGTGACGGCCTGATCGGCGTCGGCGACGGCCTTCTCGTAGGCCTCGCCTCGGGCTGCATCGTGGTCACTCAGAACGAACTCGACGTCTGCCCGCAATCGCCGGGCCAGCGCACGGCAGGCACGAGCCGACGCGGCCCGCAAAGGATCTCGCGGCGGGGCCGGCCACAGCACGGTGATCGCTACGACGCCGACCGCCGCGGCGAGCCCCCACCCCGCCAGCCGAGGCACAATCGACAGCGCGTTGCCCGGAAGCGTGACCGGAAGGATGAACGCCAGCAGCAACGACGTACTGGCAGATGCCAGCACCGAGCTGACCGCACCGACGAACAAGACGGCGAACGCAACGATGGCCATGGCGGCCGCCGCGAGCCAGACGGGGCTGGATACCAGGCTACCGACGCACACGAATACCGCTCCGGTGATGGCGAGCCCCACCTGCGACTGAACCCGTTCGCGCATCGACCCGCCGAAATCGACCAGCAGCAGCATCGCGAACGATCCGAATGCGGCGAACGTGGCCATCTCGGCGTCACCGATGACGACCATGCAGAACGCGAACAGGGCGGGCATGACGATCGCCGTGCGTGCGGCGCGCCGTAGCGCCGCGTAATTGGCGTCGCGCTTGCCCAGCCACTTCCAGAAGCGCACTGTACCTCCCGCCGAATTGTCTATGGTAAATCTATAGCGTGCGCCTGCCTGGGTTGAGGGCGCTGCGCTTTGTTCTCGCGGTTATGGTCGGTCTGACGAGACTCCACGGTGGCAATTGGTACGATTGCTGGCGTGAGCAGGATATTCACTACCAGCTTCAGCTCGGTCTATCCCCTTTACGTTGCGAAGGTGGAGAAAAAGGCGCGCACTCAGGCCGAACTCGACGTGGTGATCGAGTGGCTCACCGGCTTCGACGAGTCGCAACTACGCGATCACCTCGCCTCCGGCACCACGTTCGAAGAGTTCTTCGCCGATTCGCACCTCAACCCGAACGCCCAGCTCATCACCGGCGTGATCTGCGGTGTTCGAGTGGAAGACATAGAAGACCCGCTGATGCAGAAGATCCGTTACCTCGACAAACTGGTCGACGAGCTCGCCAAGGGAAAGCCGATGACGAAGGTGCTGCGGGAATAGCCGTAGCGCATCGCGAAGCGCAGGATTCGCTGGTGACGCGCTAACGGGCTGAGGAGTTCTGATGTGGCGCCGAGCCATCAGGGGTATCGCAGACTCGATGCGCGCGGGCTGACCTGCCACGAGATTCTGTGCCTGTCCACGGGTTCTTGGTTGCCGTCCTGGGGCTCGGCCGCGTTCACGCCGACGTGCGGCTGCCTGGTTTTCTTCGGGCGCTCGGCGTTTTATCGAATAGAACGCCTTCCGGGAGATGCCGTGCTCGGCACAGAAAGGTGGTCCTGACACGCTGTGACGACGCGGGTGGCGTGGATGATCTCGCTCAGGGTTTCGTCGATAACGGCTATTGCGCGGTCGAGCCCGATTCCCCCTGTGTATCGGCCGTCAAAGTAATACCAAGCAGCCCGACGAGTTCGAAGGAGCGACCATCCGCCGTCTTCGGCTTGCCATACGTCGGGAGAGTGTCCACTCCTGCCCTCACTGATCGGCGGATGCCGGGGTGATGCGCTGGTTGCCGATCACCGAAAGCAACTGCAGTTTCTGATAGCTCTCACTGCCGGGCGTGGCGGTGAAGACCAGCAGCGATTGTCCTTGGTCGAGGTCGTGCAGGAGCTGGCATTGCAGCGTCATCACGCCGACCTCGGGGTTCTGCAGCCGCTTCTCGTACGAGTGCACGCTGTTGACCTCATGGGCAGCCCAGAGTTCAGCGAACTCCGGGCTCTGCGCGAGCAGGGCATTCACGATGGCTCCGGCGCGGGATGACGGCCCATGCTTGACGTAGACGGTGCGGAGATCTGCCGTGAAGGTGCGGGAATGGGTCGGGTGGTCTTCAGCCGGGTACACGTCTCGTGAGGTGGGGTCGGTGAACCATCGGTAGAAGACGCTGCGCGACATCCCCGTGACTCGGGATTCGTCGCCGAACAGGGCGCGCGACGGTTCGGTCTGCAGGAGGACTTCGCCGAGTTCGGTCATCACCTGGGCAGGGGTGTCCTGCAGTCGATCGAGCACGCGCATGAGCCCGGGCGAGATGTGCTCGCTGCGCAACGCCCGCGCAGGCGCGTTGTGGCCGCCGAGACGGAACAGATGGTCGCGCTCATCCTGCGACAGACGCAGTCCGCGGGCGATCGCGGCGAGCATCTGCTCGGACGGCTGCGGCCCACGGCTCTGCTCGAGCCGGCTGTAGTAGTCGACAGACATGTCGCACAGCGCTGCGACCTCTTCCCGGCGCAGGCCTTCGGCACGGCGCCGGGGGCCGCGACTCAAGCCGACGTCCTCGGGCTGCAGCGCTTCGCGGCGCCGTCGGAGGAAGTCCGCGAGTTGCGTTTTGTCCATGCTTCAGTCTCCGATCGATCGGAGACACTCACAAGTGGGGGTGCGTTCAGGCACCGATCTCCGCCAGGCGCGGGATGATCTGCTCCCCGAGCGTCTCGACGAAACCGACAGGGTCCGGGCCCATCGGTACGAGTTGCACGTGGCTGATGCCGAGTCCGGCATAGCCTTCCATGGTGGCGAGAAACCCGTCGGGGTCGCCGATCGGGTCGCCGCCACCGAGGATCGTCTTCTGGATGCTGTCGTAATCGCGGCCCTCCGCGTCGCAGTGCTCAGCCAGAATGGCGAGCTTCCGTTTGGTCTCCTCCAACGGCATCGCGAACAAGTTGCAGGCGTCGGCGTATTTCGCCACCAGGCGCAGGGTCTTCTTCTCGCCGCCACCGCCGATGAGGATCGGCGGATGGGGGCGTTGGATGCTCTGCGGCACGTTGATGGTTTCGGCGAGCTGATAGTGGTCGCCCGCATAGGGGCCGTCGTTCTCGCTCCACATCTGCTGCACGATCTGCAACGTCTCCTCGAGGCGCTCGAAACGCTCCCTCAGGGGCGGGTACGCAACTCCCAGAGCGGTGTGCTCATGTTCGTACCAGGCCGCGCCGATGCCGAGCATCGCGCGGCCGCCGGAGAGAACGTCGAGGGTGGTGACGATCTTGGCCAGCAACCCCGGGTGGCGGTAGGTGACACCCGTGACCAGAAGGCCGAGCCTCATCCGTTCGGTCTGCCCGGCCAGGAAGCCGAGGGAGGTGTATCCCTCGAGCATCGGGGCTTCGGAGCCGCCGAGCTGTTCCATCTGAAAGTAGTGGTCCATCATCGTGAACCACGCCGCTCCGGCTTGATCGGCGGTCTTCGCCGTTTCTGCCAGAACGGTTGGTATCGCGGCGCTGCCACCAGGGAGGGTGAAGTTCATGAAGTGGATGCCCAGTTGCATTGTGTGTCTTCCCGATCGGCTTTCGAACTAGCGTCTTCTCATCATCGTCGCCCGGTCAGCGGCTATCCAGGGATCAGCTGTCCCTGGATAGCCGGCGAGCGTGAAGGTGACGTGCCCGGCTCCTCAGCGGCCGGCGAAATAGTCGTTGGCAAGCTTCGCCGGCGCCTTGGCCGCCCAGGCCTCCGTCAGGACCTCGGCGAGCTGGTCGCGATCGATTTCGCAGAGTCTGCTCTGCTGCACAAGCACGGCGTTGAACCCGTTGAAGTGATCGATCGTGAAAAACGGCAGCTCAGCATCCTGTACCAGCGCCATCTTCGCGTCTGCGCTGGGCACCGAAATGACCAGCAGGTCGGTGTACTGTTCACCGCTCGACGGATCGACGGCCGTCTTGCCGGGTGCGCGGTAGAGGACGAAGCCCTTGCCCTTGGGCCCGCGAGGCACCTTGTACGTCGGTCTGCCGCCCCACGAGGTACCGAGTTCGACGTCGGGCAGAGCTTCGCAGATCAACGCAATGTCAGCGGCTGAGGCCTTCATGGCGCCGAGCGTAGCATGCGCCATCGACCCCCGATAGGGTCGTGCGACTCTCGGGGCGATTCACTTTCAGGCGGTCGCGACGAGGCTCGCAGCGGGCTTGAGCACGTCATAGATCTCTGCAAGGAGGTCGTAGTAGAGATCGGTGTCGAAGGTCTTGCGCTCGCCGTGGGCGTGGTCGCGCGTGTGCAGAATGATGTCGTCGTAACCGAGAGACGCGGCCCAGGCGACGCGATCCGCAGCCTCCGCCGGCTCGCAGTGGAGAGAGAAGCGGTCCGCTCCCCCGGGCCCGTGGCTCTCACCGCCGGGATTCTTGACGGCATGGAAGTCGATGCCGACGGTGGCAATGATCGCCCGCTTCCCGCCCAGGTCGCGGAACTGCTTGATCGCGTCCTCCATCTTGTCCATCCCTGTGCCGTGGGAAGAGCACAGCCAGCCGTCGTACTCGGTCGCCGCACGCGCGAGGTTCTTCCCGCCGTACCAGGCGCCGAGCAGAAACTTCGGGCCGCCCTTGATCTCTGACGGGGGCGCGAGGTCGACGCCGTCGACGACCTGCCCGTCGGCGAACTCCCGCACGACGCGGGTGCCCGCGTGGAAGTCTTTCCATCGCCTCTCGAAGGAGCCGCCGACCGCGTCGAACGCGCGCTCAGTCGAGCCAGGGCCGACACCGAAGAGCAGCCGGCCGGGCGTCAGCGCCTCGATCGTGAGCAGGCGCTGGGCGATGACCGCGGTCTGGCGCAGCGGCACCTGATACACGGCCGTGCCCACCTCGATGTGCTCGGTGGCCTGCGCTGCCGCGAGGAGCCACATCAGCGGATCGGGCCATGTCGACATGCGGCGAAAGGATGCGTCGCCCATCCACGCTGCGTCGAAGCCGATGTTCTCGATCAGCTTCGCCCGCTCGCCAAGTGACTGAGCGGTGTGAACGGTGATGCTTTCGTCTACGAAGGGCAAACCGATTCCGATGCGCATGCGCTCTCCTGATTCTCTGCTGTGAGGGGCTTGGAGGCAACAGCCGATGCGCCCACTGGCCAGACCGCCGAGGAACCCCAGGTCAACGATACGAACTCCGCCGCGCCGAGCGGACGGTTTCCGCACGGATTCCGATGCACGGAACGGGCTCGGCGAACGCCGCAGTGCGCGTTGCTATGCAGCGAGCGTGGTCGCCGCGGCCCGGACGCGCACGAGGAAGGTCTCCGCAGGATCCACCGCCGGCGCGTCTCCGCCGCGGAGGATCACGGCGACCGCGTCACGGAGCGCCCCTGCCGGGTCGTGCGGAAGGCGATCGGTGCGCCACCCCACGGTAGCGTCCGGGCGCACGAGCACCGCGCCGTCATCACCGATCTCACGTACCGCAGCCCAGGCCTCTTCAGTCCGAGGTACAGCCAAGATCTGGATGGGCATCGGGCTCCCTACGGCGAGAACGGCATCGCGCCATGCGGTCTGGGCCGCATCCGACGTGAACAGAGTGAGTCCGGTCGCCTGAACAAGGTCGCGCGTCGATGTCACGTGCGTATCGTCGCCCTCAGAAGAGTTCGTGAGCCAGACGTGCGGGAGGTGGCTACCCGGCCGGGTCGTCGGTCGGTACGCCACAGCGCCCGCGTCTTCCGCAGGAGTCGTGCCGTCAGGGGCGAACGCCCCAGCCCAATAGCGGAAGCCCGCCTCGACGCCGAGCTGGCTGTAGTCGAGGGCGTTCTCATCGACCTCCTCGCCCACGCGCTTGCGCATCGCCACACCCTCGGGCGATTCGCTGACGAACGTCTCGAGACCCTCCCAGCCTGCTGCCTCGTCGCGCGCGTCGAAACCGAGGGCAGCGCCGATGGGAGCGTGGCGGTTGGCATTCTCGAGGGAATGCGCAGTGTAGTAGGCGGCGATCGGCCGTCGCTCGAGCTCGTAGCTGTCGAGGAGCGCGTCGGAGGCGTGCCCGCTGAGCACCGCGGCGAGCTTCCAGCAGAGGTTCTGCACGTCTTGCACTCCGCCGTTCAGGCCCAGGCCGCCTGTCGGTGGATGCTTGTGAGCGGCATCACCGACGAGGAACGCGCGACCAACGCGGAACTGCCGCGCAACGGTGCCATTGAGAAACCAGCGGCTCGCCGAGTGGATTGTGATCGCACTGTCGGCCGGCATGCCGAGGCTGGCGCGAATCGCCGTTTTCACAATCTCTTCGTCGTCGGGATCGCCCGCGATCAATTCGGGCGCGATGCCGACAAGCCACTCACGCGACGTGCGATCGTACGTGTCGGGCCCCAGCGCCTGAAGCGTCGCGCGTGGCCGCGGCCCGTAAGCAGGGTGGAAGAACCGCGTGAGAAGCGCATCCGGCTCCGACCACATCGAAAGGTCGGCGCTGATGTGGTAGCTGATCGACTCGCGGATGTCTCGTGGCCCCTCCATCTCGACGCCGAGGAGTTCGGCACTCGCCCGGCCGCCGTCGGCAGCGATGAGGTATTGCGCATCGACACAACGGGTAACGCCGGCCGCCCGATCCTGAACCGTTACGGTCACGGAGTCGGCGCTCTGCTCGACTCCAACGACTTCCTGCATGCCGCGAATTCGTCCCGGACACGTTGCGACGGCATGGGCATAGAGAAGCGGGTCAAGGCGCAGCTGAGGGAGGTTCGCGAATGCACGCGGGCTTGCCTCCGCGTAGCGTACGGCGTCTGCGCCGCCGCCCCAGGCGGGCACCTCGCCGATCTTCATCCCATCGAAAGCGCCCGATCCACTCACTGTCGTGTACCAGGCGACCTTGCGCCAGCGCTCGTTCTGAGGGCCTAGAGCGTAGATGTCGTCGGCGATGCCCATGTCGTGGAACGCTTCCATCGTGCGCACGTTGAGGAGATGCGCGCGCGGGAAGCGATAGTCGAAGTTGCGACGCTCGAGCACAAGAACCTCGACACCGCGTTGCGCGAGCATTATCGCTGCCGACAATCCCACTGGGCCTCCGCCCATGATCACCACGGTCGTGCGCTCCGGCCAGGAAGTCTCTTCGAGTGGTTGAAGCAATGCTGCACGGGCGACGGGAACGGACATACAGGCACTCTCCAGATCAACGATGGCTCGCGCCAACGTAGCTAATCCGGGGAACATCACGCAATGCCGCGCTGCGGCGTTCTGACAGGCGGACGTCTGATCCTCTGGCTTCCATACAAATATGAATGCGTTCTTCCATGTTTTTATGGAACCAGTCCGGACACGCCAGCCTCGCGCAAACCTATGCCTACCTATGGGCAAGCAGCAACTCGACCAGATCGACTTACCTCGTCGTCAATTCACTTGTGGGCCGTCGCCTTTGGAGGGCTTCGAGTATGAATCTGGAAGCATTATTTACGTGCGTGTCAACGGCTCGGCGAACGCCGTCGAGATCATCCTGAGTGATTGCGATCGCAATCTTTCGGAATTCCTGCGCACTCCGTAGGGCACGTCCTGGATTACCAAGCGACAGTTGGCGAGTCAGACGGATGCGCGTTTGACTTGCTCGGAAGATGTTCGCAAGTAGCTCATTGCCGCAGCCCTCCATCAACTGGTCGTAATACTTGTCAGGACCATCCCACGCTTGCACATCACCGTTCATGAGGCCTACTTCGTACGATTCGGTGATCGTCAGGAGATTGCGTTTCTGGTCATCGCTAGCTCGATTCATGAACAAGGTGCACAGGAGCGGTTCGAGAACACCCCGTAGTTCATAAATTTCGACCCCTTCCTGCAAACTCAACTGACTGACGACAGGCCCGTGGTTCGGGATGACCTTCACGAGCCCTTCGGCCTCGAGGTGGCGAAGGGCCTCCCGGATCACTGTTCGGCTTACGGAGTAACGCTCGCAGAGGTCGCGCTCGATCAGTCGCACTCCGGGTCCGAACTCGAGAGAAGAGATGTCGGCCCGGAGGTCTTCGATCACCCGCATTCGCAATGGTGCCGCCGCGTTGGACATCTAAAGACCGCCTACCTTCTTCGAGTGCTCCGACATTCGCGCACCCATCGTGTGCTGATTGAATCTCAGTATAAGAACAATCCTATATTACTGGCCAAATTCGGATCTTGTATTACGGCTCGTAATATGGTTGAGTATCCACTCGAGAGCATTTCTTGAATGCTCGATTCAACGGAGATTCGAAGTAGCTCTGCACGAAAAGCAAACACGGCAAAGGAGCCAGGCGAGATCTGACGAAGGCAAGCGAGCGTGATCGTCCGATAAGACGAATGTTGCCTTCTGCACCCGAGAGCGGATTATTTCAACGGAACGGTTTGAAGTTGGCACACTTCAGTTGCCATCCGTCTCCGACTCAGACTCTGGGGCAACCTCTTGCTCATGCTCCAGCCCATTCAAGGATGGAGTTAAGGATGAGAAGAATTTCGAGAAGAGGTATACGTGTCACTGTTGGCGCCGGCATGGTCGTCGCGGTCATCGCATCGGTTTCCGCATGTTCCTCGAACACGCCGGGTTCCGACGGCGGAACCGCGTCAGCTGGAAACTCGGTTGCTGACATCGTGAATTATTCGGGTTCGGACCGCGAACAGCATCTGTATCAGTGTGCACAGGCCGAAGGGCAGGTGACGTTCTATACCAGCTATTCGAAGGCGCAGGATGCCGTCAATGCGTTCGAGAAGGACTACCCAGGGGTGAAAGTCAACCTCTTCCAGTCCGCCACGGACCTCGTGACCCGTATCAACCAGGAAGAGCAGGCCGGTCAGCACAACTTCGATGTCTACGACGACATCCTCGGTGGGCTGACGCGTGACAACAATCTCTTCGTTGAACTGGATTCCCCAAATCAGGCGGATATGCGCACACCGGACAAATACGAGATGGAGACGCGGGGAAGCGTTCTCAGCGTCGGATACAACACGAATGAGATCACAGGGTCGGAAGTTCCAACCGACTGGAAGGATCTGATAGATCCGAAGTACGCCGGCAAACTGTTCGTCAACACGGCACCAAGCATGCCAGCCTTGATCGGGTTCCTCGCACACGTGGAGGGAAGCGACTATGTAACTGCACTGGCGAAGAACGCGAAGGCGCAGCAGCTCGCATCATCCGGGCAGCGTGATCAGATCATCTCGGGGGAAACTCCGATGGGCATGCTGCAGTCGAGCGCTTACTACGGTCTCTACACGCTCGATCAAGGAGCACCATTCGGATGGTCGGTCATGAGTCCGATGATGTCGGAGTTCGCGGGGATATCGATCTCCAAGAACGCTGCGCATCCGTGCGCGGCCGCGCTTCTGACGGATTGGTTCACGACGAAGGGCGGGACGGCCGCGCAGCTCGCGACGACGCAACGGTTCTCTTCTCCGTTCAAGGATGATCCGATTCTTCCGTTTACGATCCCGGGTGTCGATACCTCGAAGCTCGACATTATCGACAAGCTCGATCCGTCGTTATGGCAGGGCAAGTACGACTCGTACGCCGGTTACGAGCAAGCCAATGAGGAGCTGTTCTCACAGCTGTTTCTGAACGGCTGACTTGGTGTGGGGGCCGAATATCCGATGGCCCCCACGCCCCGATTCTTGGACAGCACCCAGATTTATCTCATGCGAGATGGAGCTCATGAATATCATCATTGAGGACGTCAAGTGACCGCCGTATTGCGGGTTGAAGGCGTCGACAAGCGCTTCCACGGCGCCGATGGTGGCACGCACGCACTTCACGAGATCGGCTTCGAAGTAGAGGAAGGAGAGTTCTTCACTCTTATCGGCCCGTCGGGTTGTGGCAAGACGACGCTTCTGCGCAGCCTCGCCGGCCTCGAAACCCCGGATGCCGGGCTGATCTCGATCGGTGACCTCTCGGTATTCGATTCCAGTCGGCGTCTCAATATGCGTCCGGAGAAGCGACCGACCGGTATGGTGTTCCAGTCATATGCGATCTGGCCGCATATGAACGTGTTTGAGAATGTGGCCTTCCCGTTACGTTGTCGGCCGGGCCGGTTTTCGCAGTCCGACCGCAAGCGCGTCTCGGAGATTCTCGAGATCGTCGGGCTCGGTGGATATGAGCGGCGGAATGCCACTGATTTGAGCGGAGGCCAGCAGCAGCGGCTGGCCCTCGGCCGCGCATTGGTCGGTGAGCCGCGGCTTCTGTTGCTTGATGAGCCCCTCAGCAATCTCGACGCATTGCTTCGAGTCACGATGCGTGCCGAGCTCAAGCGGCTGCAACGGGAGGTGGGGATCACTACCGTTTATGTCACACACGACCAGTCGGAGGCTCTGTCTCTATCGGATCGGATCGCAGTATTCAAGTCAGGTCAGCTTCTCCAGGTGGGGTCACCCGAGGAGGTGTACAACCGGCCGGCACAGCCCTTTGTTGGCGAGTTCCTCGGTGGGGCAAATGCGTTCGACGGCAGTCTTGTGCCGTCCCCCTCATCGATTCCAACTGGCGTCGGCACTGCACGATCCAGTGGCGGATCTCGAGTTGTCGGAACGCTGATGGGCGATGCCCTGACGCCGGGCGACGATGTGCGGATAGTGGTGCGGCCAGACGCGATGCAATTGTCGACTGGAAACAGCTCGGGCGCTCCGCAGTTCGAGAGCGACACGATATACGGGCTCGCGGCGACCATCAATCAGTGCATGTTCAATGGTTCGTTTTCGGAGGTCATGGTCGACACGGCTGACGGCTTCCGACTGAACGTTATCGTCCCAGGGACCCCACGGCTCACGCTTGGAGACTCGGTGACACTCACCGGCAGTGCCGAACAGACTTACATCTACCGGACGACGGGAGCAGTCGCATGACGACGAGTCTCTGCCTACAGAGCCACTGCTTAAAGAGAGCACGTCGATGACCCGCGTAGCACCCATGAGAGCACGCCTCGGCCAGCGGAGCAAGATCTTCGGCTTGCCGATCATGGTCATCCTTCTCGCATTGATCGTGCCGTTGCTCGTGCGGATCGTGATTCTCGCCTTCTCCAACTCGACGGGTACGGCGGCGACGCTCGACAACTTCGTCAGGATTTGGAACAACGGGGTCGGACTTCAGATCCTCGGGAACACTCTCCTCTATACCTTGGGCGCCACCTTCGTCGCGATCCTGGTGGCGCTCGTCATCGCGATCATCGTCGAACGCACGGACGCACCCGGACGCATCGCGGTGTACGCCATGCTCGCCCTCGGGTTCGGCGTGCCCAGCGTGATCCACGGAATCGGCTGGACGCTCATTGGCGGCCGCGTCGGAATCCTCTGGAATATCTTCCCCTGGCTGCAAGATGTCGGTCCCAACCTGTTCTATTCATGGTTCGGGTTGTGCATCGTGACCGGCCTCCGATTCGCACCGATCGCATTCTTCCTCGTCGCACCAGCGCTACGCGCCATGGATCCATCTCTCGAGGAGGCGGCCCGGGTCGCAGGAGCCGGGCGATTCCGGATGCTCACACGTATCACCTTGGGACTCTCCCGCCCGAGCCTGCTCGCCGCCGTATTCCTCGTTGGTCTTCTCGTCGTGCAGCATTTCGACCTGCCGGCCCTCATCGGCACGCAGAGCGGATTCATCGTATTGAGCACCGAGGTCTACAGTCTCGTGCAGAGAAACTTCCCCGACTACAACGGGGCAGCAGCATACTCGATCGTGCTCGCAATCGTCGCGGTCATTGCACTCGTCGCCTACTTCAGAGCCACAGCGCAGGCGAAACGGTTCGGCGTGATCAGCGGTAAGGGCTATCGATCAGGTCGAGTCCGGCTCGAAGGTTGGAGGATCCCCTCGGCAATCCTAGTGATCGTGCTTGCCTTCTGCACCGTTGTGCCTGTGCTCGTGTTGCTGTGGAGATCATTCGTCACGGGGAACGACTTCCCGTGCTTCACGACGTGCACATACGGCTTCAGCAACTTCTCCGACATCGGATCGACAGCCGGCCTCATCACCTCGGGTGTCAACTCGATCGTCCTCGGACTTCTCGCTGGACTCATCGTGGTGCTCCTGACCGTACTCCTCAGTTGGGTGACGGTGCGGGAATCCAACCGGATCACCCGACTTCTGGATCAACTCGGTAGCATTCCGTTAGTGCTCTCCGGCATCCTGCTGTCGCTCGCCTTTCTGCAGACCTACGCGAAGAGCTTTCTTTACAACTCGGTGTTCCTCATCTTGATTGCGTATGTTGTGTTCTACATACCTTTCGGAGTGAGGTTCACTTACTCCGCCGTCGTAGGCGTGCGCGGTGAGCTCGAGGAAGCCGCCAGCGTTGCGGGTGCGCGTCCGACGACCGTATTCCGGCGAATCGTGTTCCCGCTTGTTCTCCCGTCACTGCTCACTGCATTCGTCTTCATTTTCCTGGCCTCGATGGAACAGCTCTCGCTCGTGGTCTTCATCTCCGGTGCCGGCAATCCCGTCGTTGGACCCGAAATCTTTCGGTTGTGGCAGACATCGAGCATCTCGGTTGTCGCCGCCTTCTCCGTCGGTGTTGTGCTCGCCGGATTCATCATCGTTGGCGCCGGCTGGCTCATCTCGCGCCTCGTCACAAGACACATCCTGCGGTGAGTCGATCCATCTCGCCGAGGACACAACCATCTGGAACGGGGGCCACATGGTCCCGTCAGGAGTAACAGAATGACTGACACTGCCACCGATCGACGAATAGCGTCGATGAGCGCCTTGTTCGAACCGCAATCCATCTGCATAATTGGTGCCTCGGAAAACAACAGCTATGCGAGAAGCGCCTTCTGCTGGCTGAACGAATCAGAAGACCGGGTGCCCGTATACCTCGTCAACTCGAATCGTTCGACTGTGTATGGTCGTCTCAGCCATCGTTCTGTCTCGGCCATTGATAAGCACATCGACCTCGCGATCATCGCTGTCGGCACCGCTCGCGTCGTCGAGGCTCTTCAGGATTGCGAGGCGGCAGGCGTACGTGCAGCGATCGTGGTCGCAGCTGGATTCTCTGAGAGCGCAACAGACGCCGGCCAGGCGCGGCTCGACGAGTTCGAGCAGTTCGTCGCTCGCACGAGCATGGTCATCGTAGGCCCGTCGTGCCTGGGTGTGCTGAACGCGACGAAGGGCATAGCGCCATATTCCGGCACCTATCAGCGGATGCCGAAACCGGGTTCTATCGGCGTGGTGTCTCAGAGTGGTGGCGGAGTGCGAGCGATCTTCGAGGGTGGAACCGGGCGCGGTCTCGGGTTCACTTCTCTGGTGTCCAGTGGCTCTGAAATCGATCTTCAGACGGTTGACTATCTACGCTATCTCGCCGAGGACGACGCGACGAAAGTCATCTGCCTTCTCTTGGAGGAGGCGAGGAATCCTCTCGAGTTCTATCAGGCTGTCCGAGCATGCATCGGGCGCGGCAAGGTAGTGATCGTATTGAAGCTCGGACGCTCGGAAGCCGCATCGCGGATGGCCGCCGCACATACGGGAGCTTTCACCGGGTCGGATCGCTTCTTCAACCTGCTGTTCGAGCGACTCGGTGTTGTGCGCGTCGCTTCAATCGAGGAGATGCTCGACGCCGCCTCACTCGCGGCGCAATTGCCCCGCGAACTCTGGCCCACCGGCACATCCGTCGGAATCGTGTCGATCACCGGGGGGGCGGCAGAAGCAATCGCCGACCAACTGGACGACATGGGATTCACCGTGCCCGATCTCGGTGAATCGACACGTACGCAAATCGCTCGATACCTTCCGACAGCGCATCATGTGCAGAATCCGCTGGAGCTGTCCAATCAGATCCAGATAGACGACGCCGACGCGTGGGGAGCCGTCGTCGATACGTTCGCAGCCGATCCGGCCATCGATTCCGTCATCGTCATCGAATTACATGCCTCCTCGCAGACGCCGGAACGTGTGGCCTCGACGAAAGCAATCCAGCAGAAGCACGGCAAGCCCGTGTTGACCACAGCGGGCTCGCCTTGGATCCCGGTTGTCGACGACGAGATGGCCGCCCGTTATACACAGGAAGGTCTCGCTCATTTCGTAGGGCCGGACAACGTCGTCCGGGCGCTCCATGCAGTCAAGATAGCGGCTGCACCGCCGACGCTGTGGGAGCCGATTATCCTCGATCGGATCGATGCAGCTGCTGAAGCGATTGACGCGACAGACGGCATCGACGACGCATCAGCTCGCGAAATCCTGGCGCGGTTCGGCCTTCCCGTCCCGCGCGAAAGAGTCATCATGACGCCAGATGAGGCCCCGGCGGCGATCGAAGCGTTGGGCGAGGGCCCTCTCGTTCTCAAGATCGTCTCCGACGACATTCCCCACAGGGCGAAACTGGGCCTCGTGGCGACCGGCGTTGTCGGCTCTGGCGAACTTGGAGCGACGGTTTCCATGCTCACGATACGGGCGGCGCAGAAAGTCCCCGACGCAGTCGTGCGCGGTGTGGCTGTCCAAGAACAGGTGTCGGGTTTCGAGCTGTTCGTGGGAATCGACCTGCAGAGCGGATTCGCTCCCATGCTCGTTCTCGGGCATGGCGGCGTCGGCGTCGAGTCGACGCATGATGTGGTGGCAGGTCTCGGTTCGTTCTCTAACGACGATCTGCACGCGATGCTTCGGCGACTCCGTTGCTACGACTGGCTCTTCGCTGAGGTCGGCGAGCAAGGAATCAATCTTGCCGTCTCGCTCGTTCAGGATCTTGTTCGGGTCGCAACCGAAGACATCCGAAACATCTCGCACCTCGAGGTGAATCCGCTCATGATCCACGCTTCTGGTGATCGCGCCTGGTGCGTCGATTGTTTGATCGTAGAGAAGAAGCCATCGGCTCAGTGAGCCGCACGAAGAAAAGGAGGCTACGGGATGGCCGGAGGACAGTATCAATACATCAAGTATGAGGATGAAGGTGGAGGAGTGGCCAGCGTGACGCTAAATCGACCCGACAAACTCAACGCGTTCAACCTCCCGATGTACGAGGAGATCTGCAACGCCCTGGCGGCGGCGGAAGAGGACGAATCGGTACGCGTCGTCGTGCTCAAGGGCGAAGGGCGGGCCTTTTGCGCCGGGAGGGACTTCACCTATAGCGCGGAGTTGCAGGACGAAGAGGCTCCCGATGCGTGGCGCCGCCGCTACAAGCTGTTCGCTCGCTGGACGTTGGCGAACAACAAGATGGTGATCTGTCTCGTTCAGGGGTATGCCTTGGGCGGCGGAGGCACTCTCGCACTTGGCTGCGATATCACGATCGCCGCCGAAAGCGCGAAGTTCGGATACCCCGAGACGCGCCATGGTATCGCGTCGAAGACTATGTTGTGGGCTTGGTTCCTGGGGCCGAAAGTTGCGATGGAGATCGTCGCGACTGGGCGGCATATCACCGCAGAGCGGGGACAGAAGTACGGTCTCGTGAACAGAGTCGTGCCGGCGGACCAACTAGTTACGGAAGGCCTACGCATCGCACGTGAGATCGCCGCGATGCCCTATGGGGTGCCCGAACTCATCAAACGTCAGGTCAACGCGTCACGCAGCGACTTCATCCGCATGAGCGTCCATGACCGGATGTTCGATCTCGAAACTGCCCATTGGGACGCAGCCGGGGTCGAACCCTCCCCGTGGATGTTGAGTGCAGAGGCGACCGTGAAAAGCAGCCTAATGCTGGATGCTCAAGCACCGGCAAATCGATGACCAGCAAACACACACCCCAGACACGTCGAAAGTAGGAAAAATTGTGGACACACCAGCATCGATCAGCATCACAAGATCTGGCCCAATCAGCACCATCATCTTGAACAGCACCGGCAACGGAAACGCACTCGACCTCCGCCTCTACAGGGATCTCGAGGCGGCGCTCGGCCAGCTCTCCGTCGATCCCGAGACGAAGGCGATCGTGGTGGAAGGATCCGGTGCAGACTTCTGCGCCGGCATTGACTTCGACTATCTACAGGGCCTCCAGAAAGATGACAATCTCGTACAATGGCGCGACGGATACACCGGTTTCGTGCGATCTGTGTGGAACAATCCGAAGATCGTCATCGCCAAGGTTCGCGGCCGAGCACACGGCATAGGATGCGAATTGGCACTCTTGGCGGATATGACTTTCTGCGACGAGACGGCCACATTCGGTCATCCTGAGGCGAAGTGGGGCTGGGTTGAGCCCACTATCTGGCCGTGGCTGGCGGGAGTGAAAGTCTCTAAAGAGTACCTCGCGACAGGCGCCCTCATGAAAGCAGCAGAGGCCGAACGGAACGGCCTCGTCAACGAAGTCCTTCCTGTGGCCGACCTCGACAAACACGTGACGGACCTCGTCACGGATCTTGCGGTGATGCCCGAAGGCACCGTCGAAGCGAACAAGAAGCGAATCAACTGGCCGTACCGCGACGTGAGCCGCGTTCTCGAAGACGACCGTTATTACGAGGTCTCCTTTGACTGGGTCCGCAATAGCCGCGAAGTCGACTACGGCTTTTACAAGCGCGTCGCCGAACTCGGCTTCACAGAAGCTGTCCGACTCCGTGACAACGAATTCGCCGAATAAACGCCCGGCCGTGAACGAACGGCCGATGGCCCCGAGGTCGGAGCCGCAATCGTCGAGGGCGAAATCGTAGATGAAGCGATGGCGGCCAACGCCCGGCGGGTACTGGCTCGAACGAGGAGCACGAGATGAAGATAGGGTCAGAAAGCCCATATTTCGACGATCTCGATGTTGGGGATATCTACGAAGACACTCCCCCGATCACTATGACGGAAGGGCTCGCGGCAGTGCATCAGTCGATCGTGGGAGACCGACTGCGTCTCTTCCTCGATCACGAATTGTGTAATGCCGTGACAAATCGATCGGTAAGCCTCGTCTCGCCTTCGCTCATATGGGACATTGCCATTGGCCAGTCGACCACCGCGACTCATCGCGTAATCGCCAATCTGTTCTACCGAGGTCTTGGCTTTCGCCGGTTCCCAGAGATTGGCGACACGCTGCGCACTCGCACCGAGGTCGCCGGTCTTCGACAGACCAGCGCGAGACCAGGTCGTGAAACGCGTGGCCTTGCCGCACTCCGAATCACATCGGTCGATCAACACAATCGGATTGTGCTCGATTTCTGGCGTTGCGCCATGCTTCCGCTGCGAAACCCGGGTACGAGCACCGGCCGCGCGGACGATCTCGAAACGATCGGCGATGCCGTTCTCCCCGAACGGTTTCTGGACGCCGTACGAACTTGGGATCTTGTACCGTTCCGTGACAGTCTCCGTCCGCACGTGCCTCGGGATCTGCCGAGCGGGACTGTGCTGCCTGTAATCGGCGGCGACGTGGTCTCGAACGCTCCGGAACTCGCGCGCCTCACGCTGAACATCGCACAAGTTCATCACGACGACTTCACCGGATCGCGTCTCGTCTACGGCGGGCACACTATTGCACTCGCACTGACCCAGGCGGCGCGCATTCTCCCAGAACTCGTCACCGTCGTGGCATGGCACGGCTGCGACCATCTCGGGCCCGTTCACGAAGGCGACACCCTGACAAGCGAGATCATAGTGGAAGCTGAGCACACATCGCTCGAGACCAGCGGCCGACTCGTGAACCTTCGATCGATCGTACGTGCCCGCAGCGGGCCAGGGCAGGAGACGCGCCCAGTCCTCGACTGGCGATATACCGCATTACTCGCGTGATTCATCGGTTCAGGTCGATGAATGGCCGCCAAGGTTCACGTGCGGCTTGGTGCAGGCTTCCGTTGCCCCGTTCTGTACGACGCATACCTGCGCGATTCGGACTCGATTCGGAGGCCATTCAATCGGTGCCCCTAGCGGGAGTCCTCTCGAATTGTGGGACCCCTGTTATTTCGCTGATTCAGCTCCTGAATTCAGGCCAGATAGCCAAAATACTTGGGCAATTACCGCGTGAGTATCGTGATGCGGCCACGCCGCAGAAGCGGCTTAATGCCGATGAGATCCAACTGCTTGTTGCGGATTATGAAGCTGGTGAAGGATCTATCTATGTACTGGCTGAACGGTATGGAGTACACCGACAGACCATAGCAAACACCTGAAGAATCAAGGATGTGCGGTAGGTGTGCGGCCGCTCACGAGCTACGAACTAACGAGAATCAGGCAGCTCGCCGACGAAGGCTGGAGCCCGAATCGAATAGGACTTTCGCTCGGACGAGACCCGAAGACGGTGCGGAAAGGACTTGAATCACTCGCTTCTGAGTTTTCGAGAGACGACGGTTAGGGTCTTTAAGCTCTTGGGAATTCGAGAGAGTGAGATGAGGGTCGAAGCTCAGGAATTGAAAAGAGCCCGACCTCACGGACGAATGGTCTCGACCGTGAGGTCGGGCTCTTTCTTATTTGAAAGCCGCTATCGCTTCGATTGCTGACTTCAAGGTGTCAGGCATGTCGGACATATCTGCGTCTAAAATCGCGTTCCTGTAGGCGTAGAGGTCCTTCTTGGTCCGTGCACGGATACTGCCATCTCCATTTGCGACCAGTGCAGCGTCAAAGCTCGGCCATGCTGCCAGCTCTTCTTCGAGGTCGTCATACCATACGACGAAGTGACTCGCGACTACGGTCGGATTCCCGAACAAAACAGGGAGATTTCCTTGGACCGCGACGGAGGACGGTAACCAAGCGATGATCGACTCGGTCGCCGCCTTATGACTCGCGTGAGCGCTAGATTCTTTGGCCGCGTCAGTTGGATGTTTTCTCTTGGCCCCTAAAAAGTCTCCATCTATGAAAACGAAGGCTGGAATACCAAGTGCGTGCAAGATTTCATAAGGAATGCGGATACTCTCTTTGCTCGAAACTTCGAGGACAGAAATGCCTTTGACATCGAGAGCGAGGTTGAGGCGTGATGCTAGGGCTTCAACGACCGCACGATCAGTGTCACCTTCGACCAAAGCAACTGAGTCGGCGAAAAAACCTTCGGAGAATTCAGTCGGTACACGCTTATCTACGATCTTGGAAATCTTCTCAACTGGAATGCCGGTTGAGGCGCTTAGCTCTGCAGGGCTGGTGCTTGAAACCTCTGTTTGACCGTCTTTCAGAGTAAATCGTCGCAATGAAGAGAATTGGTCAGGCCGAACAAAATAAGGACTATGCGTGGCCACAATTACTTGTGCTCCGAGTTGAGTACTCAATTCAGTGAGCGTGCGTGCGAACGCCCGGGCTCGAATAGGGTGTTGATAGATCTCAGGCTCTTCGATACAGATGATTAGGCTTGGAAGTCTCGCTAGCTCTTCTTCGAGGCGAGTATTCGCCTCGGCTTCATCTTCGTCGTCTGCCTGCACATGATTATCACGAGTCAGTTCCGCATCAGGAACAAGAGCCTGGAACATGGAAATCATCACCGCTCGTTGGATTCCATGACCTTGCTTGCTGACGTCGTTTGTTACCCCGTCGATGGTCACATCAGTTGTAACGGTGGCGTCGGTTTTAGGAGTCCAATCAGGAACGGTCGTGGTAAGTGCGACACTAGCGTTTGGGACAAGTGAAGATAGCCGCGAATTGATCCGAGACGTTTGAATGTCGGTAGACGCCTCAACGCTCTCGCGGACGCGCGTTTGTAATTGGCTCATTGTCGCTTCGTTTTCGACAAGCCACTCAGCTTGGGCCCGAGCACCAGCATCGGACATGACCGCACCGATGAGCTCATTCAATGCTGTACCCCTCCCGGACTCGCCCACCTGGCTCGAAATATTGGTGGATGCAGGCACAAGAACCAGCCGAACACACTCACGTATTACGTTCGACCCATTGATTCCGAACATGTGGTTGGCGTCGTCGTTTGCAACTGCAACCAACTTGGTTTTATTCGCAATATCGCTCTCCCACTGTGCAAGAGCGTGAGGTCAAGTCCCTGGTGGTGGTGTAGCGGTGGTTCCTTCGGTTTGAGGGTTTATGCGCTGAGGGCGAGGGCTGGTTCTGTCACCTCGCTTTCGGTGTTGGGGACGAGGGTGAGGCGGCTTTTGGCGAGGATGTCGAGGCCGAGGTAGCGGCGGCCCTCGGCCCATTCATCTGTCTGCTCGGCGAGGACGGCGCCGACGAGGCGGGTGATCGCGTCGCGGTTGGGGAAGATCCCGACGCTGTCGGTACGGCGGCGAATTTCACGATTCAGGCGTTCGTTGGGGTTGTTTGACCAGATCTGCTGCCAGAGCCCGTCCGGGAACGACGTGAAGGCGAGGATGTCGGCTCGGGCAGCATCGAGGTGCTCGAACGCTGCGGGGAGTTTGTCTTCGACGTAGTCCAGCAGCCGGTCGAATTGGGCGTTCACGCTGTCGGCGTCGGGTTGGTCGTACACGGAGTGCAGCATCGCTTTCACCGCCGGCCACATGTTCTTCGGGCACACGGACATCAGGTTCGCGGCGTAATGGGTACGGCAGCGTTGCCAGGACGCACCGGGCAGGTTCGCCGCGATCGCTTCGACCA
>JAODBB010000252.1 GCA_025463745.1 Subtercola sp.
GGAAAATACATCTGCGTCACCAGCCGCTGCGTGAACGCACTACCGAACAACGAGAAATGAATATGCGCCGGACGCCACGCGTTGGTGTGGTTCTTCCACGGGTACGCACCCGGCTTGATCGTCACCAAACGATAACTGCCGTCATCCCCCGTGATCACCCTGCCCACACCCGTGAAGTTCTCATCCAGCGGCGCCGGGTGCTGGTCGCGCTTGTGCACGTACCGGCCCGCCGAGTTCGCCTGCCAGATCTCTATCAGCTGATTACGCACCGGCCGCCCCTCCCCGTCGAGCACCTTGCCCGTCACGATGATGCGCTCACCGAGCGGCTCCCCCGAATGCTGAATCGTGAGGTCGGCCTCGTACGCATCCACGTCGGCGTGCCCGAACGCCGGCGACGTACGCTCGATCTCCTCCGGGTCGGCCTTCACCAGCGCATGGGTCGGATGCCGCAGCACAGAGCTACGGTACGGCGCATACCCGCGCCTCGTCTGAAGCTCCGGCGCACCACCAGCCTCGACGGCCGCGCTCGCTTCGCTACTGATCGCGGCGATCTCCGCGCTGATCTCACCTTGCGTTGAAAGTGCCATGCTCACTCGACTTTCTGCTCTTATCGGCTCTGGATGCCCGTAGCTCACGTGAGCTGAAGCCCGGTGTACTGCTGCGCCAACGACCGCATCGCCTCATCGGAGTGCGTCACGTAATCCAGCCGGCCCAGCTGGCTGCGATAGTCGAATGCTGCTGTGGCATCGCCGCCTGGTCGCTTGTGCAACATTTCGGTCATCCACTGCGAGAACTGCTGCACCTTCCACTGCCGCGCCAACGCCACGTCGCTGTAGCCTGCCAGCAACCCGTCGTCGCCTGAGTAATGCGCAACAAGCGCTGCACTCAGCTGGGTCACGTCGGACATCGCCGAATTCAGCCCCTTCGCACCCGTCGGCGGCACGATGTGGCCGGCATCGCCGACCAAGAACAACGACCCGTAGTGCAGGGTCGACACGACGAAACTCCGCATCGGCAGAATTGACTTCTCCGTGATGAGGCCCTCCTCAAGTGACCAGCCCGGCACGCCCAAACGAGCGTGCAGAGCATCCCAGATGCGCGCGTCTGACCAGCTGGCAATGTCGTCGGCCGGGTCGACCTGCAGGTAAAGACGCGAAACCGTCGGCGATCGCATTGAATGCATCGCAAACCCGTCGTCGTGTAGCGCATAAATGAGTTCGTCGGTCGACGGCGCCACTTCGGCGAGGATCCCCAGCCACGCGAACGGGTAGTCGCGCTGATAGATGGTGAGCTCGTCGGCCGGCACCGACTGTCGGCAGATGCCGTGAAACCCGTCAGCACCGACAACAAAGTCGGCCTTCACCGTGTACGGAAGGCCGTTGTACGAGAACGTGAGTGACGGCGTGCCGGTCAGGTCGTGCACGGCGACATCGCTCGCGTCGTAGAAGACCGGCGTGCCAGCGGCATCGTGGGCGTCGACGAGGTCTCTGACCACGGCCTGCTGGCCGTAAATCGTCACGGTGCGACCGATCAGGTCGCTGAAATCGACGTGATGGCGTTCGCTGGCGAATTGCAAGTAGATGCCATCGTGAATCATGCCGTTCGCCTGCACCCCGGCCCCGACACCGAGTTGTTCGAGGGTCTCGACGGAGCCTTGCTCAAGCACCCCGGCGCGAATGCGGCCGAGCACGTACTCGCGGTCACGGTTCTCGACGATCACAAAATCGATGCCCGCCTGGTAGAGCGAACGGCCAAGTAGCAGCCCAGCGGGACCGGCGCCGACGATAGCTACACGGGTGGTGAGGTTGGGCACGATGATTTCTCTAACGACGGTGACAGGATGATCGTCATCATCGCGCGCTTGGCAACCGTGGTGGTACGACCTTCCGCTCAGCGGAAGCCAAGTGCGCGGCTGATACCCCGAGCGGCCAGCCGCACCACGGCCTCGTTCTGCCGGGCCGCCGCCTCTGTCGTGCGGATAACTACCGAGACCGCGCCCACGACGGCCCCGGTGCGATCCCGAATCGGTGCCGCAGTCGACGACGATCCTGGCGTCATCTCCTCGCTCATCTGCGCGATTCCGGTAGCACGGATCTCGGCAAGCCGGCGGCGCAACTGTTCGGCCGACGTGACGGTGTTGGGCAGAAAACCGGTGAGCGGGGCATCCAGATACGCATTGATCAGTTCGGTGGGCGCGAACGCCAACAAGACCAGCCCCACGCCCGTCGAGTGCAAAGGTAGTCGAGCACCGACTCGAGAAATGATGGGTACCGCGTCATGCCCAGTGAGCTTCTCGAGATACAACGCATCGCTGCCGTCGAGAATCGCAAGATGCACATGCTCATGCGTCGCCTCGAAGAGGTCTTCAAGATACGGCAGCGAGGTCGTTCGGAGATTTCGAGCGGGCGCGGTTTGCACCCCGAGTTCCCACAACCGGAGCCCGAGCGAGTAACGGCCGTCACCGTCACGCTCGAGACCGCCCCACGAAACCCACTCCGCGACCAGCCGATGAGCCGTCGAGAGCGGCAGCTCGGCGTGTTCGGCGATGGCAGTGAGGCTGCGCGTCGAACCCGGCTTCGCTCCATCGAACACATCGATAATCGCGAAGAGCTTGCTCGCTACCGACCTGCTGTCATGTTCCATACCCACGGCAAATGCTACCGCTAGCACGCTCAGCCGCGTCGAAAGAAATGACAGGAACTTTCGGGCCTTTCGTGGGCGATGCAATTCTTAACCGACACTTGAGACGAGAGAGCTCGCGATGCAGAAGGCAGGGCAATCAACACCGCTTGGGTCCCACTGGCCTAGCTATCTACAACCCTTATCCGAGGCGAGCGTGACGAAAAAGTCGCACCAATTGCGGTCATGGGCCTCAACCAGTGCGGTCCCGGTGGGCGTCTGCCAGGGCCTGGCGGAAGAGTGCTCGCGCCGACCAGAGCATGCGTTCTGCCGCTTCGGCGCGGGTGAGTCCCGCGATGTCAATGAGCCAGACGAGCGACTCGATGCCGACGGCGCTGCGGACGGTCAGCGCGAGCCGGTGGATCTCGACGTCGGTGAGCTGCCCTCGCAAGGGTGCGAGCGCCTCTTCGAACCACGCGATCGCGCGACCCTTTCGAAGAGGCAGGGATTCGCCCGAGGTCGCCGGATCAAGTGAGAGCCGAAGCATAGTTCTTTGCTGGTTTTCGGTGTCGACAATGATTTTGATGAATGCCTCCACCGCACCCAACAGGCGCGCTTGCGGGTCGTCGCCGGCGTCGTCCGGAACGAGGGTGCTCACGCTGATCTCCGGGTGAGCTGCGAGGAGGAGGGCCTGCTGTGAGGGGAAATACCGGTAGGCCGTGGTGCGGGAGACGGATGCGGCTTCGGCGGCCGCTTCGATGCTCGGCACCGTGCCTCCTTGCGCGACGAGATCGCGCGCCGCAGCCACCAGCGCTTCGCGAGTGCGCTGCTTCTGCCGGGTGCGTCCGGCGAACTCGTAGGGCGTTGACATGACCCACATAGTACTCTAGTCTCGTTATGGGACTCTAATCCCACGAAGGAAGAAGCTCATCATGGGTTCGCTGCAAACGACGGTACGAGCTCAGGGAACGGGCGAGCGGCGCTGGTTCTGCGGTGGAGGCATCCATACCTGGCTGGCCACCGAGAGCGAGACAGGTGGCGCCTACCTGCTCTTCGAAGATGCACTGGATGCGGGCAAGGTCACCCCGCTGCACCGACATCCCGAAGCCGATGAGACGTTCTACATGCTCGAGGGCGAGGTGCTGCTGCACATCGACGACGATGAGCAGACTCTCGCAGCGGGTGGTATCGCGATCATCCCACGGGGCGTCCCCCACGCGTTCCGGGTGATGACGGCGACGGCCCGGATGCTCTGTCTCCAAACACCGGGCGGCGGGGAAGGGTTCTACCGGCTCGCGAGCGACCCTGCCGGCATAGGAGAGCCGCCTATGCCCGACTTCGAACGGGTGCGCGCAGCAGCTGGCACTACGAGCGCGATCGAGATACTCGGGCCGCCACCCTTCTGACCGGACACCGGACGCAGAAAGACGTCACCTCCGACAAAGACGAATTCTTAGTCCATTCTGCAAACATATGACAAACTCATGACGAGCGGAAATAGTGTGCTCATTCACGTTGACTCCAATGGAGGAACTCGAGATCTTATGATCGCCGTCGGCCACTTCACCATCGACAGTCGAGTCGAAACTCCGCTCGATCAGCATGACGGCACTCTGTTGCGGAGCGTGGTGATCGCCAAACACTTCTGGGGAGACATCGACGGCTCATCATCGGTGCAGATGCTCGGCTACAAGACCGCTGTAGCCGGCTCGGAGTCGTACGTTGCGTTCGAACGAATGAGCGTGAGCGTCGGTGGACGACAGGGTGAGTTCGTGCTTAGGCACTCCGCCATGCGCTCGACGAGTGTCTCAGAAGGTGGTCTGAAAGTCGTCGTCGACAGCGGCACGGGAGAACTGCGCGGAATCTCGGGCGAGGGTTCGATCGAGTTCCACCCTGATCGCACCGCGACGTTCACGTTCGACTACGAGCTCTAGAACGGGTACGGCGCGATCTCCGGTCGAACCGTCAGCCACTGCGTTTCGGTGAACGCTTCGATGTTTGCAGCGGCACCGCCGAACCGTGAGCCTGTGCCAGAGGCCGCCATCCCGCCGAAGGGTGCGTTGGCCTCGTCTGAGACGGTCTGCTCGTTGATATGCACAATGCCGGTCGGTACGGCATCGGCGATGCGCATGGCCTGGCCGACGTCGCCGAGTATGCCGAGCGACAAGCCGTATTCGACGTTGCGAGCGACGGCGATGGCCTCGTCGATATCAGTGAACGGCAGAATCGGAGCAACGGGGCCGAAGATCTCTTCAGCCCAGGCGCGGTGGTCTGTCTTCAGATCTGACAGCACGGTGGGCTGATAGAACAGGTCAGAATACGTGCCACCGGCCGACAGCGTCGCTCCGGCCGCCACCGAGTCGTGCACGATCGAGTCGATACGCTGAAGTTGCCCGATGTCGATGATCGGCCCGAGCGCCACCTGGCCCGAGTCGGGGTCGCCGACGGGCAGGTGCTCGGCCTTGCTCGTCAGAGCCGCGACGTATTCGTCGTGCAAGCTTTCGTGCACGAGATGACGCCCGGTCGTCATGCAGATTTGGCCCTGGTGCATGAATGAGCCGAAAGCTCCGGCGGATGCCGCACGATTCAGGTCTGCGCCGGGGAGGATGATCAGAGCGTTGTTCCCCCCGAGTTCAAGATGCGTGCGTTTGAGGTGGCGTGCACCGAGTTCGCCCACCTTCCTGCCCGCCGCCGTCGAACCGGTGAACGAGACAATCCGAACCTCTGGAGCCGAAACAATGGCCTCGCCGACGGCGACGCCTCCGTTGACGAGTTGCAGAACGCCCGCGGGCAGTCCGGCTTCTTCGAAGACTCGCATTAACGCGACACCGCCAGACACAGCGGTTCGAGGGTCGGGCTTCAGCAGAACCGCGTTGCCGAGCGCAAGAGCCGGCGCGACGGAACGAATAGAGAGGATCAGCGGAAAGTTGAAGGGCGCGATCACGCTGACAACTCCCGCGGCCCGATGGCGTGCAAAACTCCACCGCTCTTCGTTCGACGGCAAGACGCTGCCGCTGGGGTGCGTTGGAAGAGCGGATGCTTCATAGCATTCGCTCGCCGCCGTCACCACCTCGAGTTCCGCCTTCGCGGCGATCGACCCGGCCTCGCGCATTATCCAAGTCTGAATTTCTTCGGCGTGCAGCAGCCAGAGATCTCCCGCGCGACGCAGCACCGCCGCCCGATCTGCTGGAGTGCGCCGCGCCCAGTCCCGCTGGGCTACGGCCGCACGCGACGCAGCCCGCAGGGCGTCATCGACGCTCGAGACCCCGATGCGGCCCAGTTCGGCTCCTGTTGATGGCGAGACGACCGCACGTTCACCGCCCGACGGTTTCACCCAACCGTCGAGATAGATCTTGCCGTTCCAAATGTCGGCTGCGAGTAACGCCATTTACTACTCCTCGGTGAGTTCTTTGTACAGAATGAGTGCTGTATGTAGACGATGTCGTTGATCGATACTCTGCGGTAAAGTCATGCGGCGGGAGCCCGGGGAATTCGGCCCTGCCCGCGAAACGAAGCAATGGCCTCCCCTCGTGTGTCGGTCACGAGAACATCGTAGATTCCGACCGCCCCTTTGCGGTGGACTTCGGCCGCGACCGCCGTGAGGCGAACGCCCGACAGCGCGGGGGCGAGATAGGCGATCTCACCCTGGGTGGTCACTGCCGGTCTGCCGTGGCTGGCGAAGGCATAGGCGAACGCAGTGTCGGCGAGAATGAACACCATCCCGCCGTGCACCAGCGCATGACTGTTGAGGGTGTCTTCGTTCGGCTCGAGAGCGAGTTCGACGCGCCCGGCTTCGACACTGACGATGGTGATACCCAGCCGACGAACCAGATCGTCTTTCTCGTAAAGCTCCATCACTCGGTCAAGCGGTGTCACGGCGGCGGTAGCCTCTGTCATCGATTCTTCACTCATGATCTGTTCAGAGCAGTTCGAGCAGCGCGGCAGCGCCCTGACCGCCACCGATGCACATCGTGACAACGGCTTTCGACGCGCCGCGGCGCCGACCTTCGATGATGGCGTGCCCGGTCATCCGAGCGCCTGAGACGCCATACGGATGACCGATGGCGATCGCGCCTCCGTCGACGTTCAAAATCGACGGGTCGATGCCCAGCACTTCTCGACAGTAGATCACCTGTACAGCGAAGGCTTCGTTCAGCTCCCACAGGTCAATGTCGTCGACGGTCAAGCCAGCGCGCTGCAGCAACTTCGGCACCGCTACGGCGGGGCCGACGCCCATCTCATCGGGCGAGCATCCGGCGACGGCGTAGGCGCTGAAGCGGGCGAGAGGTTCGAGCCCCAGACGTTCTGCCTCGTCTTCAGACATGACCACGCACGCCGATGCGCCGTCGGAGAATCCACTGGCGTTCCCGGCCGCAACAGTACCGCCCGCAAGTGCCCGACGGATGCCTGAGATGCTTGCGAAAGTCGAGTCTGGTCGCAACCCGTCGTCACACGTCGAGGTCTTCGAAACGATGCTCGTAACGCCGCTGCGCTTGTCGGTGACGGCCATGCGGGTGTCGATGGCGACGATTTCGTCGTCGAATCGCCCCGCATCCGCAGCAGCGCAGGCGCGGAGCTGGCTGGTCACGCCGTACTCGTCTTGGGCATCACGCCCGATTGCGTACCGTTCGGCAACGGTCTCTGCCGTCTGAAGCATCGGCCAGTAGATGCTCGGTACCTTCGCCGCCAGCTTTGAGTCTTCGGCACTGAACGTGTTCAGGTGCTCTTGTACCAGGCTGATCGACTCGACGCCGCCGGCGACCGCGATTTCGTACTGGCCGACCATCACGCGTTGTGCCGCTGTCGCGATGGCTTCGAGGCCGGAGCCGCAGAATCGGCTTACCGTCACACCGGCAACCGTGGCCGGGAGGTTGGCGAGCAGCCCGCTCTGTCGAGCAATGTTTCCGCCTGTCGCACCCTCAGGGTTTGCGCATCCGAGTATGACGTCGTCGACGCGCTCTGCCTCGACGCCTGCTCGGGCGATGGCGGCACTGACCGCGTGGGCTCCGAGAGCCGCCCCGTGAGTGAGGTTGTACGCGCCCGTCCACGACTTGGCGAGGGGGGTGCGCGCGGTGGAGACGATGACGGCGTTTCTCATGATGCGTTCTTTTCTGTGAGGGGAAGGTCTGCGGTGCTCCAGAAGGAGTCGCCCGTGCGCTCACGCCACCGTTTGACGAGCAGCTGCACCAGTTCCCACCCGGTCAACTCGGCGAAGAACCAGGGGCCGCCGCGGCGGGCAGGGAAGCCGTAACCGTTGACCATGACCGTGTCGATGTCAGCGCTCGTCGCAGCGACCCTGTCTGCGAGCACATGAGAGGCTTCGATGACGAGAGCGAGGATGCACCGCCTGACGATTTCGTCGTCGCTGATCTGGGGGCCCGTGAATGAAGCGAGCAGCTCGGTGAGGTCGGGGTTCGGCCCGGCAGAGCCGTCGTCGCCGTAGCGGTACCAACCCGAACCCGACTTGCGGCCGAACCAGCCATTCTCGCCGAGGGCGTCGGCGATCTGCCAGGCCACATCCTCGCCCGCGCCGCCCGCAGCTTTTCTGGCCATCCACGAGATGTCGTTGCCGACCAGATCGAGAACCCGGAACGGACCCATCGCCATTCCCCATCGTTCGAGAGCGGAATCGATCTGCTGAGGTGACACGCCTTCGCGAAGCAGCAGTTGCGCTTGCCTGATGTACTGGTCGAAGATACGGTTTCCGATGAAACCGGGGCCCACCTGGGCGACGACAGGCAACTTTCGGAGCCGCTTGGCGACCTTCACGGCGGCCGCGAGTGTGGCCGGTGATGTGTCGCCGCCGTCGACAACCTCGACGAGTCGCATGATGTTCGCCGGGCTGAAGAAGTGCATGCCGACGACCCGTTCAGGATGCGCGGCTGTTTGGGCGATGAGGTTCAAATCGAGCGAGGAGGTATTCGAAGCGAGGATCGTGTCGGGTCGCACGACATCGCTGAGCGCGCGGAAGACGTCACGTTTCACATCCAGGTTCTCGAAGACAGCTTCGATGACCAGATCGGCGCTTGCAGCTTTCTCCAGACCCACTCCCGATGAAAGAATCTTCAGTTGAGCATCACGGTCGCCCTCTGTCAATCGCATGCGAGCGACCGCCCGATCGAGGTCCGCGGTCATCGCCGCGATGCCAGCGTTCACTCGGTCTGCATCGGTGTCGATGAGTGTGACTTCGATCGACGCGGAGAGCAGAGCCAGCGCGATCCCGCGCCCCATCGTTCCAGCACCGATGACGGCGGCAGTGGTGACGTCGGGCACATTCTCGACGGGCCGTAGCCGAACGGCGGCTCGATCGGAGAGAAAGCGATACCGCGCGGCACGGGCTTCGGGTTCACCGGCCAACCGAACGAAGAACTCGAGCTCGTCGGCGAGAGCCTCGTCGAACGGCTTCGTGACGGCAGACCGCAACGCTTCGAGGGCAGCCTTGACGCCCGCACTCGCTTTCGGGTTTCGGGCTGCAAAGCGTTTCGCGGAGTCGACGAAGGCTTCGGCGAGCGGTTCTGCGATGGCCCTGTCGCGCAAGCGCGGCTTGGCCGCCGAGACGAGCCGACGGGCCAGCTGCGTTGCTGCGCCCACCGGATCAGGGTCGACAGCTTCGAGGAGCCCGAGGGTTTCGGCCTCTGCTGAAGAGATCGAGCGGCCCGTGACGATCAGATCGAGCGCCGCCTCGATGCCCACAGCTCGCGGTAATCGCTGAGTTCCGCCGGCACCGGGCATGAAGCCCAGTGTGGTCTCCGGCAGGCCGAGCTTCGCCCTCGGATGAGCCACTCTGGCGCTGCAGGCCAGCGCGAGTTCCAGGCCCCCACCGAGAGCGACGCCGTCGATCGCCGCAACGGTCGGCTTGGTCATCGTGTCGAGGTAGCCTGTGAGGGTGAGATGAAGTGTCGGCTCGGCTAGCCCCTCGCCGCTGTCGAATTCGGCGAGGTCTGCTCCTGCGCTGAAATTGTTGCGACCGGCGATGACAACGGCCGAAACCGCCTCGTCGTTCTCTGCGCGTTCGAGCTCTACCAGCAGCGCTCGCCGAGCCGGGCGACCCAGAGTATTCACCGGCGGGTTGCTGAGCGTGATGATGCTGATATCACCTGAGCGAACGCTCTCGACGACGGGGTGGTGGGGCATGCGGAACTCCTCGCTGAGTACGCCGATTTCACGAACGGCGCGACAATCAACCTCATATTACAGCAAATTTACGATGATTGCCGAACTGTCAAACACCATTGTGGCGTGTTATGCCACTCCTTCCGTTCGTTCGTCGACACCGCCCGACGCGAGCAACTGTCTGCGCGGGCTGCCGCATAATATAATACGGATGCTTGACGCTCGTCTTGCAGACGTAGTACATTCGATTCGGGCGTCGCCTGAGATGCCCTCTGATATTGGGCAAAGGAGCCACTGACTCATGACAGACGAGACCGATTCGCAGAGCGTCACCATTGCATCGCTGGTGAAGCGCATCGAACAGCTCGAGGGCGCAGAGGCGGTGCGATCTCTGCACGCCGATTTCGTGCGAGCCGTGGCTGACAGGCAGTTCGACAGGCTCGCCGCCTTCTTCGCCCCCGACGCCGTGATCGACATGCGCACTCATGGAGTGAAGCAGGGCGAAGCGGCTATCTCCGAACACTTCAGCCATATGGTGAACTCGCCCCTGTCAGGTGCCGGTTATCTTCTCAGTTCGCCCGTCGTCAGCGTTCACGACGGGGAGGCGAACGCACGATGGACCTGGCATCGCTTTCACCCAGAGGTTTTCGAAGGCGACGGAGAATTCCCGGCACACGGCCTGTGGGAAGAGGGTCAGTACACCTGCTCCTACCGTCGAGGCGACGACGGCAGCTGGCGTTTCTCTGCCATGCGATTTCGCATCGTACGGCCCATCCCCGACCCTGAGGAATCGCCCACGGCAGAGTGAAAGAACTTCATGCCAACCCCAACCCCATCCGCCGATGACCGCTTCTTGATCTCCGACCTCTGGGCGAAGTACTCCTGGACCCTTGACACCGGAGACGTCGAAGGTTTTGTCGAGTGCTTTGCTGAAGACGCGGTCTTCGACGAACTCATCGTGGCGACGGGGCGCCCGGAGATCCGGTCGCTCGTGACGAAGTTCTTCTATGAGAACCCCTTGTTCGCGGGCCGTCAGCACCTGATCGGCCAACATCAGTTCTTTGCTGATTCCGAAGGCAGACCCGATCACTGGAGAGTGCGTTCGTTCGCTCACGTGTTCGTGCTTCGCGACGTGGGCGCTTCGCTTTTCTGGACAGGGTACTACGACGACGTCGTCGCCAAGATAGGCGGCGAGTGGCTGTTTCTCTATCGCAAAGCGTCGCGGTGGCTGGGCGACGTGCTCGTCAACTTTCCCGAGAACACCATCGCGCGGGCCGAATTGCCTATCGCCCTCACTCAGGCCCTCTCCGCTCGGCGGTAGAACAGCCGAGCAACCGGCATCCAGTATGAGCACGTCTATGAGTCCGCCCATGAGCATGCGACGGAGCGTGATTCTGCTCGGTTCGCCGTCGTGATCTTCTTTCAGGGCCCGACCAACCCGAACACGACATCAATTGCGTTGCAAGGTCACCCGACGCGACTCCTTATTCAGCGAATGCGGCGTCGAATAGCGACCGAATCACGACGATTTGCCCCGCGAGCCTCGCACCAGGCCGTGCACGCGTGCTCGAAGCTCGGCGAATTCGGCCGTGCTCTTGGTGGTCACCTGGTCGCGAGCCGATCCGAGCGGCACCTCGACGATGTCAGCCACCTGGGCGGGTCGCCCGTTCAGAGCGATGACCTGGTCAGAGAGGTACACCGCTTCGTCGATATCGTGGGTGACCAGCACGACCGTGAGCGCGAGCTCTCGCTGCAATGTCAGCATGAGGTCTTCGAGGTCGGCACGAGTGTAGGCGTCGACAGAGGCGAAGGGCTCGTCCATCAGAAGCAGGGAGGGCTCGTAAGCGAGCGCTCGCGCAATGGCGACGCGCTGTTGCATACCGCCAGAAAGCTGCCAGGGGTACATCTGGCCCGCAACATCGTCGAGACCGACGAGCGCGAGCGCCCGCGTAGCCTTCGCGCGCGCGATCTGCTTCGAAATGCCGTTCGCCCGCAGCGGGAGCATGACGTTGTGCAGAACCGACGACCACGGCATCAGCGAGCGGCTGTAGTCCTGAAAGACGAGAGCTACTCCGGGCATCGGTGCGTTGACGATATCACCACCGACGTAGACAGAACCGCTCGTCGAGCTTTGCAACCCAGAGAGGCACCTCAGAAGTGTCGTCTTGCCGACACCAGAAGGCCCCACCAGGCAAGCGAAGGTGCCCCGGCGCACCTGGAAATCTACGCCCGCCAGAACCTCCCGACCACCGTATGCGTGCCCGAGATCGCGCGCTTCGAGTGCGATGTCTCGCGACTCGGTCTGAGCAGAGCTGCGGGGTGTTCCCGACGAACCGATGACGGTCATGGTTGACTCTCCAATCGTGCCTGCTGCAGTCGATGCCACCGCAGGGCGTAGCGTTCGATGACCCGGAAGGCGATATTCAGAACGTATCCGAGGATGCCGAGCGCGACTATCGCGCCCCACATTGAATTGATTGCAAAGCTGCGCTGCGCATTGAGCAGAAAGTACCCGATGCCCCCGTTGGCTCCCACGGTTTCGCTGACGACGAGGATGATCAGGGAGATGGCCAGCGCCGTTCGAGCTCCGGCGAAGATCTGCGGGCTCGCGCCTGGAACCACGATCGAGAAGAGACGACGTACTCTGCTGAATCGGAACACCCGCGAAACCTCGTTCAGGAGCGGCTCAATGCCTCGTACCCCGTCGATCGTGTTCAGAAGCACGGGCCAGAAGGCGCCGAACGCGATCAGGTAGACCTTCATCTGCACATCGATGCCGAAGAGCACGATGAAGATGGGCAAGAGCGCGACACCCGGAATTGCGCGAAGGATCTCCAGAAGCGGTCGTGTCGCGTCTTCGAGACGGGGCACCATGCCCAAGACGACGCCGATGATCACTCCCCCGGCGACCGCAAGTCCGAAACCGAGTCCAAGCAGTTCCAGGCTTGGCAGCAGGTTCTTCGCGAGCCCGGCCGGATTGAGCCAGTCGTGGGCGAATGATGTCAGAATCGACGAAAGTGGAGGAAAATAAACCGACTTGCTGCGTGCACTGAGAAACCACCAAAGGGCGAGGAGCAGCACAGGCAGCCACAGTTCAAGGGCGACCGTCGCCGGCCACCGCAGCGTGGAACGCTTCATTGTCACGCCTCCTTTCGGTTCGACGCGTGCCAACTGAGAACTCGGCGCTGGAGCATCCAGAACGCCACGTTGACGATGAGACCGAGAATCGCGGCAACCAGTACGTAGGCATACATGGCGGGGGTGTTCAGGTAGTTCTCGGCGTTCTGAATTTCAGACCCAACGCCCGGCGCACCGCTCAGCAGTTCTGCGGTGATCGTCAGCAGGAGGCAGATCGTCGTGCCGACACGCAAGCCGGTCATCACAAACGGCAACGTGCCAGGAAGGAAGATGCGAAAGACATAGTGCGCGCGAGGGATGCGGAAAGACCTAGACATATCGATGAGCAGTGGCTCGCCTTGCCGCGCAGCGTAGATCGACTGTACGAGAATGGGCCAGATCGCACCCAGGATGACAACCACCAGCACCATTTGCGCGCTCGGACCGAATAGCAGTAAGACCAGAGGCAGAATGGCGATCGGCGGGATCGTTCGAAGGAAGTCGAAGACCAGGCGTGTGCTCTGGGTGGCGATACGGCTCGCGCCGATGGCCAGACCGAGGGGCACGCCCACCACGGTGCAGATGACCAAACCGAGGGCGAAGGTGGCCACCGTGACTCCGACGGCCTGCCAGAACCCCGGTGTGGCGGACAACTGCCCGAGAGTCACGATGGTCTCGAACGGACTCGGCATGACGTTGACTGGCAACGTCACCGAGGCGTACCACCAGATCAGAATCGCCAGCACCAGGATGCCGACCTGCGCTCCGAGGCGGAAGAACCGCCCCGCGCGGCGATTCCGCGTCGGGCGGCTCTTCACAGTGTCGCGACGGGTAGTGCTCGTATCGGGCACGCCGATGGCGGCCCGATCGCGAGTTTCCGAGGTCATGACCATCCCGTCTTTCAGCTCTGTTTAGACGCGGTTCGACTAACCCTGCCAGACGACAGCGTCGCCCTTCGGCACGGCATCTGCTTGAAGAGCGCCGAACTTCACCAGAAGATCGATGTACGACTGTACCTGGTCACCGGTAATGGGATCAGCGCCGAAGAGGGGGAGCCCCTGAACTTGCGCGAGCACAGCTGCGGGTACCTGCGTCGACGTAGCGGCGATCTCTCTGAGATGAGCGGGGTCGGCATTCAAAGCAGTGTGAGACGCCAGAATGGCGTTCTGGAACTCTTTGACGACCTCAGGATTCTTGTTGGCGAAGTCGGTGGAGGTCACGAAGACGAAGGTCGGCAGATTCGGTACCGTCGTCTCTTCAGGGTTGAAGACCGCCTTGAAACCTGCGGCGACGGCGGCGGTCACATTCGGTTCACCGAGAACGGCGGCATCGACCTGACCCGATTGCAGGGCCGCGAGCGCCTGTGGCGGAGCGATTTCGACGAATTGCACCTTGCTCGGGTCTCCACCATCGGCCTGCACGGAGGCTTCTGTCAGCACCTGAGCTGTTCCGCCGAGCTGATTGACCTGTACCTTCTTGCCCTCGAGATCTTTCGCGGAGTTGATGCCGGAGTTTGCGCCTGCCGTCACCATTGCGTATCCGACCTTTCCGGGCACGCCGATGGTGTTCGGCGAAACGGTCGTGATCCCGACGTTCTGCTGCGTCGCGTTGATCGCCGTGGTCGTGTCGACGGCCGCGAAGGTCAGGTCGCCGCTCAGCAGCTGTGGAATCGCGTTGGAGCCTGCCGTGAGGATGGTCGTCGTTGCTGTCAGATCTTGCTTCGCGAAGTACCCGTCGGCGATAGCGGAGAACACATCTGCGTTGGAAAGCTGACCACCGACTCCCACGACGATCGAAGCGCTGACCGGACCAGTGGACTGCGGGGTCGAAGCCGACGAGCTGTCACCACTCGACGAACTGCAGCCAGCCAATGCGGCCGTGACAGTGAGTACGCCGACGGCGCCGGCGATTGATGCTGTGAATCTTTTCATTGTGGAGCACTCCTTTGGGTTCCGATGGATATGAGGGGAGATGTGGTGGCTGTTTGTGCAGACCGAGAGTTAGTCTTCGACCTCGACGAGACCATTGCTGAGGCACAGCGTGCCGTCGGCCAATGCTGTCTCGAAGCTGTAGACGGAACGGTTACCGTTCTGACCCGCACGGTAGATTCGCGTCGTGATGGTGTCGTATGGGGTCACCCAACGGCTGAAGCGCACCGCGAGGCGCTTGAAACGGCGGATGTCCCCGTCAGCGAGATTCTCTACGAGGGCGCGGGTGGCGAACGCAAAGGTGCAGTTGCCGTGCAGGATGATGCCCGGGAAGCCGGCCGCCTGCGCGAAGGCGTTCTCTGAGTGCAACGGCATGGTGTCACCCGAAGCCCCCATGTAACGGAAGCTCTGATCGGGGTCGAACGAGTCGGGCAGTTCGAGGAACGGCTCGGCCTCGCGCTCGAACTCGCGAGCCGGTGGCTGTTCGCCGAGCGCTTCCGCTGCGATGGCCGTACGGATGAAAACTGTCACATATTGATCGACGACAGGTTCGCCGTCTTCGGTTGTGGTCTCGCCTCGAATCGTGATCAGCGTGCCGGTCGATCGCGGCGTGATGCCCACCGGCAGGGCTCGCGTAATGAGCTTCATACCTGCCTCGATCGGGCGGTGGAATCGGAAGTCCTGCTCACCGTGCAGCCCCATCATGCGCTTGTCGGCGGGAGGCATGTTCATCGTCAGCGGCGCAATGACCTGGAACGCGGGCACGACATTGAATACCGGACTCGCGAAGTCGCCCAGGACGTGCGCGGGGTTGCTGTCGTTCGTTGCGTGAGCGTAGGCGATCAAGCGTTCGCGATCGACGATGAATTTGGCGGGCTCGCTCCATTTACCGAGGGGATCAGTATCGAAGACATCGAATTTCGGTGTGTCGGTCAGAGTCATTTCAGTTCCTTACATTCCGGGTCGAAAAAGGGTGAGGTGAGTCAGGATGCGGTTGTGGCGGGGGTCACGACGATGAGGTCGTCGCCGAAGATGGCGTCGAGTCCGCTGGCTCGCACACGTGCAGTGAATGGCAGCAGATCTTGCGTGCAGTTGCCGTTCACGAAGAATGGCTCGCTGTCGACCAGGGCTTTCGCCTCTTCGTAGCTCTCGGCCTGCAGCAGCGCCAGCGCCGAGAGCTCGCCTTCTGGCCCCTCCACGAACGAGCCGAAGCCGCCCGAGAAGATGAAGGTGCCGTCTTCGTACTTCGGAAAGAGCCAGTTGCGGTGAGCTTCGAGCACCGCTTCGTCGCGATCGGCCGTCGTGTAGCGGGTAAGCAATACGAACATCATGAGATTCTCCTAATGGTGTGTTTCACCGTGTGAACGACGCGCATCGTCGACTTCGCTGATTCTCCGGTCGAAACGGTGTCAGGCGCCGCTCACCTGGCGCTCGACAGACGAAGCGCTCCAGTACTGCTCACGGAGCGCGCGCCGTTCGAGTTTGCCGAGTTGATTTCGCGGCAGGGGCTCGGTGCGCAAAACGATGGAACTCGGCTTCTTCATCGAACCGATACTCCGTCGGCAGACCTCGATGAGGTCGGCTTCGGTGACCGAGGCGCCGTCGTGAATCACCACGACCGCGACCGGAGTCTCTCCCCATTTGGCGTGCGGAATGCCGAAGACTGCGGCTTCGTCTACAGCATCGTGGGTGACCAATACCGATTCGATCTCGGCGGGCCAGATGTTGAAACCACCGGAGATGATCATGTCGTCTTTGCGGTCGACCACATACAGATACCCGTCGGGGTCGAGGTAGCCGATGTCGTTCGTGCGCACGAAGCCGTCGGGTGTGAAGCGCGCGGCGGTTGCAGCCGGGTCACCGTAGATACCGACCATGCGCCCATTCGCCTTGACCGCGATCTCACCGAGCTCACCGATGCCGGCGAGCGCGTCGTCTGCAGTCAGAATCTTGACCGACGAAGTCAGGATGGGCCGCCCAGCCGATCGCAACAGGCTGGGGTTGCCGTGGCTGCCACGCTCGTGATCTTCGGGCGTGAGTACCGTGGCCGGCAGGCATTCGCTCTGTCCGTAGGTCTGAAAGAGCACCGAGCCGAACACGTCTTGAGCCAAAGCGGCCGTCTCAGGCGAGATCGGGGCACCGGCGTAGAGAATCCAGCGGAGCGAGCTCAGGTCTCGCGTACGAGCATCCGGATGCTCGGCCAGCATGCGAAGCATTGTGGGCACCATCACGGTACTTGTCACCTTCTCGCTCTCGACGATAGCCAGAGCGCCACCTGGCTCGAAGTGGTCCATGATGCGAACACTCGCGCCGGCGTGCAACAGCGCGAAGAGTACGGTCGACGCTGCGTGAGTGAGCGGTGCCACCGCCAGGTAAACGTCGCTGTCGCTCATGCGCGGGAGGAATCCGGCGTTATCGGCCGCTACGAAAACCCAGCTCGCTTGAGTGTGAACGGATGCCCGCGGCGTACCGCTCGTACCGCTGGAGTAGGCGAGGTGCGAGATGGTGTCACCCGAAACCTCGACGAGCGCGTCGTGAGGGGAGGCTAGGGCCAGAACTGTTTCGTAGTCGAGCTGCGATTCGTCGTGAGCGCCATGGACCAGGATCACGTCGAGACTCGGAACGGCGTCGAGGTCGCTCTTGAAGCGCTCGTAGAACTCTGCCGTTGTGATGAGAGCGCGCGCACCCGCCGCCTCGAGCATCTGCCGGTGGGCGGGCCCACTGTTCATAGCGTGCAGTGCGGCGCGGGCGTAGCCGCCCAGAGCCAGACCGAGAATCTCTTCGAGAGTCGTCACCGAGTTGGGTGACAACGTGGCCACCCGGTCGTCTTTTTCGATACCCAGGCTTCGGAGTGCATTCACCAATCGGTGGGATCGCTCGCTGACCTCGGCGAAGGTATAGGTGCTCGAGCCGTCGATGATGGCGGGTCGCTCGGCGTGCGCGGCGAGGCTGCGTCGAATCAGTTCCGAAAGAATCATCAGACGATGGGCTCCTTTGCCATTGCTCGAATTGGCCGGACGCACGGGCCGGCTGGTTGCAAATATACTACACACAACTAGTGATCGTCAATTTGCTGTCATTCATTTATGTCTTCACGGCAGCCGTTGTGGCTGTATTCTTCCGACATGTCACTTGCAACCAGAACGTCTTCGCCTGAGCGGGGAGCAAAGACTTATCTGCTCACGGTTCTCGGCGAGCTCGTCGCACCCGACGGGCGCGAGGTGTGGCAAGAAAACCTCGTCGGAGCATTGACCTCACTCGACTTCAGCCCGGCCGCTGCCCGGCAGGTCATCGCTCGTGCAAGTCAAGACGGCTGGTTGACGAGCAAACGGGTCGGTCGCCGCTCGCTGATGACGATCACCGATAGTGCTTGGGGCATGCTCCACGACGGCCGGGAACGCACTCTGAGCTTCGGAGTCCCGCAGCAATGGGATGAACGATGGCTCGTTGTCGCGCTGACGGTACCAGAAACGCAGCGCCAGATCCGTTACCATCTGCGCACCGAGCTGGCCTGGCTTGGCTACGGTTCGCTCGGCAATGGCGTCTGGATCTCTCCCCACACTCGCTATGAGGCCGAGACGATGCACCTGCTCAGCTCGAATGAGGGATTGGCTGATGCCTATGTGTTCGTCTCAGAGACCCCGCTACGGCACACCCCTCGTTCGATCGCGCGCGAAGCATGGGATCTCGACGCCTTGCTGGCACGGTACACCAGCTTCTTAGAACGATTCGAAGACGCACGACCGAAAGAACCCCAGCAGGTCTTCACGAGCTGGATCGAGCTCTTCACCAGCTGGCGGCATTTTCCTCTTTTCGATCCAGAGCTGCCTGATTCTCTCTTGCCCACGAGTTGGCCGAGATCGCAATCGCGTGCACTCTTTGTGGAGCTGGAATCACAGTGGTCCGAGCCTGCGCATGCTTATTTTCGCGGCCTCGTCACAGAAAGTGGTGGGTTGAGCTCGCTGTGAAGAAGGCCGATATGCGCGGGTTGGTCACCGAACGGCGCACGGTCCCAGCGGGCCTGCAGCACCGAGGTTCAAGTGGCGTCGAAAAACGTGGAGGAAGGGAAGCGACGATGACCACCCACATTGTGACTAAGGGACGTCGCGAAGCACACTCCCGGGGTTGCGCTGCGCGCCCGTACGTCGACGGCTATATCCGGCTCGAACCGAGCGCGGATGTTCGCGGCGTGCTCACCGATTCGGCCCTGCTCAGTCTGCTCGGGTTCGCGGTGATCAGCCTCCGGTCGCCCGAGGAGCCGGGCATCCGCAGGGCGACTGGAGGGGTACCGGCCGCTACTCGGCCAGCTCGACCACAGCAGAGCCCTCGGCCGTGACGTCGCCCAGCTGATTGCGCGCCTTGAGGTCGATGCTCACCGAGCGCCCGTCGACGCTCGTCACGGTTCCACCGCACCACACGGTGTCGCCGAAGATGTCGGGCCGGCGCAGTCGCACCGTCAGGTTCTTGAGCACGGCGTCGTCACCCATCCAGCTCAGAACCGGGTGCGCCATCCAGCCGCACTTCTGCGGGCCGTTGTTGTACGCGCCCGGCATGCCGATCTCGCGGGCGACTTCGGAGTTCTGGTGGCCGAGGCTCGGCAGCACCCGTTCGCTGAAATAGGTGGTGTCGTAGTTGTTCGGCAGCCGGTCGGGTTCGTTCACCGCCCAGGTGCGGTAACGCCACGCCATCTCCGACGCCTTGTACCCGGGCGAACCGATGCAGCCGGCGTAGTACGCCGTCATAGTGATCTGGTCGATCGGCCCCTTCACCACCTCGGGTATCGCGTCGCCGACGGCGACGTTCGACGCGGTCAGACGAACAGAACCGCGCCAACTCTCGGCCACAGCATGGGCCCGGATGCTCTCGATCTGCTCTTCGGTGTAAAGCTGTTCATCGCGAGCCTCGTAGCTCAGCCCGCCCGTAGCACCGGCCCGGGGAACCCGGAACGTCGTGGCTTCGGCCGTCGCGAGCAGAGCTCCGTCGCTCTCGCGGTAATAGTCCGTGCTCACGCGCTGAATGGCGAAGCGGTCGGAGTGCTGACCGCTGTGCAGCGTCACGGCGCCCATGCGGGCCTCCGGGCGAATGCGGTCACCGAGCCGAATGGGCTCGTGGAACGTCCACGACGTTCCGGCGTAGATCGGCTGCACGCCGGGAAACCCGAGCCCGATGGCACCGTCATAACTCGAGTAGAGAAAGGTGGGCGGCGCCAGCACCGTCCGCCATGTCGTCTTCGCCGCATACTCCTCGTTCGAGTACAGCGGGTTGCCGTCGCCGAGCCCCCAGGCATAGTGCCGGATGCTGTCGAGACTCGCCTCGCGGTTCCAAGGCTCGACTCGTAGCACGAGGCCCTCGAGTGCTTTGGCCTCGTCGATCATCTGTTCGCTGATCTGCTCGCTGAATTCGAGGTGCTTCATGGCGGTCATCGCTGTACTCCTTCGTCTGTCGCGCTGCTTTCGCCCGCGGTGCCTTCTTCTGTGTTCCACTGCTGCCACGTCTCCCACAGGTGGTAACCCACCTTCCCCCACCCCGAGACGCCCACGACAAGGAAGGCGATCATCAGCGCCTCGTACAGGGCGGTCTCAGTGAGCCCCGCGCGTCGCGCGGCGCTGAGGTGGTTGATGGCGCCGTCTTTGTTGCTCACGGCCAGGTCGAACATGACCAGCAGCAGTTCTTTCTGCGCCAGCGGCATGCCGTCAGGGCGATCTGTGTAGATCAGTTCGCGAATGTCGGTGTACGCGTTGGCGAACTTCTCATCCATGGCGAACATGGCACCGATGGCGGCGGGAACGCTGCCCATCGAGTCTTCGTAGTGCTTGAGACGATCTGAGTTACTCATTTTCTTCCGCTTCCTTTGTGATGGTGTAGGCAAGTGCGTCGACGACGAGAACGCCGCCTTGCGACACGACGATGGGGTTCAGTTCGAGCAGACTGATGTCGGTCGCAGAGACGGCCGAGAACAGGGCATCGATGGTCTCGCACAGCCGATCGATATTGCCAGGCGGGTTGCCGCGGTAGCCCGCGAGGATACGACCCACGCGCGACGATCGCAGCACCTCTCGCCGTTCTCCCGGCATCCAGCCCGACCAGAGCATGACTTGGTCGTCGAGCAGTTCGACGAGCGTTCCGCCGGCACGCACAATCGCCGCGAGCCCGTATTCCGCATCGCGCACGATGGCGACCAGCATCTCGTGACCTGAACCGGCGCCGGACTGCACGACGACAGCGTCGCCGTGCGCCGCGCTCACTGCGGCGACGCGATCGTAGCTCTCGTCGAGAGACGAGGCCTCTCGTACCACGGCGACGGCGCCGAGCTCCGAGCGATGCGAGATGGTGCGCCCGGCGGCCTTGATCGCCACCGGCAGCCCGTAACCGGAGGCGGCTCGCCGAGCATCCTCGAGGTCGGTCACCACGGTCCACGTCGCCCACGGAAAGTCTGGGGGAAGCAGCGCCGCGATCTCTTCGAGGCCGAGTTGGGTGCCCGCCGGCTCGGCATCGGGTATCGGCTCGGTGACGGTTGACTGCGGCCGATCATCAGACCGAGCCAGCAGGTCGAGGGCGCGTACCGCCCGCTCGGGCGTCGGAACCACGGCCACCCGTTTCTCGGCGAGACCGGCCACGATGTCGCCGTCGATCTGGTCGTCTTCACTCAGGTGGGTGAGAACGATGGCGACCCCTGCGCGATCGATCGCACCGAGTCGCTCGGCCAGCGTCAGGCGGTCGTGCGCGAGTGACGATTCCACGGCCAGTACGACGTCGGTGCCCGGGGCATCCGACAGCGCGTTCAGCAGATCGGCGAAGACCTCGGTCTCGCCCAGAAAAGGTACATCGAGCGGATTGTGCACCTCGCTGAGCCGGCCGCCGCTGATCTCGACGAGGCTATCGATGACGATCTCGTTCCACTCGGCCAGCTCGAGCTTGGCCGAGCCCTGCACAGCATCAGAGACGATGACCGCGCTCGCGCCCGACACCGAGGCGACCGAGAGGTTGACGGGAGCCTGCACGTCGCCGACGATGTCGGAGAGCACCAGGCAGTCGCACAGCTCGGCGATGCTGCCCACCCGAACGAAGCCGGCGTGGTCGAGAACCGCGTGCGAGACGTCAGCCGAGCCTACGACGCGGCCCGTGTGACTTCCCGCGGCGGCCTGGCCAAGGTCGCTCTCGGCGACCTTCACCACGAACACCCTCTTGCCCGTCGAGGCGATCAGCTCGGTGACATTCTGCAGCCACTCCAGATCGGTGACGGCCTCCAGAAAGAGCCCCACTGCAGAGACGTCGGAGCGCGGCAGCAGACCCGAGACGATTTCGAGCGCACCCGTATCCATCTCGTTGCCCGTGCTGAACCAGTGCGAGATGCCGATGCCTCTGCGCAGCAGAGACATGAGGATTCCATTGCCCGTCGCCCCACTCTGCGTCACCAGGGCGATGGAGCCGACCCGCGGTGCGCTCGTCTGCAAAACGCTTGAGAAGTTGAGGTGCGCGCCGCTTCGCGAACTCATCGTACCCACGCAATTCGGTCCGATGACCCGCAGTCGGCGATCGGGCTGTGCGAGAAATGCGAGCAGGTCGGCTCGCGGCGCACTGTCGCTACGCTCGAATCCGCTGCCGATGACCACGGCCGCGCCCACATCAAGCGAATCGAGTTCTCGCAGAATATCGGTCACGCGAGCCGCCGACACACTGACGATGGCGGCGGAGGCCGCCCCACGGTGCATCGCAGAGAGTGACGGGATGGTGTCGAAGCCCATTACCGACGAGCGGTTCGGATTCACGACGATCGTCGAGCCCTGATAGCCATAGTTCGAGAGGTACCTCAGCGGGCGCGACGACGACTTCGCGGGGTCAGACGAGGCGCCCACCACCACAACGCTCAGCGGGTCGACGAGAGTCTCGACGAGCGAGGTCGACGTCAAGCGCGGCGAGGTCACGACGTTCATGCAGCGACCGCAAGGAGAGTGCCGGTGTAGGCGTTCTCGAGCAGTGCCCTCACCACCGATGCGTCGGTCACGACCTTCGGGTTGAAGTACAGCCCCCTGTCTTGCATGACTGCCTCCGCGACCCGGTCGAGCTCTTCGTACCGAACGCCCGCCTCCTGCAGCGTGGTCGGCAGGTTGCAGGCCAGCTGGATGTCGCGCACGAGCAGACTCGCCGGGCGCCCGGGCTCGATGCCCAAGCCGGCGGCCAGAGCCAGACCGAGCAGCTGCTGCTTCGCCTCTGTCTCGTCGGCGTTGAACTGCAGAACATAGGGCAGCATCACGGTGTTGGCGACGCCGTGCGGAACTCCGAGCAAGGCACCCAGTACGTGGCAGACGGCATGGTGCAATCCGACTCGGGCGTTCGAGATCACGATGCCGCCGAAGTAGGCGGCGAGCAGCAGCTCGCTCGCGAGGTCGTCGGTGCGATCGCCTTCGGCGTAGGTCGGCAGCGCCGCAGCGAACCGGCGAGCACCTTCGAGAGCAAGAGCATCCGTCACCGGCGATGCACTGCGCGAGTACAGCGCTTCGGCGCAGTGCGCAAGGCCGTTCATCCCCGACGTGAGCACGATGTCTGGCGGAACGTCCTGCAACGCGAGCGGGTCGAAAATGAGCACTCGCGAGGCGACCTTCGAGTCCCAGAACACCCGCTTGATGCCGGCGGAGTCGGTGGCCCCGCCGCCAGGGGTCACCTCGGCGCCCGAGAGCGTGGTCGGAACGCTCACGACCGGCAGCTTCGGTCGGCGCAGCTGGGGCTGGAAGAGCTGGTCGGGCGGCGTGAAGGTGCTGCAGTGGCCGCCGAGCGGAGCACCCTCTGCAAGCAGAATCGAAACGGCCTTGGCCGTGTCGCTCACGCTGCCGCCCCCGTAAGCGACGAATGCCCCGGCATCGAGACCGGCGACCTCGGCGGCCAGCGCTTCGGTGTCGACGATCGGGGCGTGCGGGCGAACCGCTGTGAACTCGTACACGATGTCGAAGCCTTCGAGCGCTTGGCGCACGGCCTGAAAGCCTCGCGAAGTCGACGCGTGTGGACTGCTTACCAGCACGACGCGCGTGACGTCGAGCTGGTGCAGCTCGGCGGGCAGAGCGGCGATGCTTGCCGGCCCACACAAGAGTGTCTGCCTGGCTTGGTCGTTGCGGATCATGGTCATTTTCCATCCGTGCGGTAGTGGGTGAGCTTGTCGGCGTCGATGGTGATGCCGAAGCCGGGTTCGTCGCCGACGGCGAGCCTGCCGTTCTCGATCAACGGCGGGTGCGCCAGCAGGTCGTTTTCGAGGTGCAGAAAGTAGGCGAGTTCTGCGGGCTGTGTAGCGGTACTGCCCTGGGCCGCGGCGAACGAGGCCGAGACCCTGGTTCCGATTCCGCTGTCACCCTGGCTGGCGACGAGAATCGGCACTCCAAGAGCGGTACAGAATTCTCTGATGCGCTGCGACTGCGTGATTCCGGTGCGTTGCAGCTTGAGGCCGATCATCGTGGAGCGGGCACCCAGCACCTCGTTCACCACCTCACGGGTCGTGATGCAACTCTCGTCGCCGAGAATCGGCACCGTCGAAGCCGCCACCACGGATGCCCGGCCGAGCACCTCGTCTGCCGCGCAGGGTTCCTCGATCCAATCGAGCATTCCCTCTGTCGCACGAACGAAGCGCACGGCCTCGGCGGCGCTGAAGCCGTGGTTCGCGTCGACGTAGATCAGGGCATCCGGAGCATGCTCACGCACCCGGGTCACCAGCTCGATGTCGGCGGCCAGGTCGAGCCCGACTTTGACCTTCAGGCTCGTGATGCCAAGGGTTTCTTTCAGTTCGTCTGCCTCGCCGATGACCACCTCGGGGCTGCCGGAGCCGAGAATCGCTGTGCACCGCACGTCGGGCGCGAAGCCGCCGAGCAGGCTGTGGCTCGAGACACCCAATGCGTTGCCGATGGCGTCGAAGATCGCGATCTCCACCGACGACTGTGCTGCCACGTTGCCGGCGAGGTGACGCAGCCGGTGTTCGAACTGGGCGGTGTCGAAGATGCTCATCCCCGTCAGAGCGGGAGCAATGAGATTCTCGATAGCGAAGGCGATGGAGACGGTCGTCTCGCCGTAGATCATGGGGCGCGGGATCGCCTCGGCGGTGCCGGTCACTCCGCTCTCGGTGTGCACTGTCACCAGCAGGTGCTCGGCTGCCGAGAGACTCCCGGTGGCGAACTTCACTGTTGTCGTGAGCGGAATGGCAAAGGGTGTCACCTCGATGCGATCGATGCGATGTTGGTCGTTCATTCAGATCTCCTTTGACGTGAGTCGCTGCTATAAGTGAGTCGTTGGGGTGGGCTCGCCGAGCCTCCGTTCGTTGCGGCGTGCTCTACAAGAAAGCCGCCTCGATCGCGGCCCGGGTCAGCACCACGCTCGCCGGCCCGAGTTCGACCTGCTTGCCCAGACTGAGCACGAGCACCTGCTCGCAGGTCTCGCGCACCACCGTGAGGCTCTGTTCGGCGATGACGACGGCCATCGAGTCGAGCTCGCGCATCGTGCCGAGGCTCTCGACGAGCTGCTCCACCGCGATGGGCGAGAGCCCGAGCGAGGGTTCGTCGAGCAGCAGCACCTTCGGGCGCGAGACCGCAGCCCGGGCTATAGCCAGGGTCTGTTGCTGCCCGCCCGAGAGCTGGCCCGCTGCGCGAGAGCGCAGGTCCGCCAGAATCGGAAAGAGCTCGTATGCCAGAGTGAGCGCTTCACGAGCGGCGAGGCCTCGGGAATTCACGACCCCGCCCTTGATGTGATCCTCGACCGTCAGATCGCGCCAGAGCTCTCGCGCCTCGGGCACCAGCACCAGTCCAGCACCCCAGCGACGCCAGGGAGCGTGCCGAGTGACATCAACTCCTTCGAGCATGATCTGCCCGCGCATCGACGGCAGAAGGCCCGCGATCGCCTGCATCAGGGCGCTCTTGCCTGCCCCATTCGATCCGACGATGCCCAGGTAGTGCCCGGGCTCGACACTGAACGACACGTCTTCGACGACGGCGACCTGGCTGTAGCCCGAGCTGAGACCCTCAACCTCGAGTGCGGCGGTCATAACATCTCCTTCGCTGCAGCACGGCCGATGTACGCCTCGAGAACAGCGGGCTCCCGCAGTACCTTTTCTGGCGCCCCTTCGGCGATGATCGCTCCCTCAGCCAGCACCACAGTGCGGCCCGTGAGCGTTCGCACGAATCGCATGTCGTGCTCGACGAGCACGACGGTGGTGCCGTGCCGGGCCACCGACTCGGTGACCACATCGACGACCCGCTGTTTGTCGGCCGGCGGCATTCCGGCCCCGATCTCGTCGAGCAGTAGCAGCCGAGGCCGCGACATGAGTGCCCGGCCCAGATCGACCAGGCGCCTGGCGGGCGCCGAGAGAAACTCGACGTCGGTCGAGCGGCTGTCGCTCAGCCCGAGCCAGTCCATGATCTCGTCGGCGCGGTGCATCGTGTCGCGCTCGCTCGTGACAAACGGCGGCAGACGGAGCAACGCCCCCCACCCCCGCGCATGGCCGAGCATGCCGGTCGCCAGCTGGTCGGAGACGGGCAGCCCGTCGATCAACCGCGAATCCTGGAAGGTTCGGCTGATGCCGAGGCCGGCTCGGCGCCAGGCACCTTTGCGGTCGAGCCGCACCTCCTTGTCGCCGGTTCGGTATCCGATCTCACCGGAGGCGAGCGGCACGAGCCCGCTGATCGCATTGAAGAGCGTCGTCTTTCCGGCCCCGTTCGGGCCGACGAGGCCCACGACCTCCCCCGGGCTCACTGAGAACGAGACGTCTCGCACGGCGATCAGGCCGCCGAACTGCACCCGGGCATCCCGAATGTCGATGATCGGGCGCTCAGTCATGGGCGTTCTTCTGGCGCACCCGCAGGCGGATGAGCGACCGTAGGCCCGCAGGCCGCAGCAGCAGAATCACGAACAAGATGCCTCCGTCGATGTACGCCCCGACATCGCCGATGCCGGGAATGAGCTGTCGCACGGCGGTGATCAACAGCACCCCGGCCACGGTGCCCCAGACGCTGGCGACGCCGCCGACCACGATCATGGTCAAAAGCATCAGAGTCACGTCGAGCGTGAAGTTGGCCGGAGTGATGAAGGTCAACACCCCGGCCAGCAGCACTCCCGAGATGCCGCCCAGAAAGGCGCTCAGGGCGAAGACCTTCACCCGGGTGAGCGCGACATTCACGCCCATCGCCGCAGCGGCGGTCTCGTCAGTTCGGATCATGGCGAGTTGGCGGCCGAACGGAGAACGCACAAGCCGCAGCACGACGAGCATTGCCAGGGCGGCCGCGACGATGGCGAACACGTAGGTGAACGAGCCGCCCAGGTCGACGAAGATGCCGTTGTCGCCTTGGGTGGGCGGCCACAGCTGTATCGCCAGCAGGGTAGCCTGCGCGAAAGCGAGCGTGATCAGCGCCAGGTAGATCTCGCGAGTTCTGATGATGGCGAGCCCCACCAGCGCACCGATTGCACTCGTCACAACGGCAGCAACGATGATGGCCACTATCGGGCCGATATCGGGTGACAGCACCGCGTAGGTGTAGGCCCCGATCGCCATGAAGGCGCTCTGGCAGAAAGCGAACTGGCCACCGAACCCGAGAACCAGGTTGTACCCCAGGGCAGCGATCAGATAGCAGCAGAACAGGCCGATGATCGTCTGGATGTAGAGGCCGGCCGAGGCGGCCACCAGCCACACGACGAAGGCCACCACGATCACCGAGACCGTGGGCACCAATCGGCCGACGAGAGGCCTGTCGCGGTCGGCGACCGTCTCGTTCGAGATGGCCGGCAGCCTGACGAGCCGCATGAATCCCGAGGCCGGCAGGCTCGCGCCGCGCACCCGCGCCCGGGTCGCGACCAGAGTGTCGTGTACGCTCATGCGCTCTTTCCCAACAGGCCGGTGGGCTTGACGAGCAGCACGACGAGCATGACACCGAGCGAGACGAACGGGCCGTAGCTTCCGCCGAACTGCCCAGCCACCAGCGCCTGCAGCACTCCGGTGAGCAGCCCGCCGATGACGGCGCCGGGAAAGCTCCCGAATCCGCCCAGTACGACGGCGGCGAAGCTGTCGAACGTGTACTGCTGGCCCAGCGCGGGAACGAGCAGAAAGGTCGGAAAGATGAGCGCCCCGCTCAGGGCCGCGAGGCAACCGCCCACGGTCCAGGCGATCGCCGAGGTGCGTGCCGGGTTCACACCCACGACCACGGCGCCGGTTCTGTTGCTGGCGACCATCCTCATGCGAAGGCCCTCTCGCGACCGGCGCAAAGTGATGCTGAGGGCGATGACGAGGATGCACGCGATCACGATGAGAACGATGTCCATTCCCGACCAGCCCAGCGCCGGGATGACCGGCGAACGGCTGGCGTACGGGTCCATGGCCTGCGCTTCCGGCCCGAATGCCTGCAGAAAGGCCGTGCTGCTCACCTCGGTGATGGCGAGCAGCACGATCACCTGCGACAGCAGACTCGCCGACTGGAGCGGGCGCATCGCGAACCGGTTGATCACGTATCCCGACAGCCCGCCCGCGACGACCGCGATGGCCATCGCGAGCGGAATCGGAAGACCGGCAACCGTTCCGAATTCCCAGGCGACATAGCCGCCCAGAACCATCTGGCTGCCGTTCGCGAAATTGACCACTCCCGTTGCCCGGTAGACGATGGTGAATCCCAGCGCCACCAGCACGAGGGCGAATCCGTTGACGAGGCCGCTTCCCAGGGCTGTACCGAGATCCATCAGGTCATCATCCGCAGGCGCCGCCAAGTCGGTCGGCTGATACTACTTGCCATCGGTCAGGGTGTTATCGGTGACGTCGCTGCCGAAGAAGGTCGTTGCTCCGCCAGTGATTCCGTAGAAGTTGGTGCAGCTGTTTCCCTTGTGCGATGTCGTGGAGAACTGGATGGGGCACGGCAGCTCGGGCGACGAATAGGGTTGCATCGTCTCGAACCCGGTCACAATGCCTTGAGGGGTATCGTCTTTGGCGTTCTTGAGCCCGGCGATGAAGGCCTCGGCGGCGGCATAGGCCTGAGCTGTCCAGACGATCGGCGTCTCGTTGGGGTAGGCGGCCGTCCACTTCGCCATGAAGTCTGCGGTGCACGCTGCTCCGAGCGGGCAAGCGAGCGGCGTGAGCGCGTAGTAGATGATCTTCGGGTCGGATGTGGCGATTTTGTCGAGAGAGGTGTTCGAACCTGCGAACGTGACCAGCGGAATGTAGGCCGACTGGCTTGTCTCCGCATTGAGCGCGGCCGCGATCGCCGGTGCCGTGACACCCAGCAGAATCACGTCAGAACCAGCCTGCTTCAGTGCACTGATCTGGCTGGTCGCGTCGGTCGCCGTCGCAGCGATCTTCTGTTGCGAATTGACCGACAATCCAACCGCTCCGAGAGCCGTCTGCGCGGCAGTCAGAGCCGAGGCGCCGTACGCGTCGTCTTCCACGAGCATGCCGACGTTCTGCACACCCATCGACTTGACGAGCTTGGCGATGCCCGTCGCAACATCGTCAGACGAGAAGTTGGGCGCGAAGGTGTATTGGTTCAGGGGCGAGGTGAGGCCGGGGTTGATGCTGCCGGGGGTGTAGAAGGGAATCTTCGAGCTCGTCGCGACCTGCATGGTCGAGAGGGCCGTGGTGGTGAAGGCGGGGCCGTACAGCACCGAGACACCGTCTTGCGTCACATTCTTACGGGCCACTGAGACCGCCGTCGCTGGGTCGCTCGCGTCGTCGGCGTAGAGAAAAGACACGCTCTTTCCGTTGATCCCTGACGATGCGATGTCGCCGAACGCCAGCTTGGCTCCGTCTTGGTACGTGGAATCGAAGCCGGCGTCGACGCCGGTGAGGCCGAACTGCACGCCGACTTTGATGCTGCTGGCGTCTGTAGACGAGGAACTTCCGCCGGAGGCGCAGGCGGAGACGGCGATTCCGATCGCCACCACGCCACCGAGTACTGGCATTAGCCTGCTAAGGCGCTTTCTTTGCATCGAAATTGTCATCATTGCTCCATTCGAATGGCGATAAAAGCCGCATCGTTGCGGCAAGTCGTGCTCTGTGAGTAAAAGCAAGTTTCACTCTCAGCACACAAGCAAGTCAATAGGCGGCTGAAATTTACAAGCAGAATAAATTTTCAACTTGCGAACATGGAGTTGGGTGACAGTAAAATGAGGGACCTCACCCTGCGATACTCCGGGTGCCGAATGAGGGAGATGTGCGCTTGACCGAAAGCAAGCCTGACGCCGACGGAGCCAGTGGTGGCGCTGGCGCTGGCACTGCCGTCTCCAGCGAGGGCCTCCACATCGGCGCGAAGATTCGTGAATGGCGAAACGAGAACGGGGCCACCCTCGCCGCGCTCGCCAAAGACACAGAGCTGTCTACCGGGTACGTGAGCCAGGTCGAACGCGGTCTCGCCAATCCATCGCTCGAGACCTTGAAGCGCCTCACCGATGCGCTTGGTCACGCCGTCGCCGAGCTGTTCAGCAACGAGGCTGCTCCGGTGAACCAGACGTACTTCGTCTCGCGCAGAGGCGGCCGAAAGAAGATCCAGTTTCCGGGCTCGGGAATCATGAACGAGCTGCTGAGCCCCGACCTGCAGCATGCCATGGAGGTCATCTGGGTCGAGGCACCGGCCGGCGCCTCGAGCGGAGTGCACGCCCACTTACACGAAGGCGAGGAGTGCGGGGTCATTATCGATGGCCAGATGATTCTGTGGCTGAACTCCGATGAGATCACTCTCAACGCCGGCGACGCCATCTATTTCGACTCGAGAACTCCGCACCGCTGGGTGGCAGGCGAAGGCACGATGCTGCGGGCCGTCTGGCTGATCACCCCGCCATCGTTCTGAGTGCTCCGGCGAGTTCCTCCGGGCATCCTGCATCGCTGTGAGCGGATTCGTGCGCGCAACCGCCACCGCAGGGATTGTACGATTTTCGGCGTAACTCCTGCCGAGGAGGAACATGATGATCGATGTATTGAATGATGTCGCGGAGGACGAAGCCATGGCGACGATAAAGCAGAATGACGTGGTCGGTGGGCGGTTGGTTGAGCAGCTCATCGATAAGGCCGTAAGCAGGGTGTCGCGCTGACCGGGGCCGCCACGGACGGCGTGCTCTTGAGTGAAACTCTGAGAATGGGCGACGTGCTACTCGAAAACCTAAGGGTTTATTAGACACCCCGCTCTGGGCATGTCGGCGGCCCTGATGAATCATTCCCGGTGGAGTGGTTGGTGCGGTGATGAGCGACTACAACGCATTGTTCCAGTATTGCGATTTCAGTCCCCCACCATCGCCGGGTGGAGACGCTCCTTGCGCTCGGGGTCCGCTGTCAGCGCGAGGCCGCAGGTGTGCCCCGTTGCTTGACTCGTCTCGCTATCGAGAGCCGGGTCGCGACGGCGGAAACGGCAGGGCTCGTGCAACGTGAACACCAAATTCCTCGCTATCCCCCGAGGTGCCACGTATAGCTACCCGTATTCCAGTTCATAGTCGACGAGAACTGGTAACCCGATTGGGTTCCGTCAGGGTCGGTCTTGTTGATCGCGATGCAGGTAAATGTTGTCGTGATGGCTGTCAGGTCGTCTGTTGAGCCGCCGCCGAGCGGAGTGCAGCTCGTCGATGAAATCGGTCCATCGAGGGTGCCAGCGTCAACGCGCTTTTTAGCGTCGGCTGTGATCGAGACTTCCATGGCCTTTTCGTCGAGAAGTCGGGAGGCTCGCTCTTTGTCATCTGCGGCCTTTTGCTGCGCTGCCTTGAGCGCCGCCGCATCTGATGCATCCTTTGCTTGCTTCGCTGCTGCTGCGTCTTCGGCGGCTTGTGCTACTTCTGCATTATGCGTATTGACCAGGTTCACGGCGACGATGGTCCCTGCGCCGGCCGCTAGGACGATAACAACGACGACGCAAGCGATGATTTTGCGGCGTTTCGACCACCGCTTTCGTGCACCAGAAAAAGGTTTTCCGCAGTTGGGGCAAAATGAGCGGCAGTTTGTGACTGCACGCTGCAGTGAGGGCAGACTTCCGTCAGTACCGGAGCCTGAGGTCACGTCCCGTTGTGTGGTGGAGTTTCTCGATACCGTGCGGGGTTCGGTTGTTTGATTATGCGGTGATGAGTTCTGGGAGTGCAACCTCCTGTTCGATCGGGTCGTCGATGGTGCTGAGTTGGGCCATGGAGGCTTCGGAGAGGTAGCGGCGGTCGCCGGCTTCCCACTCGTCGTGTTGCTCAACTAGGACCGCGCCGGCGAGGCGGAGCAGGGCTGCGGGGTTCGGGAACACACCTACGACATCGGTGCGGCGTTTGATCTCTTTGTTCACGCGTTCCATCGGGTTCGTTGACCAGATCTGTCGCCAATGCTTCGGCGGGAACCCTGCGAACGCGAGGAGGTCAGGGCGTGCGTCGTGGAGCATTCTGGCGACTTTCGGATGGGACTTCGTGAGCATCGTGGCGACCTCGTCGAACTGGGCGTTGACGTGTCCGGCGTCGGGTTGCGCGAACGCGGTCCGGATGATCGATGCGACCATTTCCTGCGACGCCCGCGGTACGACCGCGAGCACGTTGCGCATGAAATGCACTCGGCAACGCTGCCACGATGCGCCTTGGAACGCGACCCCGATGGCTTTCTTCAGCCCGGAGTGCGCGTCAGAGATCACCAGCCGCACCCCGCCGAGCCCACGGGCCTTCAGCGTGCGCAGGAACTCGGTCCAGAAGGCCTCGTTTTCGCTATCGCCGACGTCGAAGCCGAGGACCTCCCGGCGTCCGTCGGCTGCGACCCCGAACGCGACAACGACAGCCTGGGACACGACCCGGTGATTGACCCTGGCTTTGCAATAGGTGGCGTCCAGGAAGACGTACGGGTAGGTCAACGCGGACAGGTCCCGGTTCCTGAACTGGCCGATCTCCTGATCAAGATCAGCGCAAATCCGCGACACCTCGGACTTCGAAATACCGGTGTCAGCGCCGAGCGCTTTGACGAGATCATCGACCTTTCGGGTCGATACGCCGTGCAAATATGCCTCCATCACGACCGCGTACAACGCCTGATCCACCCGCCGTCGACGCTCCAGCAGAGCGGGGAAGAACGACCCCTGCCGCAGCTTCGGGATCGACAAACTCAGATCCCCAGCGTTCGTCGTGAGGGTTCGCGGCCGGGTACCGTTTCGTTGAGTAATACGGGCGTCGGTGCGTTCGAATGGCGCGGCGCCGATGAACGCGGTCGCTTCCGCGTCGATGAGCTGCTGATACAACGTCTCGGTCGCCGTGCGGATCCGGTCAGGCACGTCGGTGAGTTTGAGTTGAGCGAGGAGTTCGAGCAGGGCACACTGGTCCAGAGCCATCTCTAATGGTTAATGGCTGACCTGGGGTTGGCTGGCAGGCTGGTATCGAGCCTTTCCGACGTGACTCTAGAGCCATTTGTCCCGCGCGAGCGGTGGCTTACGCACGACCCGTCCGTCGGGAAGGTCCGGTGCTGCCCGTCTGCTGCGATG
>JAODBB010000253.1 GCA_025463745.1 Subtercola sp.
AGCGCGGCGTTGCCCTCGATGACGGCGGTTTTCGCATCGCTCAGCCGAACGATCTTCTCCTCGGCGATATCCCACGCGGCCTGACCGTATGTTTGCAGAAAATACGGGTAGCCTCCCGATGCCCGCACAATCTCGGTCATCGCGTCAGTGTCGAACTCGACTCCGAGACGCCCGGCAGGAACGAGCAGCGCATCCCTCGAACACGATGCATCGAGCGCACCGATTTCGCGATAGTTGAACAGATCGAAGGCGTCGATTTCAGCCTGCCTGCCGACCAGCTCTGGCGGGTTGAGCCCTGATCCGGGAGCGTACGGGTTGATCTCAGGCTGCATAGAGGAAATTATTCAAATATACGAATCTGGGTATACGGGATATAATTTCCGATAGAAGCGTCGACCCAGAGAACGTGTCCGAGACGGCTCGGGCTGGAGCGCGGCTGCGGCGGCTCAGACCTCGTCGGCGCCCAGCAGGTCGTGGCGCACGACGATCGCCTCGCGGCCCGGCCCGACGCCGATGGCCGATATGCGCGATCCGCTCATGGCCTCGATGGCGAGAACGTAGTTCTGCGCGTTCAGCGGCAGGTCATCGAAGGTGCGGGCGCCCGTGATGTCTTCGTCCCAGCCCGGAAACTCTTCATAGATGGGGATGGCGTGGTGAAAATCGCTCTGCGACACGGGCACCTCGTCGACGCGAACGCCGTCGACCTCGTACGCCACACAGACTGGAATGCTCGGAAGGCCGGTCAGAACATCCAGCTTGGTGAGAACGAAGTCGGTGACGCCGTTGATGCGCGCGGAGTACCGGGCGATCGGGGCGTCGTACCAGCCGCAGCGACGCGGGCGGCCCGTGGTGGTGCCGAATTCGAAGCCGTTGGCGCGCAAGAATTCGCCCGATTCGTCGAAGAGTTCGGTGGGGAACGGGCCGGCACCGACGCGCGTGGTGTACGCCTTCACGATTCCGATGACGCGGTCGATGCGGTTCGGGGCCACGCCCGAACCGGTGGATGCCCCACCCGACGTCGCGTTCGAACTCGTCACGAACGGGTAGGTGCCATGATCGACGTCGAGCATGGTGGCCTGGCCGCCTTCGAACAAGACGGTCTTGCCCGCATCCAGAGCCTGATTCAGAATGAGCGACGTGTCGGCGACCATCGGGCGCAGCCGCTCGGCATACGACAGCAGGTCAGTCACGATCTCGCCGACGACGATGGCGCGGCGGTTGTATACCTTCACGAGCAGGTGGTTCTTCTGCTCGAGAGCCCCCTCGACCTTTTGGCGCAGGATGTTCTCGTCGAACAGGTCTTGAATGCGAATGCCGAGGCGATTGATCTTGTCGGCGTAGGCCGGCCCGATTCCGCGGCCGGTGGTGCCGATCTGCCGTTTGCCGAGAAAGCGCTCGGTAACCTTGTCGAGCGTACGGTGATACGCCGTGATGACGTGCGCATTGGCGCTGATCAGCAGCCGCGACACATCCACACCCCGCGACGTGAGCGCCTCGAGCTCATGAAAGAGCACTTCGATGTCGACGACGACACCATTGGTGATGACGGGCGTCACGTTCGGGGTCAGGATGCCCGACGGCAGCAAGTGCAACGCATACTTCTGACTACCGATCACCACGGTGTGGCCGGCATTGTTGCCGCCGTTGAACTTCACGACGTAGTCGACGCGACTGCCGAGGAGATCGGTGGCCTTGCCTTTGCCTTCGTCGCCCCACTGGGCGCCGATCAGTACGATTGCAGGCATTTTCTAGAGCCCTTCTGTGGGTGCGGCGGCAGCCCTGTAGTGCACAGTCTCGATGGCTTCGATCGCCGTCGGGTCTGACATGAGCAGAAAGTCGCCGAGCCGGCTCACCTCGTCGGCCTCGCCGATCGCTTCAGCACCGCGGCGCAGCGCGTACAGCGACCGCAACACTCCACGATTCGCTTCGTGCGACCACGGCACAGGCCCCTGACCGCGCCAGCCGCCTTTACGCAGGGCGTCGAGGCCGCGGTGGTACCCCACGCGAGCGTAGGCATACGACGGGATGATCTCGCCGGCCTCGAAGGCATCGTCAGACAGCAGCGCCCAGACGAGCGATGACGTGGGGAAGCGACGGATGAGCGCCTCGAGTTCGGCCCGGGTGGGCACCTGCTCGTCGATCGTGACCCCGTCTTGAAGGGTCGCGGCGATCGCGTCGGCCACTCCGTCTTCGGGGTACAGCAGGGTCGGGGGCACGCCAAGGAGGTTTTCGCCGGTCACACTCGATCCTATCAAGCGCCGGGCCACGTTCCGTCTGGCAGGGCTCGGGGAGGGGCGGGCGAGAGTGCGACTCGCCGCGGGCATCCACTGACCGATGTCGGTGGCCGGGCGCACAATGGCTGCATGACCAATCACGAAGTATGCAAGCGCTGCGAAGGATGCGGCGCAGACCCCCTGCAGCCCTATGACGACGCCGAAGTGCGCCTCTGCATCGAGTGCTACGGCGATGGGCACGTCGAGGTGTTCGACGTGTTCGAGTTCGTGCTGCCTGAACGCCTCTCGGCATAACCGAACACGACTCGGCGTCGCTTCGACCGCTCGCCCCCGACCCTAAATAATCCTCACAATCGTGTGCTACGCGTGCTACACTTCTTCGTATGCAGACGATCGCACATCGAGAACTCAGAAACAACAGCGCCGAGATCCTCCGGGGAGTGCAAGCCGGCGAAACATATGAAGTGACGAACAACGGTCACGTCGTCGCACGTGTCACCCCGGTCAACTTGGCGCCACTCGAGGGCATCAGGCATCGCGAGCCGACAGACTTCGAAAGCTTCGGCGACATCGCGAGAGTAGATCCACGAGTCTCCGTCGAAGATGCGCTCGATGAACTTCGCGGAGACCGATGATCTGCTATCTCGACACGTCTGCGGCCGGAAAGCTGCTCGTGAACGAACCGCAGAGCGACGCGCTGATTCGTCACCTCGACCAGATCGGCCACAAGCGCGGCTCGGTCATCGCCTCCTCGACGCTGCTCGAAACAGAGCTTCGGAGAATGGCTTCCCGGGTGGGTTTCACGCAGGCATCGGTATCTGATCTGCTCCGCAAGCTGAGCGTGGTCGACATCGAGCGCGACGCATTCCGCGAGGCCGGACTCATGCTGCCAGGCAGCTCGGTGCGCAGCCTCGATGCCCTGCACATTGCGACAGCCGAACGTATCGCCGCCGACGAGTTCATTTCATACGACGAACGCCAAGCATCTTCCGCCGCGGAAGTGGGGCTCCGGGTTACGCAGCCCGTCTGAAACACGGCCCGTCTGAGATAACTTGCACAGTGGTGTGCAAGTTATTAGAATCGAGGGGTGTCGACACTTACCCCCTCCAAGCAGCCACGGCGCGACGCCGCCGAGAATCGCATCGCCATTCTCGAATCGGCCCGCCTGCTGCTCAACCGCGACCCTGAGGCGTCGCTTGAAGCCATCGCTGCGGGCGCGGGGCTGTCGCGCCGATCCATCTACGGGCACTTCGCGACCCGCGACGAACTGATCGGCGAGATCCAAACACTCGGCGGCCAGCGAGTGACCGCTGCGCTCGCCCACATCGACCACTCCGATACCCGCGTCGCGATTGCCCTGATCGGCGCCCGGCTCTGGTCGGAGGTCGAGAATGTGCGCGTGATGGCGCAGCTCGCGGTGCGCGGCCCGCAGCGGCAAACCTTCGCCGACGCTCTGCGCCCCGTGCGCGAGAAGCTCCTCTCCATCGTCGATCGCGGCATCGCCGCCCGCGAATTGCGCACCGATGTCGCAGCAGAAACGCTCGCGAGCCTCATCGAGGGCGCCGCGCTGTCGGTGCTCGACGAGGCGATTCGCGCCGACCTCTCGAACCGCGAAGGGCACCGTCTGGTGATGCTTGCGACGCTCGGAACGGTCGGCCTCTCGTGGCACGAGTCGAACGCCGTCATCAAGCGTCACGCAGAGCTGCAGTTCGTCGAGGCCCCGACGGGCTCTGGCGAGCGGGAGATCAGCTCCGCAGAGCAGCCGATGAGCCCCGCAGAGAACCCGATCGGCAGCGAGGAGACGACATGAAGGTCATCCTGAGCGGCGTTTCGAAGGGTGAGAACGGCGAGAACCTGCCGCTCATCTCGCTCAGCTACGAGTCGGGAGCAGTGACGCTCGTCGTTGTCGAGACGGCCAAACGCCCGACGGTGCTCGCCTTGCTGGCGGCAGGGCGCATGGTTCCGGATGCTGGAACCATCACCTTCGACGACCTTCCAGACCTCGCTGCGCTGCATGCGCGTTGCGCCATCGTCGACGCGCCCGACGTGAGTGAGCCTGTGGGCGATCTCACGCTGACCGCCGTTGTGCAGGAGGAGTTGATGTTCGCGGAGCGGCCCTCCTCGCGCCGCGCCACCCGCAAGGTGCTCGACGAACTCCATGCCGGGCAGTACGCGCTGTATGAGATGCAGAACGTTCCGCCTACGGTGCGGTTGCGCATCCTCACCGAGCTCGCCGTGTCGCGGCCGGGCATCGAAGCCATTGTGCTCACCTCGCCTGATCGTCATGGCGGCGACCCATTCGGCTGGTGGGCCGTGGCGTCAGACCTCGCCACCCGCGGGCTCGCTGTGCTCGTCATCGCGACAGAGTCGTCGATCGATGTCGTGCGAGACGTCAGCGTGGCCTTCGAGGCCGACCGGCTCGCCGACCTCGAACGGAAGGCTGCCGCCCAGCGCCGCCGCGAAGAAGAGGCAGATGCTGCCGCTGCCGGATCCGATGCCTCCGAGACCTACGAGACCTACGACCCTACGACCGAATCCGCTCTGCTGACCGCCGCCGCCGCCGCATCCGCCGCCGCCGCCACCGCCACGCCCACCACCGCCGCATCCCCCGCCGTCACCGCCGCATCCCCCGCCAGCGACGCCCCCGTCACCGCCGCATCCCCCGCCGCCACCGCCCCCGTCACCGCCGCATCCCCCGCCACGGTGGGCACAGCTGCCCGAGGCGCTGCTGCCGCGAGCACCTCCGAAACGCCACACGCGCATACGCACCCGCACGCGATTCCGCTCGCGGAGCCGGCATCCGCCGACCTGCGACCGACACCCGCGACCTCCACGACGCTCCATGGTGCGGCCCCCGCCGAAGCGCCACTCCCCCGCGCCGTGAGCGCACAATCCACGCCCGCGCCCACGCCCGCGCCCACGCCGGAACACAATACCGCCGAACCGGCCGCACTTCCGCGCACCACCACCGCGCAGCCGAAGGACAACGCATGAAAATCGTGACACTCGTCACAACCGAATTCCGCCGTCTCACCGCGACCAGCCTGGCGCGTCTCGCGCTCGTGGCGCTGATGCTCGTTCCCGTCATCTACGCGGGGCTTTACCTCTGGGCGAACAGTGACCCGTACGGCAACGTGAAGAACATTCCCGTGGCGCTGGTTGTGGAGGACACGGGTGCCACCCTTAATGGCTCACCGGTCAACTACGGGCAACAGGTGCACGACCAGCTCATCTCCGACGGCAGCGTGAAGTGGATGGATGCTACGCCAGACCAGGCGGCCGCCGGCATCAAGAACGGCACCTACGACTTCATCCTCACGCTCGGCCCCGACTTCTCGACGATGCTCACCTCGTCGGGCACGGCCACACCGCAGCAGGCGGTCGTTCAGCTCACCACCAACGACACCAACAGCTTCTTGGCAACCACAATCGCCGCAACCGTGGCCGAGAAGGTGCGACTCGGCATCTCCGAACAGGTCGGTGAAGCAGCTGCCTTGCAGTTCTTGAACGGATTCGCCACCATTCACGAGAACGTCAGCACCGCGGTCGACGGCGCCACGAAACTGGCCGACGGCACCGCGCAGGCCGAGGCTGGGGCATCCGCTCTCGCCAGCGGAGCGGCGGCGGCCAACTCGGCGACCGGTGACCTCGCGAACGGCGCGGCCACGGCGGCGGCGGGAGCATCCACTCTGTCAGACGGCGCAGCGCAAGCGGCGAACGGAGCCTCGACGCTGTCGGCCGGAGCCACTCAGGCCAACGCCGGCGCCCAGCAACTCAGCGCAGGGCTCGGTACCCTCGACAGCCAGGCATCGGGTTTGCCCACTCAGACGGCACAACTGAACGATGTCGCCCAGCACGTGGCCACCGGCAACGCTGCGCTCGCCGAGTCTGCCGCGCCGGTCGCCAGCGCCGTGCAGAGCGCCGCCGATCAGGTGCCCACCGTTCGCGCCACTATCGTGGCCCAGCTCGACGCTCTCGGCAACGCCATCACGCCCCAGCAGAAAGCGGATATTCTGGCCCAGCTCGACACGGTCGGCGACGCGATAACGAGCGGCAATACGAAGGTGCAGACGCTCAACGGCCAAGTCGATCAGCTTTCGACGGGTGCAACACTGGTCGCAGCAGGTACCAAGCAACTTGCGGATGATGCACCGACCCTCAGCGGCGGAATCTCCTCAGCCGCCTCACAGAGCGAGCAGCTCGCTTCTGGCACCCAGCAGGTTGCAGACGGGGCTTCTGCACTCGCCAGCGGCACCCAACAGGTCGCCGACGGCGCGGCGTCGCTTGCCAGCGGAACGCAGCAGCTCGCCGACGGCGCCGCCACACTCAAGACCGGCACCCAGCAACTAGCCGACGGTAGCGCTGCGCTTGCGAGTGGCGCGACCACCCTGAACACCGGCGCCGACCAGCTTCGTGAGGGGCTGGCTTCGGGGCTGGCCCAGATTCCGAACTACAGCGGCGATCAGGCTCAGGCAGCGGCGGCCGTCATCGCCACACCCGCGCGAGTCGACACCGATTCGGTGACGAAGGCGACGACCTACGGGGCCGGAATGGCGCCGTTCTTCATCAGTCTGGCGGCCTGGATCGGCATCTATTCGCTGTTCTTGATCATCAAGCCGCTCTCGAAACGGGCGCTCACGGCGATGAACGCCCCGCTGAAGGTTGCTCTGGCGGGCTGGATCGCCCCGGCCATCCTCGGCGCCCTGCAGATGGTCGCGGTGTACCTCGTGGTCACGCTGGCACTCGGTTTCGGGGTGGCGAACCCGCCGGGCATGCTCGCGTTCATGATTCTCACATCGGTGACATTCGCTGCCATCATTCTGGCGCTCAACGTGTGGCTCGGCAGCGTGGGGCAGTTCATCGGGCTCGTACTCATGGTGGTTCAGCTCGTGACGGCGGGTGGAACGTTCCCGTGGCAGACTCTGCCCGGCCCGCTGGCGGCCCTGCATCACGCTCTGCCGATGAGTTATGCCGTCGACGGCATACGTCAGCTGATGTACGGTGGCGACCTGATACTCGCGCTGAACGACGCGGGAGTACTGGCGATCTGGCTGCTCGGGGCCGGCGCGTTCACGTACTTTCTCGCCTCGCGCACCACGCGCTCCCGCACCTTGCGCGACCTGCGCCCCTCGCTCATCGGCTGACGCCCCTGCGCTCCCTGATCGGCGTGGCGCGCTCTAAGTCCCACGGGTGCCCTCAGGGGTGGGTCGCGGGAGTCTGCGCGGTGTTCCCCAGCGTGTCGTTGCGGAAAAGCACCTTCACCGGGCTGCGGAGGTGCTTTTCCGCAACTTCAGCGGTTCGGCTCGGCGTGTCGCGGCGGTGCCGGCTCGGGGTGTCGGGTGGGGTGTTACTGCACCGTGAACTGAATGGTGTGCAGCCCGGTCGAGCCCGAGGGGGCCGGCGGCGCCTGGTCGGTGGTCTGGGTGTAGCCGGATGCATCGGTCGCACGCACCGCGACGACGTGATCGCCGCTCGTGGCCTGCCATGGCAGCACCCACTGCCGCCAGGTATCGGCCGAGATCGCATCGGCGAGGGTCGCCTCCATCCACGAACCGTTGTCGATCTGCACCTCGACCTTCGCGATACCGGTGTGCTGCGCCCAGGCCACCCCCGCGATGGGAATGGTTCCGGCGGCGAGCCCCGCGCCATTCTTCGGGGTGTCGATGCGCGAAGAGGTCTTGATAGGGCCGAGCGCTGTCCAGCCCCGCGGGGTCCAGTACCCCATGTCTTGCGCGAACGTCGTGACCTTCATCTCCACCACCCACTTGGTGGCCGAGACGTACCCGTAGAGACCGGGCACGACCATCCGAACGGGAAAACCGTGCTCGACGGGCAGCGGAGCCCCGTTCATCCCCACCGCCAGAAGCGACTGCCGGTTGGGGTCTTGCAGCACCTCGAGCGGGCTGCCGGCCGTGAAGCCGTCTGAACTCTTCGAGAGCACCATGTCGGCGCCGGCGGTCGGCTTGGCGCGGCTGAGCAGGTCGCGAATGGGGTAGCCGAGCCAGGTGGCGTTGCCGATCAGATCACCGCCGACCTCGTTCGACACGCAGGTGAGCGTGATCGTGTCTTCGACCAGCGGCAGGGCGAGTAGGTCGGCGAACGAGATCTCGACCTCGTTCTCGACCATTCCGTAGATGCGCAGCGCCCACGTGTCGGGGTTCAGCTGCGGCACTTGAAGCGCGGTGTCGATGCGGTAGAAGTCGCCGGCCGGTGTGACCACGGGGCTGATGCCGGCGATTCCGAGTTCTGCACCCGATGGGATGATCGAGGCCGGCGTCGAAGGCGCCGGAAGCACCAGCGCGTTGCGGGCGCTCGTCACAGCGGCGGCCGTGGCATTCATCAGCCGCGCGCCCACCCCGACAACGGCGGATGCCGCGGCCGCCACGATCATGAAGGTCAAGAATTGGCGGCGTTCGTAGGAGGCCGGGCCGGTTCGCACGGTCGGGGCCGACGAGGGGCCGGGCGTTGAGACGGGCGGGGTGACGGGCGGCGGAACGATCGGGGTGGCGGCTGGTGTCGGCGCGAGGGCATCGCCGACATTCGTACCCGCAGCGGGCGGATCGAGATGCCCGACATCCGCCGCGACGGGTGCGCTCACACCGCTCGCGATGACGGCAGCAGCCGCCTGCGCACGCTTTCGGATACCGGCGTCTCGCGACTCCCAGCGCTTCAGCCGCTGCTGCAGAGCGCGCAAGACCAGCACCCCGACGAGCATTCCCACCACGGTCGGAATTGCCGAGAATCCGGATGCCCCCTCCCGCGTGGTCACTGCGACCACAGCAATGGCAGAGAACACCACCAGTACCACGATGCCCCACGGCGGCCAGTAGTACTCGAGCAGACCCGCGAGACACGCGCCGACGACCACGACGATGCCCAGCAGCGTGAGCAGCGCGGCCTTGTCGCCCGTGCCGAACAGCGAGATCATGAAGTCTTTGACGCCGGGCGGCGCCAGATCGATCAGCAGTGAGCCGACGGAGAACAGCGGGCTCGACTCGGCTCCGACGAAAACGGCGACGAGTTCGGCCGAGGCCAACACGGTCGCTGCGGCAACCAGACCCGTCAGGGCGGCCCACAGATTGCGTCGCATGATCTCACAATAGGCGCGCCATGCTGACCCTCGGCTGTGATCGAAGTAGTCGCTTGCTGTGCACTCTCGATGCTTCGGCTCGGCTGCGACGCGCGTTGCGGGCGAGGGCACCGTCGCCATGCCAAGAGCTGAGGCGAGTGCGGTAAGGCGCGGTCTGAACTACGGCGTCGGCCAGATCAGCGTCGTGCCGTCGTAGATCGCCGACAGATACGACGAATCGGTGGCCGACGCCGGGTCGGGCGCGGTGGGCAGCACGCCGCTCTTCACGAGAAACTGAATCTCTTGCGCCATCAAGGCTGCGTTGAGCGAGCCCAGCGGTGTTCCGGCCGGCTGAGCCGAGGTCACGAGCCCCGTCTCGGTCTGCCACACCTTCAGGTTGTGGTCGACGTCGTACCCGGCACCCGAAAGCGTCGAGGCGAAGCCCACGCATTCGGCCGCGTTGGCGAGGCAGTAGTCGTACGCGTGAAAGGATGCCCGCAAGAAGTCTTCGGTAGCCGTCTTGTTCGCGGCGATGAACGCCGGGTTCGCAGCCACCGTGCCGAACGTGCCCGGAATACCGTAGTCTTCGGGGTTCCACAGCTTCACGTCGGTGCCATCGGCCTGCAGCGTGAGCGGCTCATTCGACTTGTAGCCGGTGAGCGACTGCACCTGACCACGCGGCAGAACCGTCGGGTCGAATCCCACCACGACCTGCGTGATCGACGAAAGATCCACTCCGGCGTCGAGCAGCATCGTCTGAATCTCGGGCGGCAACTGACCCTTCTGGCCGAGCGTCGTACCGTCGAGCTGCTTCAGATCGGTGACGGTGGGCATCGTCATGAGTGTCTCGATCGGCACCTGACCATAGGTGGCGATGCCGGTGACGTCGACTCCGTTCGACTGCGAACGCAAGAGGTCGGCGTCTCCCCCGAGGTCGGTGAAGATGGCCGTGCCCGCGGCGACGAGCTGGGCGTTGGCCGCGGTGTCGCCGGTGCCCGGCTGAATCTGCACGTCGAGGCACAGCGCGTCGAAGTAGCCGAGCTGCTTCGCGGCGAGAATGTCGAGGATGCTCGCCGACGCCTGGTATTGGTACCCGGTGATGTAGTTGATGGTGCCGGCTGCCTTGTTCTCGGCGCAGCGTTCGGCCGAGATGGCCGAACCCGATGCCGCGACCGACGATGACGGCGATGGGGTGGTCGTGCATCCACTCAGCGCCAGCGCAGCAGCGGCGATGACGGCCGAGAGGGCCAGTAGTCGGGTGCGGTGTCGGGTAGGCATCGGGGTCCGTTCAGTCGGGTTGCGGTATGCGGGCAGAATGAGTGCGGTGCGGGTGGGTGGGGTCAGTGCGGGCTAGTGCGGTTGCGTTTTTCGGTCAGTGCGAGAGTGCCGGTCGGTGCGACACCGGGGGCGGATGCCCGGGGGTTCAGTTTCGGCGCGACAACTGCGACTCGTGCCAGCGCAGAACCCGCCGCTCGAGCAGAATCACGAAGAGCAGCAGCAGTGAGCCCATCGCCGCGAGGCACGCGATGGCCGCGTACACGACGGCGAGCCTCGAGTTCGACGAAGCCACACTGATCACTGTACCCAGGCCCTTGCCCGCACCAGGAGCAGTGAACTCGGCCACGACGGCGCCCACCAGCGACAACGGAAAGACGACTCGCAGCGCAGCGAAGAGGTACGGCAGGCTGCCCGGCAACCGCAGCCGCCCCAGAATCTCGAGCCGAGACGCATGCAGAGTAGTGAACACCTGAAGCACAGACGGCGAAACCGAATTCAGCCCCGTGATGAGGTTCATCAGAATGGGAAAGAACGTGATCAACGCCGTCACGATGAGTTTCGGGGCCGGCCCGAAACCGAACGCCACGACGAGCGCGGGCGCAATGGCCACCACGGGGGTCACGTTCAAGATCACCGCCAGCGGCATGATCGCCCGGCGGAGCAGGCCCGACTCGGTGACCAGAACGGCGACGACGAACGCCGAAACCAGGCCGATCGCCAGGCCGATCAGAGCTTCGCTGAGCGTCACCCATGCGTTGTCGAGGTAATACGACGTGTTCGTGACCAGCTGCAGGCCGACCTGGCCGAGGCGCGGCAGGAGGTACGGGTTGCTGATGGCCACCCACTCCCAGAGCAGGCCGGCGAGCACGACGGCCACAACGGTGGGCAGCCAGAAGCGCGGCGACCACCGCGACCGGGTGACGCCCCACACCTCGCTCATGAGGTCTCCGCCGCGCCGCGCGGCTCGCGAACAGCGGCGCGATTCACAGCGGCGCAATGCACTGCAGTGCGGCTCACAACCGACACTGCGACACCGGTTCTCGTCACCGCGGGTTCACCCCCGCCAGCTGCAGCTTCGAGCGAATGAGATCTTCGTAGTCGTGCAGCACCTTCGCCTCGACGAGCCCGTTCCGCCGCGGCCGCGGCACGTCGATCGGCACCACCGCGGCGATGTGCCCCGGCCGCGGCGACATCACGACCACCGCATCCGAGAGCACCACGGCCTCCGAGACAGAATGCGTCACAAACACCACCGTCGTCACGAACTTCTCCCACAGCTTCAGCAGCTGGTCTTGGGTGGCCTCGCGGGTGAATTCGTCGAGGGCAGAAAAGGGTTCATCCATCAGCAATACGTCGGCCTGGGTTGCGAACGCACGCGCGATGGCCACGCGTTGCTGCATGCCGCCCGAAAGCTCATGCGGCAGCGCACGCAGGGAGTCGCCGAGACCGAGTTCGGTGAGCAGCGCGACAGGGTCGCCCTCGCCCGGGTGAAGGTGGCCGGGCTGGAGGCGCCGCCGGGCATCCGCTCGCCTGTTGACCTTCGAGGGAATCTTCACGTTATCGATCACGGTCAACCACGGCAGCAAGGCCGGAACCTGCGGCATGAAACCGATCATCTTCACGGCGGAGGCCTCGGCAGGTGGGGTGCCGAAGATGCTGACAGACCCGGTGTCAGGATGCTCGAGGCCCGCCATCAAGCGCAAGAGCGTCGATTTTCCGCACCCGCTCGGGCCGATGATGCTCACGAACTGACCGCGATCCATCGTGAAATCGACGTTCGCGAGCGCCTCACGCCTGGCACCCGGCCGCCCGTACGATTTTGATGCGCCCGACACGACCAGACGGCTGTTCTGCCCCTCGGTGTCTGATTCGGTCACCATTCGACTATAGGGCTGGGGTGTTTCCGATGTTTTACGCGCAGTGGGCGGCCGGAACGCAACATCGGGCGCGGCGATATTGGGCGGGGCGACCGCGGGCGCGGCGATATCGGGTGCCGCCACGATCGCATCCGCGGGTCTACCGTGAGCGAGCCAGCCGCCTACTCGGCCGGATGTTCTCACCCGCGCCCCGGCTGAGTCGCAGAGCCTCCGCGGTCGACAGCAACGTCAGCGCGCCGATCACAATGAAGCTGAATTGGAACGCGCCCAGCCCGCCGACCGCCGCCTCGCCCCCGCGCAACGCGATCGCGCCGATCGCCACGCCGAACCCGGCCGCCACTTGCTGCAGTGTCGACGCGAACGTATTGGCATCGGTCATGTCGGCCTGCGGTACGTCGGCGAAGGCGATGGTGATGTACGCGGTGAAGCCCGTCGAACGCACCACGCCGCTGAAGATCAGCAGAATCGCCACCACGACGAGCGGAGTCTCTGCGGTCAGAAACGCGCACAGCACCATGCTCAGCGCGGCGCCGGAGGTGGCAGCAATGATCACCGTTCGAAAGCCGAACCGCCGCAAGAGCGGAGTCGTGAGCGGCTTGATGGCAATGTTTCCGATGAAAACGAAAAGCACCAGGGCCCCCGCCAGCAGGGGTGAATAACCGAATGAGTCTTGAAAGAGCAACGGCAACAAGAACGGCATGGCGCTGATGGTCATCCGAAACACCGAGCCGCCGGCGTGTGCAAGCCGGAACGTCTCGACCCTCAGCGTGCGCAGCCGCAGCAGCGGGTGCCGGGCTCGCAGAAAGTGCCAGGTCGCAGCGCCGAGCAGCCCGAGGCCGATCACTGCGAGCGTGGCGAGTTCGACGAGGTTCTGCTCCGTTCCGGCGAGCAACGAGCCGAGATACACGAGAACCCCGAGCCCGATGCCCGTGAGGGTGAGCCCCAGCCAATCGAGCGGCGGCGGTGAAAGACGCTCTTCACGCGGCAGGATGCGCACGGCCACCACGAACGCCACCACGCCGAGCGGCACATTGATCAGAAAGATCCAGTGCCACGAGGCGTAGGTCGTGAGAATGCCGCCGACAAGGGGGGCGATCACGGGCGCAGCGAGCGCCGGCCACGTCAGCAGCGCCATCGTGCGAATGAGGTCGCCCTTGGTCGTGACGCGCAAGACGGCCAGGCGCCCGACCGGCACCATCAGAGCCCCTCCCACGCCTTGCAGCACCCGGAAGACGATCAGCTCGGTCAGGTTCTGACTCAGCGCGCAGAGAATCGATGCCACCGTGAAAACCACGATCGCGGTGAGAAAGATGCGTCGTGCGCCGAAGCGCCGGGTCAGCCAGCCGCTCAGCGGAATCAGCACCGCCAGCGTGAGCAGGTAGGCGGTGATGGCGACACCCACACTGAGCGACGCGACGCCGAAAGCGACACCGATGCTCGGCGCGGCCGTGGTCAGAATGGTGCCGTCGAGGTTCTCCATGAAGAACGTTCCCGCGACGAGCAGGGCGATGTTGCGTTGGCGGTGCGGATGCCCGGCCCCGGGTATCACCGGTTGGGTCTCACTCATGCTGATTCTCACTCATTCAGTGTTTGCCCGTTCAGTGCTTGCCGCTTCAGTGCTTGCCGCTTCAGTGCTTGGCGATTCAGTGCTTGCCGCCCAGCTCGAGCAGAAGCACTCCGCCGATGACGAGCACGATGCCGGCGATCTGCACCCAGCTCAGAAACTCCTTGAACACCAGCCAGCTGATGATGGTGACGAGAACCACGCCCGCCCCGGCCCACACCGCATAGGCGATGCCGAGCGGCACACCCTTCGACAGCGTGAGGCTCAACAGCACGAAGCTGGCGACATACCCGACCACCACGATCGCGTACGCCCACCATCGATTGGCGAGCGTCACGCCCTCACCCGACGTGAACTTCAGAAACGTCGTCGCGACGACTTCAGACGCGATCGCCATAGCCAGGAAGAGGTACCCCACCCCTCAACCCTACGGGTGGCGCTGACGCCTTCTCGGCCAAGCCCGCGCTCTGTTCGCGGGTTACGGTGCAATCGTGATGAGGGTGCCGAGCGGCAGAGCGTTCACAGCGGTGATCGCATCGACGGGCAGCCGAATGCAGCCGTGCGACACCTGGCCCGTGTTCTCGGCTTCGAAATGTACTCCGATGAGGCCGCCGTCGGTGCCCCCGTACGGATTGTCGGCTACCGCCGAGTGCAGCGAGGTGAGCTGGATCGGGTAGACCGTCTCGTCTTGTGCGGGGTCGAGGTATCGCGCCTGAATGTACCCGGTCACCCCCGTCGGTGTAGGCGTGTCAGGCGCCCCGACACCCACCTGGAAGCTCGCGACAGGTTGCCCGGGCGCCGTGATGGTGAGCGTCTGCTGCCCCAGCGAAACATCGATTCGCGCTGGTACGTCGGCATCTTTGACGAGCAGACTCGTGCGAATCCAGGCGCTCGACTGCGCGGGCGCATCCCCGTTGTTCTGAGATGGCAGCTCTTGACGGCTCGGCGTGAGAATCAGCGCCCACGGCCCGTCGATCTCCACCGGAACGACGACCGTGTTCTGCCCCAAAAAGTTCAGCGACGCCAGCCGAGCTACCGCCGTCGTCTTGTCGGCACCGTAGAGCGGCGCATCGGCAGCAAGATGGTAGCTCGCAACGGCTTGTGTCGCGGCAGGCTGATCGAACGGCATAAGGCCGGCGATGACCGCGTCGTACCGCGCCTCAGGCAAAGCGGTC
>JAODBB010000015.1 GCA_025463745.1 Subtercola sp.
CTCCATGTCGGCGACCTCCTGGTAGATGAGGTGGTCGGCGCCCATGTAGGCGGCGATCTCGGGAATCTTACGATTGTGCGCCACGAGCTCGTCACGCGAGGGCATGTTGATGCCGTAGACGTGCGGAAACCGTACGGGCGGCGCCGCCGAAGCGAACGTCACCTTGTTCGCACCGGCCTGGCGTGCCATGTCGACGATTTCTTTCGAAGTGGTTCCCCGCACGATCGAGTCGTCGACGATGAGCACGTTCTTGCCCTTGAACTCGGTCGACATGGCGTTCAGCTTCTGCCTGACCGACTTCTTGCGCACGGCCTGGCCGGGCATGATGAAGGTTCGGCCGACATAGCGGTTCTTGTAGAACCCCTCGCGGTATTCGATGCCGAGCTTCTGCGCCACCTGCATCGCGGCCGGGCGGGATGAATCGGGAATGGGCATCACCACGTCGATGTCGCCCGACGGGGTCCACTGCGCGACCGTGTCGGCGAGACGGTTGCCGAGACGCAGCCGCGCCTCATACACCGAGATGCCCGAGAGTACGGAGTCGGGGCGAGCCAGATAGACGAATTCGAACGAGCAGGGCACGAGCCGGGCATCCCGAGCGCACTGCTTGGAGTACATCTCGCCGTTCATCGTGATGAAAATCGCCTCACCGGGCATCACGTCGCGCACGATTTCGTAGCCCAGAGATTCCATCACGAGCGATTCGGATGCCACGACCCACTCCTCGCGCCCCGATTCGAGGGTGCGCTTGCCGAGCGTGAGCGGGCGGATGCCCCACGGGTCTCTGAACGCCAGCAGGCCGTGCCCCGCGATCATCGCGATCGTGGCGTACGAACCCTCCACGCGGTCATGCACACGCGAAACCGCCGTGAAGACCTGCTCGGGGTCGAGGTCGAGCCCCGACACCTGCTCTTGCAGTTCGTGGGCGAGGATGTTCAGCAGCAGTTCGGTGTCTGAATCGGTGTTGAGATGCCGACGGTCGATGTGGAACAGTTCTTGCGTCAGTTCGCGTGTATTCGTCAGATTTCCGTTGTGCACGAGGATGATGCCGTACGGCGCATTCACGTAGAACGGCTGCGCCTCTTGCTCGCTCGAGGCATTGCCCTTCGTGGCATAACGCACGTGGCCGAGCCCCATCGTTCCGAGGAGCGAGCGCATGTCTCTCGTTCGAAAGGCCTCGCGCACCTGGCCCTTGGCCTTGACGATGTGGAAGATGTCGCGTTCGGCGGTCGCGATGCCCGTGGAGTCTTGACCGCGATGCTGCAGCAGCAGGAGGGAGTCGTAGACGAGTTGATTGACGGGTTCAGACGAAACGATGCCAACGATGCCGCACATGCTTTGGCGGGCTCCAGACGGGTAGAGAAATAGGCCGTTCTCTATTCTACGGGCCCGAGTCTGGTCGTCGGCCGGGTACCCAGCGATGGGAGAATGGGCGCATGACGAACAGCTACGCCGAAGCCGGTGTCGACACCGCCGCCGGAGACCTCGCGGTCGAACTCATGAAGTCGGCGGTTTCGCGCACGCACGGCCCCAACGTCTTCGGCGGGTTCGGCGGCTTCGCCGGGCTCTTCGACGTGTCGGCGCTCACCACGTACCGCCGCCCCCTGCTCGCCACCTCGACCGACGGAGTCGGCACGAAAGTCGCCATCGCGCAGGCGCTCGACAAGCACGACACCATCGGGCAAGACCTGGTGGGCATGGTCGTCGACGACATTGTGGTGGTCGGCGCGCGCCCGCTGTTCATGACCGACTACATCGCCTGCGGCAAGGTGGTTCCGGCTCGCATCGCCGATATCGTGGCCGGCATCGCCCGGGGTTGCGCCGCCACGGGCACCGCGCTCGTGGGAGGAGAGACGGCCGAGCATCCGGGTCTTCTCGGGCCCGACGATTACGATGTGGCGGGTGCGGCGACCGGCGTGGTCGAAGCGGATGCCCTACTCGGCCCCGAGCGCGTCGCCGCCGGCGACGTTGTGCTGGCGCTCGAGTCATCGGGCCTGCACTCGAACGGGTTCTCGCTCGTTCGGCACATTCTCGCAAGCGCAGCGATCTCGTACACGTCGACGTCGGCAGACCTCGGCGGCGTGGTGGGCGAAGTGCTGCTCGAGCCGACCCGTCTCTACACCTCACCGCTGCTGCGGCTGATCGGCGGCTCGCCCGGCTTCGATGCAATTTCTCCAGCGCTCAGCGGTGCTGCCGGTACGGCGGCCGGCGCCGGTGGCCAGGTGGCCGGCACGACGAGCGCCGCGGAGAGAGCCGGTCTCGCGGGTGCTGCTGACGGAGTCGCAGCCGCCCTCAACGACCACGCCGGGTACGACATCGCCGTGCCGCACGGCTCGATTCATGCGCTCAGCCACGTCACCGGCGGCGGAATCGCGGCGAATCTCGCGCGCGTGCTGCCTGTCGGCTCGTGGGTGGAGGTCGACCGTTCGACGTGGTCGCCGCTGCCCGTCTTCCGTGTGCTCAGCAACTGGGCGGGCTCCACGCTCGAGTCGGCTGAAGGCACGTGGAACCTCGGCATCGGCATGATCGCCATCGTCGCGGCACCGGCCGCCGCGGCCATCACCGCGGCGCTCGCGGCCGACGGCATCCGCACCTGGCAGGTCGGCGAGGTCAGCACCGCCACCCGAGACCTCACGGGCTTCGAGCAGGGCGCCAAGGGCGTCGACGGCGGCGCAGTGCGCCTGGTCGGCGCCTACACCGCCTGAGTCGCAATGGCTAACGGAGGATGCGCGGGAGATCGGTGAGACATGCTTCTCGGCGCGGTGCACATCCTCAGCTCGCGTCGGATCGGAGTCGCCTGCACTGCCCGCCGCGGGAGAAGGACGCAGCTAACTGAGGATGATCTCGTCGTGGCCGACATATGTGTCTCGGTGCCGCGCTCATCCTCAGTTGATGTAGCGCGGATCGCGGATCGCGGGCGGGGTGGCGTGGCTCAGCCGCGCGGAGCCGTCAGGCGCTCAATGAGTTCGCGGTAGCGCGCCGCCGTCTGCGTCACGATCTCGGGCGGCAGGGCCGGGGGAGTGCCCTGCTTGTTCCAGTTCGCCGCGAGCCAATTGCGCACGATCTGCTTGTCGAAGCTCGCCGTGCGGTCGCCTGAATCGTAGGCCGCGGCATCCCAATACCTGCTCGAATCGCTGGTCAGCACCTCGTCGGCCAGCGTGATCTCGCCCGTCTCGCGGTCGGCGCCGAACTCGAACTTCGTGTCAGCCAGAATGATGCCCTGCGTCTCGGCGATCTCGGCGGCCCGCGCGTAGATGCCGAGCGACAGCCCGCGTAACTGTGCGGCCACGTCGGCCCCGACGAGCTCGATCGTGCGATCGTAGGTGATGTTCTCGTCGTGCTCACCGAGTTCGGCCTTGAACGCCGGCGTGTAGATCGGAACGGGCAGCTTGTCGCCATCGCTCAGCCCCGCCGGCAACCGCACCCCGCACACGCTCTGGGTCGCCTGGTATTCGAGCCAGCCACTGCCCGACAAGTACCCGCGCACCACACACTCGATCGGGTACATCTCGAGCGACTTGACCACCATCGACCGCTCGGCGAGATCGGCCGGTACCGCCGGCAGAGTGATCGCACCCACCGCGCGATCGTTGCTGAGCACGTGGTTCGCAAACCCCTCGAGCTGCTCGAACCACCACTGGCTCAGTGTGGTGAGCAGCGCACCTTTGCCCGGGATGCCCGGCTCGAGCACATAGTCGAACGCACTCACCCGATCGCTCGCCACCACGAGCACCGCCCGCGCGCCGGCCAGTGCGGAGCCGACATCGCTGGGGGGTACGCCCGCGACGTCGCCGGTCGGGACGTACAGATCGCGCACCTTGCCCGAGTAGACGTGACGCCAGCCGGCGATCTGGGCCGGTATGGCCGCGCCGCTGCCACTCTGGGTGCCTTCGCTGCCCTCGGTACCCCCGCCGAGCGACTCGTCGACCCGCGCCGCGATGTCGGTGCGGAACTGTGCGCCTTCCAGCCCGATCAGCGCCACCGCCTCGTACGCGCGGCGACGTGCCTCGGCGAACCCGGCGCCGGTGGCCACCACGCTCAGCACGCGGCCCCCGGTGGTGACGAGCCGGGCATCCTGAACCGCGGTCGCCGCGTGCGCAAGATGCACCCCTTCGACCGCACCCGCCTCAGCCAGCCCCGTGATCTCGCGGCCGACGAGAGGCGTCTCGGGGTAGTTCTCGCTCGCGAGCACCACGGTCACGGCGCTCTCGGCCGAAAAGACGGGTGTTGGATGCGCGGCCAGCGTTCCGGTCGCCGCAGCGAGCAACAACCCGCTCAACGGAGTCTCAAGGCGCGGCAGCACCACCTGTGTCTCGGGGTCGCCGAACCGCGCATTGAACTCGATCACCCGAATGCCCGATTGCGTCAGGATCAGCCCGCAATACAGCAGGCCGATGAACGGCGTGCCTTCGTGGGCGAGCCGGCGGATGGTCGGCAGCGCGATCGACACGAGAACCTCGTTCACGAACGCCTCTTCGCTCTCGAACTCGTCGTCGAGCCAGGGCAGCGGTGAATATGCGCCCATTCCGCCCGTGTTCGGGCCGGCGTCACCGTCGAGCAGACGCTTGTAGTCTTGTGCCGGCGAGAGCGGCACGACGGTGTGGCCGTCGCTGACGAAGAAGAGAGACACCTCTGGCCCGTCGAGAAACTCTTCGAAGAGCACGTCGCCGTGCGAGAGCCACGTGTGGGCGTGCTGCCGGGCCGCCTCGTGGTCTGAGGTGACGAGCACTCCTTTGCCAGCCGCCAGACCGTCGGCCTTGACCACATAGGGGGGCCCGAATTCGTCGAGCGCCCGGTCGACGTCTTCGGCGGTGACGGCGCGGGTGGCACGGCCGGTGGGAACACCGGCCGCATCCATGATGCGCTTGGCGAAGGTCTTGCTGCCCTCGAGTGCGGCTGCGGCCTTGCCGGGCCCGAACACCGCGATGCCGCGCGTACGCAGGGCGTCGGCGACGCCGGCGACGAGTGGTGCTTCGGGGCCGATGACGACGAGCTCGATGTTGTGCTCGTTCGCGAAGTTCGTCACCGCATCGGGGTCGGCGGGATCGAGTGCGACGACCGTCACTTCGGCCGCGATGCCGGCATTGCCGGGGGCCACGATGATTTCGTGTTGCACGCCCGCGCCGTGGGCACCTGCGCTGCCGACTCCTGCGCCGCCGGCCGCGGTCTCGGCGAGCAGGGCGGTTACGATGGCGTGCTCGCGAGCACCGGAGCCGAGAACGAGAATCTTCACTCGATGATTCTAGGGTGGGGGCGCACCTCGGCGTGGGGGCGCCTGTTCCGGTCGAGCAAGCGGCGTCTGCCAGGGTTCGTGGGATCCTCTGAAAGAGTGAGTGGGCGCGCCAAAAACTTTTTCGAACTTTTCTTGAAACTCGCGTAATGAATCGAGGCTCGCCCACTCTCTTATCTATGTGAGGCACCCAACCGCCTCGCAGACGTCGTGTGGCGGGCTGTATCCCCCCTAACAGCTCGCCACACGTACAAACCCACGATTTCGTGCGGCGGCGAGTCACCCCAGCCCGTCGTCGCACGAACCACTTCGTGCGGCGGGCGAATCCCCCCCAAGACCTCCCGTCGCACGAACCCTTTTCGCGGGGCGGCCCGACCATCCCCCGGGTTCGTCCCGCGAAAACCCTGCGCGCATCGTGTCGTGAGACCGCCCGTGTCATGAGATGGCCCGTGTCGTGAGATGGCCCGTGTCATGGGAGACCCCGTAGGCGTGCGCATCGCCGGCTCGCGCGATTAGCCTTGGAGTCATGGCCAGGGCAAGAATTTCGGATGCGGTCGGCCTGAGCGCGCTGGCAGCCGCCACGGCCGGCTCCGGTGCGCCTTCCGCCGCTAGCTCGCCGAGCGGCGCGGAGGTGTCACGCGAGACGCTCGCGACGGCCGTGCGCTATTCCCTGCAGCTCCTCGCCGAGCGCGCCAAGGGCAACACGGTCGAAGTGCGTGTTCCGCCGTTCGCTGCCGTGCAGTGCATCGAAGGGCCCGGTCACACCAGGGGCACTCCGCCTAACGTCGTCGAGATGGACGCCGCCACCTGGCTCGCCCTGGTGACCGGCTCGCTCGATTGGGTGAGCGGAGTCGAAGCCGGGCGCATCCACGCCTCGGGGCAGCGCGCCGATCTTCGCGGCTACGTGCCGCTCGCTGGGCTGCGACAATAGAAGCGTGAGCGACACACCCGAATCTGAAACCGAGAACGTGGTCGGCGACGACAGCGTCACCATTCACCGCGCTCCGCGGTACTTCAGATTCATGATTGCGGGCGCTGTCGCCGGGCTGATCGTCGCCCTCATTCTGACGTTCGCATTCCCGGAGCCCGAGGGGTTCGATTTCTCGCAGGTGTTCGGTTTTCTGGCACTGTTCTTCATCGTGTTCGGGTTCGCGGTGGGCGCGATCGTAGCGCTCCTCATCGATCGCGGCTCGCGCCGTGCGGCCAGAACGATCAGTATGGAGCGTGTCGAGGGCGGCGATGCCGAAGGTCGTGAGCAAGCGCCAGACGCACCGGCCGACTCCGTCGCGACGAGGCCGATGGCCCCGGCGGACGACCAGCCGACGACGCGCTAGTCGGCCGCAACGGCGCGGGGTCGCAACGTCAACTCAGACGCGCGCGGGTGCGGAAGCGCCCCAGCAGGAACCGCGGTCCGGCGCAGTCGGCGGTTGCCGTCAGCTCGCGCGAGCCACCGTCAACTCAGGCGCGCTTCTGTTCGTCGGTCGGAACGTACTCGTCGAGTTCGTCGTCGAGTTCTAGCTCGTCGTCGTCGGTGTCGTACTTGGCGGCGAGTGCTGCGAAGTCGGGCTCGGTATGTGTACCGAGCTCACGTTCGAGTGCGCTGTAGTTGGTGTCGGGGCTGAAATACTTCAGCTCGCGCGCCACTTTGGTGTGTTTTGCTTTTTGACGGCCGCGCCCCATGCGAGACCCCCTCACCTTTCGGGCCGGGGGATTGGAGCCACCCGGATGAGTTGAATACGTA
>JAODBB010000017.1 GCA_025463745.1 Subtercola sp.
GCCGGCAGGTGCGAGGCGAGCTCGAGGCACACGAACGGCCAGGCGCCCTGGTTCTGCGGTTCATCCTGAACCCACACCAGCTCGGCGTTCGGGTAGCTCTCGAGAACCGCGTTCAGTTCGGCAGCCGGCAGCGGGTAGTACTGCTCGAGGCGAACCAGAGCGATCTCGTCGTTCGGCGCCTTCTGCAATTCGTTGAGCAGATCGTAGTAGATCTTGCCCGACATCAGCAGAACACGCTTCACACCCGACTTTTCGGCGACGCGAGTGTCGTCGATCACGGGCTCGAACTTGCCCTGCGTGAGGTCGTCGACCGAGCTTGTCGCTCCGCGCAGCCGCAGCATCGCCTTCGGGGTGAAGACGATCAGCGGGCGACGCGGCCGGGCGTAGGCCTGGCGACGCAGCAGGTGGAAGTACGACGCAGGAGTCGACGGACGAGCAACCGTCATGTTGTTCTCCGCGCACAACTGCAGGTAGCGCTCGATGCGGGCCGACGAGTGGTCGGGACCTTGACCTTCGTACCCGTGCGGAAGCAGGAGAACGAGCGACGAACGCTGGCCCCATTTCTGCTCGGCCGACGAGATGAACTGGTCGATGATGATCTGGGCGCCGTTGGCGAAGTCGCCGAACTGGGCCTCCCACAGCACAAGCGCGTCAGGGCGCTCAACCGAATAGCCGTACTCGAAGCCCATGGCCGCGTATTCGCTGAGCAGCGAATCGTAGATCCAGAATCGGGCCTGGTTGTCGCTGAGGTTCACCAGCGGCAGCCATTCCTGGCCGTTGACCCGGTCGTGCAGAACCGCGTGACGTTGAACGAACGTGCCGCGCCTGGTGTCTTGGCCCGCGAAGCGCACCGGAGTGCCTTCGAGCAGCAGCGAACCCAGAGCGAGAAGCTCGCCGAACGCCCAGTCGATGTTGCCGTTGCGGCTCATCTCGAGACGCTTCTGCAGCAGTGCCTGTAACTTCGGGTGAACGGTGAAACCGGCTGGCGGGTTATTGAACGCGTCACCGATCAAGGCGACCGTGCTCGATGGAACGCCGGTGGTCACCGGCTCGCCCGCGCCGTCGTCGGCCTGCTGCGCTTCCGGGCGCTCGAGGTCGGAGACGGCGTTCATGTCGGCCGTGATGATGGGAATCGACGAGGTCTGTGCCGCGTGCGTCTCTGCGAAGGCCCGCTCGAGGCGGTCTTGGAAGTCGCGGTGCGCGGCCTCGTACTCCTCCTGGCTGATGTCGCCACGACCGATCAGCGACTCGGTGTACAACCGCCGAACGGAGCGCTTGGCTTCGATCAGGTTGTACATCAGCGGCTGGGTCATCGAGGGGTCGTCGCCCTCGTTGTGACCGCGGCGGCGGTAGCAGATCAGGTCGATCACGACGTCGGCGTGAAACTCCTGGCGGTATTCGAACGCGAGCTGAGCGACGCGCACGACCGACTCGGGGTCGTCACCGTTCACATGGAAGATCGGCGCCTGAACCGACTTCGCCACGTCGGTCGAGTACACGGATGACCGTGAATCGCTCGGGCGGGTGGTGAACCCCACCTGGTTGTTGATGTTGACGTGAATCGCGCCACCGATCTGGTAACCGCGGAGCTTCTCCATCTGGAACGTCTCGTAGACGATGCCCTGGCCGGCCATCGCGGCGTCGCCGTGAACCAGGATGGGCAGAGTGGAATACGTACCCCGCGGCTTCCGGTCTTGCTTCGCGCGAACGATACCTTCGACCACGCCGTCGACCGCTTCGAGGTGCGACGGGTTCGCCGCGATGTACACCGGAATCTCGGTGCCGTCGCTGCCTGAGAAGGTGCCCTCGGTGCCGAGGTGGTACTTCACGTCGCCCGAGCCCTGCACGGTGCGGGGGTCTTGGGTACCCTCGAACTCGCGGAAGATCTGGCCGTACGTCTTGCCGGCGATATTCGTCAGCACGTTGAGGCGGCCGCGGTGCGCCATGCCGATGGCGACCTCGTCGAGACCGTCGTCTGCAGCGGCCTGAATCACGGCGTCGAGCAACGCGATGGTCGACTCGCCACCCTCGAGGCTGAACCGCTTCTGGCCGACGTACTTGGTCTGCAGGAAGGTTTCGAACGCCTCCGACTCATTGAGCTTCTCGAGGATGCGCATCTGCTCGTCGTGTGTCGGCTTGGCGTACTTGCGCTCGACCTTGTCTTGAATCCATGCGCGCTGGGCCGGGTCTTGGATGTGCATGTATTCGATGCCGGTCTTGCGGCAGTACGAGTCGCGCAGAATTCCGAGGATGTCGCGCAGCAGTGCCGTGCGCTTGCCGCCGAGGCCGCCGGTGATGAACTCGCGGTCGAGATCCCACAGCGTGAGGCCGTGGCTGGCGATGTCGAGGTCGGGGTGCGTGCGCTGCTTGTACTCGAGCGGGTCGACGTCGGCCATCAGGTGACCGCGCACGCGGAACGAGTTGATCAGCTCCTGAACCCGAGCCGTCTTGTCGACGGCGTCGAAGTCGACGCTGATGTCGGGCGCCCAGTGGATGGGCTCGTAGGGGATGCGCAGTTCGGCGAAGATGTCTTGGTAGAAGTTGTGCTCGCCGAGCAGCAGCTCGTGCACCTTCTTCAAGAACTCGCCGGAGCCCGCGCCCTGAATCACTCGGTGATCGTAGGTGCTGGTCAGGGTGATGACCTTGCCGATGCCGAGCTCGGTGAGGGTGCGTACGGATGATCCCTGGAACTCTGCCGGGTATTCCAACGCCCCGGCGCCGATGATGGCGCCCTGGCCCTTCATGAGGCGGGGTACGGAGTGAACCGTGCCGATGCCGCCCGGGTTGGTCAGCGAGATCGTGGCGCCCGAGAAGTCGCCCGCGGTGAGCTTGCCGCCCCGGGCCTTGGCCACGAGGTCGTCGTATGCGGCGAGAAACTCGCCGAAGGTCATGGTGTCGGCACGCTTGATGGCGGGCACGACGAGCGAGCGTGTGCCGTCTGGTTTCGGCATGTCGATGGCGATGCCGAGGCCGACGTGAGCGGGCGAGACGACGACGGGCTTGCCGTCGACGACGTCGTAGTAGACGTTCTGGCTTGGGAAGTCTTTGAGCACCTGTACGAGCGCCCAGCCGATCAGGTGCGTGAACGACACCTTGCCGCCACGCGAACGCTTGAGGTTCGAGTTGATGACGATGCGGTTGTCGATGAGCAGCTTGGCCGGGATGCTGCGAACGCTGGTGGCGGTGGGGATGGTGAGGCTGGCATCCATATTGGTGGCCAGCGACTTGGCCGGCCCGCGAAGCGGAGTGACCTTGTCTTGTTCGGCGGCCTCTTCGTCGCCGCCGCGGTCTCGCACGGTGGCCTCCGCCGGAATCGGCTGGGGAGACGCCTCCTTCGAAGTGGTGCGGGCGACCGGTGCGGTCGACGACGCGGTGGTGACCGGCGCCGTGATGGGTTGTGCCGTCGCCGCCGCGGGCTCTGCCACAGGAGCAGCGACCGCGGGGGCCGGAGCCGCTACCGCAGCCTGCGTTGCCAGGGTAGGTACCGCAGCGGTCTCTGCGGGGACATCGCTTGACGTGACCTCGCCCGAACTCGGCTTGTAATGCTCGAGAATGCTCCACCACGATTGGTCGACCGAGTTCTTATCGACCACATACTGCTCGTAGAGTTCGTCTACCAGCCACTCGTTCGCTCCGAATTCGCCCGACGAACCGTCGTCGGTTCCTGTTCCGGTCAACTGGCTTGACACAGCCGATCGCCCACTCTCCGTCAATTCACGTATGGAAGACGTGCCAGACAGCTGCGCAGCAGTAATTCACGCGCCGACACGTGCTCCTCAAGCTTAAACCCACTTTGAACAGGCCTGGGCCACGCGCCACCCAAGAGGGCTAGCGTTGAGCGCATGAAGTTCTTGCAGGAGCCGGAGCGAACCGACCTCACCTATTCCGATGTTTTCCTCGTGCCCAGTCGTTCCGACATCCGGTCGCGGCTCGATGTGTCGCTCGCCCCCGAAGACGGCACGGGGGCGACGATCCCCGTGATCGCGGCCAACATGAACTCGGTCACCGGGCCTCGCCTGGCCGCCACTCTTGCGCGCCGCGGGGGCCTCGGAGTGCTGCCGCAAGACATGCACCTGCAAGACCTCGACGCCGCGATTCGCTGGGTGAAGGCGCAGTCGGTCGAGTACGACACTCCCTTCGATTTCCGCCCCGAAGCCACCGTCGAAGAGGCGCTCACGGTACTTCCGGCCGTCGCAGGCCATGGCATCGTCATCCACGATGCACGCGGCACGTTCCTCGGCTGCATTCCCGCTCTGCGCCTCGCCTCCGCGCTGCCGGATGCCCGGCTCGGCGATCTCCTGCACGGCCCCCTCACTTCGTTGTCGGCCGACGACATCGACTCGCCACGCGAGGCTTTTGACGCCATGGTCGCGGCGGATCTCGATTTCGCAACAATCACTCAGCACGGCCGCGTGATCGGAACATTGAGCCGCACGGGCGCGCTCCGCTCCACGATCTACGAACCGGCGGTGGATGCCCACGGCCGGCTGCGGGTCGCCGCCGCCGTGGGCATCACCGGCGACGTGGCGGCGAAGGCACGCGCTCTGGCCGCCGCCGGAGTGGATGTGCTCGTGATAGATACGGCGCACGGGCACCAGGATGCGATGGTAGCCGCCATCCAATCGGTTCGCGACGCCGGCCTGCACCTGCCGATCGCCGCCGGAAACGTTGTGACGGCCGAGGGTGTGCGTGATCTCGCCGAGGCCGGAGCGAACATCATCAAGGTGGGCGTGGGCCCTGGCGCGATGTGCACTACACGCATGATGACGGCCGTCGGGCGCCCGCAGTTCTCGGCCGTGCTCGAGACCGCCGCCGCTGCGACGGTGTACGGCGCACACGTCTGGGCCGACGGGGGAGTCCGGTACCCCCGTGACGTGGCTCTCGCGCTGGCAGCCGGTGCGGCATCCGTCATGATCGGCTCGTGGTTCGCCGGTACCATCGAGGCGCCGGGGGTGCTCAAGCGCGATGCGGCGGGTCTGCTTTACAAGGAGAGCTACGGCATGGCGTCGGCCAAGGCTGTGACCGACCGATTCGGGCGCCTGGGCGCCTATGAACTCGCGCGCAAGCAGCTGTTCGCCGAAGGGATCTCGAGCAGCAAGATCTACCTCGACCCGCTGCGCCCCTCGGTCGAAGACCTGCTCGACATGATCACCACGGGGCTGCGCAGTTCGTTCACGTACTCGGGCGCCGCCTCGGTGGAGGAATTTCAGCAGCGGGCCCGGGTGGGCATCCAGTCGGCCGCCGGATATGAAGAGGGCAAAGCGCTTCCTGTCAGCTGGTGAGGCACAGGAATCTGTATCATTACACAGACATATGGATGACCCTCCCTCACCCTCTTCTCGTCCCCCCGGCCATCATCGGCGGCGCCCGTGCTGACCGACTGGCTCCTGCTGCTCGGCGGCCTCGTTCTCACCGTCGGCACCGGCTTTTTCGTGGCGAGCGAGTTCTCGCTGGTGAACCTCGATCGGTCAGACCTCGAAGGTCGGCAAGACCGCGGTGAGAAGGGTCTCGGCCCGACCATCGCCGCGCTGAAGATCACCTCGACGCACCTCTCCAGCGCCCAGCTCGGCATCACCCTCACCACCCTGCTCACCGGTTACCTGATGGAACCGGCGATCAGCAATCTGCTGCGACCCCTGTTCGATGCGCTCGGCATCGGCGACGACGTCTCCGTCGTCATCTCGTCTGTCATCTCCATCGTCATCGCCACGCTGCTCTCGATGATCGTCGGCGAACTCGTGCCGAAGAACTTCGCGCTGGCTCTGCCGATCCAGACGGCGAAGCTGGTCATCCCGTTCCAGCGCGCATTCACCATGGTGTTCAAGCCGGCGGTGTCGTTGCTGAACAACAGCGCGAATGCGATCATCCGGCTGTTCGGCATCGAGCCGAAAGAAGAACTCTCGGGCGCACGTACGGCAGACGAGCTCTCGTCGCTCGTGCGGCGGTCGGCGCTCGAAGGCAGCCTCGACGTCGATACCGCGACCCTGCTGAACCGCACGCTGCTCTTCTCGGGCCACGACGCGTCTGACGTCATGACCCCGCGGCCGCGCATCGCTGCGCTGAAGCGCACCGACTCGGCCAGAGATGTGCTCGAACTCGCGCGAACGACGGGGTACAGCCGATTTCCCATCATCGACGAGAGCCTCGACGACGTGGTCGGTGTTGTGCACATCAAACAGGCCGTTGGAGTTCCCCGTGCCAGGCGAGCGGATGTTCCGGTGGTCGCCCTGCTCACCGAACCGCTACGTGTGCCCGAGACCATGAAACTCGATCTGCTGCTGGGCGAATTGCGCGGCAAGGGCTACCAGATGGCGATCGTGCTCGACGAATACGGCGGAACCGCCGGCGTGGTCACGCTCGAAGACCTGGTCGAAGAACTCGTCGGCGAGCTGAACGACGAGCACGACCGTTCGCGGGTAGGGGTGGTGAGGGGACGCGACACGATCTCCTTCCCTGGTCAGCTGCGCCCCGACGAGCTGCTCGACCGGGCCGGGGTCTCGGTGCCCGAAGACGGCCCGTACGAGACGGTCGCCGGGTTCGTGATGAGCGAGCTCGGCCGCCTGCCGAAGGTCGACGACGTGGTGGCGTTGCCCGATGGGGAGCTTCGGGTGGAGAGAATGGACGGCCGGCGGATCGACCGCATCCGGTTCAGCCCCACGCCCGTCGAGGTGCTCGTGGATGCGCCCGCTGTGGAGAAAAAGGGGGAGCGCGATGTCTGATTGGGCCGGACTCGCCTGGCTTGTCGTGCTGCTGCTCGTCAACGCGTTCTTCGTAGCGGCCGAATTCGCGGTCATCTCGGCGCGGCGCTCGCAGATCGAACCGCTCGCCGAAGCAGGGTCGCAACGCGCGAAGACCGCGCTCTGGGCGATGGAGCACGCAACTCTGATGCTCGCGACCAGCCAGCTCGGCATCACGGTCGCATCACTGCTGATTCTGAACGTGTCGGAGCCGGCCATCCATCACCTGCTCGAAGGGCCATTGGGGCTCACGGGCTGGAGCGAAGACGTCATCGGATCGGTGGCGTTCGTCATCGCCCTGGTCGTGGTGTCGTTCTTGCATGTGGTGATCGGCGAGATGGTGCCGAAGAACCTCTCGTTCTCGCTGCCAGATCGAGCGGTGCTGCTGCTCGCGCCGCCCCTGGTGTGGATCGGTCGCGCGCTGAAGTTCGCCACGGTCGCGCTGAATGCCACGGCGAACGGTGTGGTGCGCTTGTTCGGGGTGGAGCCGAAAAGCGAGGCAGCCAGCACTTACACGCTCGACGAGGTGTCGAACATCGTGGCTCAGTCGACGCGTGAGGGGGTGCTCGACGACAACTCGGGCGCGCTACATGCGGCGTTCGAGTTCACCGAGAAGACGGTGGTGGCCGTTGCGCTGCCCGTCGATCGCCTCGTCACGTTGACGCGCGCGGCGACTCCCGCCGACATCGAACGCGCCGTGGCGAAGTACGGGTTCTCGCGCTACGTGATCGTGGATGCTGCGGGCAACCCCGAAGGCTACTTGCACCTCAAAGACGTGATCGACCTCGACGACGATGAGTTCGACGACCCGGTGCCGGGAAAGCGCATCCGCCAACTGGCCTCGATCTACGACGGAACCGACCTCGAAGACGCCCTCGCCACCATGCGGCGCACGGGTGCCCATGTCGCTCGGGCGTTCAGCGCGACCGGCGTCACCACGGGGGTGCTCTTTCTCGAAGACGTCATCGAAGAGCTCGTCGGCGAGGTGCAAGACGCGACGCGACGCGACTGACGCTGCAGGTCTCAGGCACGCCAGACGGCGCGCTCGTACTGGCGGGGCCAGTAGTCGATCGCCACGCCGAGATCGTGGGCGGCCTGCAGCGCAAAGTGCGGGTTGCGCAAGAACTGGCGGGCCATCATCACGGCGTCGGCATGGCCTGACGCGACGACCTCGTTGGCCTGCTCGGCGGTGGTGATCAGTCCCACCGCGCTGGTCGACACACCGGCGCGCTCGCGCACTGCGGCGGCGAACTCGACCTGATAGCCCGGCGCCAACGGAATGTTCGCCCCGGCCACGTTGCCACCGCTCGAGATGTCGAAGAAGTCTCCGCCGGCATCCTTCGCCCACCGCGCGACCGTCGTGGTCTGCTCGATATCCCAGCCGCCCGATTCGACCCAGTCGGTGCCGGAGAGGCGCACGAACAGCGGCACGGTCTCGCCGACCTCGGCGCGAATCTCGGTGATGATGCGAAGCAGCAGTCGCGCCCGGTTCTCGAGGCTTCCACCGTATTCGTCGGTTCGTTCGTTGCTGAGCGGCGAGAGAAACTGGTGCACGAGGTAGCCGTGCGCGCCATGGATTTCGAGAACGTCGAAACCGACGTCGATCGCGCGCCGCGCTGCCTGCCTGAACGCGACGACGATCTCGTCGATTTCGGCGAGGGTCAGCGCGTGCGGCACGTCGTAGCCGTTGTACGCGATGGCCGACGGGCCGACGGCGCGCCATCCGCCCAGCGACTCGGGAACCGTGCCCTGCTCGGACGCCCACGGCCGGAAGGTCGACGCCTTGCGCCCGGCGTGCGCCAGCTGGATGCCCGCCCGCACCCCCTGCGCATGGATCAGCTCGACGATGCGGGTGAAGGCCGCCTGCTGCTCATCGTTGTACAGGCCGAGATCTTGCGGCGAGATGCGCCCGGCCGGGTTCACTCCGGTCGCTTCCGTGAAGATCAGCCCGACGCCACCCGAGGCGAACGATCCCAGGTGTGCGAGGTGCCAATCGGTGGGCACTCCGTCTTCTTTGATCGCTGAATATTGGCACATGGGCGCGACCCAGAGCCGATTGCGAAAGGTCGTGTCGCGAATGGTCAGCGGGTCGAAAAGGTTTGTCGAGGTCACCTTGGCCTTAATCGGCAAACCGGGGCAACTATTCCTTCGGCGGCTGTTCTCGCATCATCTCGTTCTGCACAATCTGGTCTGGTGCTTTACATTCAACAGTTGCCGAAAGGCCCGTACCGGTGGCCGCCGGGCAGACCTATCGTGGAACCATGACAGAGCACGAAACCCCTTCCCTCCACTTCGCCGATTTCGGCCCTGAACAGGCCGGCGCCTTCCTCGCCCCGCCAAAACCCGGCGATGACAAGTATTCGCGCGGCGTACTCGGCATCATGACGGGCTCTCCCGGCTTTCCGGGAGCCGCCGTGCTCGGCGTCGAGGGTGCCACCCGCACCGGCGTCGGAATGGTGCGGTACCTCGGCCCTGGTCGCGCGACACGACTGGTGTTGCAGCGGCGGCCGGAGGTCGTGACCACCGACGGGCGTGTTCAGGCCTATCTCGTGGGCTCGGGCATGGATTCCGCCACGCGGGAGGCGAGCGTCACAGCAGCAGTGATCGAGGCGCTGGGGCAAGGGCATCCGGTTGTCGTCGATGCCGGGGCACTCGACCTGCTCGAGCACGCGACCGGCCCTGTGGTCATCACACCGCACGCCGGCGAGCTGTTGGCGCTGCTCACGGCTCGGGATGTCGCGACCAGCCGAGCCGAGATCGTCGCCGACCCGGCGCACTGGGCGAGCGTCGCGGCGAACCTGCTGGGAGTGACGGTGCTGCTCAAGGGCCACGTGACGCACGTCGTCTCCGCGTCGAAGGATCCGGCCGGCACGGGCGCCGTGCGCCTCGGTGCCGCCCTGCGCGTCACGGCTCCCACCACAGAGCTGGCTACGGCCGGTTCCGGTGACGTGCTGGCGGGAATCCTCGGCGCGCTCGTCGCAACGCATCACGAGCTGCTGCATGCCCAGCCGGCGGTTCTCGCTCAACTGGCGGCCACCGCAGCGGTACTCCACGGCCTGGCGGGGGAGTGGGCCTCAGGCGGCGGGCCGATCGTCGCGCTCGACATCGCCGAAGCCGTACCGGCAACGGTCGCAGCATTGCGCGCAACGTTTCAGCGTTGATTGCGGCACGGTCCACGACAGTTCGCGACGGTCTGAGCCGGGTGAGCGCGTGCTGGTGCCGCCAGCTCTACTGCTTCACGGCGTTCAGCGAGAAGGTGATAGTCGCGGCATCCTGTGTCACGGCGAAGCCGAAGTCGGGGCCTGTCACGCCGTAGTCACCGAAGTTGATGGGAATGCTGCCCGTAAGCCGCGCTCCGTCGGCTCCGAAACTGGTTTGCAACGATGCGGTCACCTCGCGCGTCACGCCGTGCAGAGTCAGCTTTCCCGTGCCGCTGAGCGACTGGATCTGCCCCGATACGGCCGACAGTGGCGTTTCGATCGACGTGTCGAGGTGAAAGCTCGCCGTGGGGTACTCATCGGTCTGCAACGCAGTGTGCCGCAGGTAGCCGTCGACGGCTGCATTGCCGCAGCTCAGCGAGGCCAGCTGTACTGTCACAGCGGCGTCGGTCAGAGTTTCGCCGACGACCGTGATCGACCCGGTGACCTGGTTCGTCGAACCCACCAGCGACGAGTCGCTGTCGTCGGTCACCTGATACCCGGCAGTGGAACCCGATGACACCGTCCATGTGCCGGCGAGATCCATGTCATTCGCGATGGATGCGGCCGAGCCGTCGGTGACCGTCGGAATCACGCTCGGCGTCGACGACGAGGGTACTGCGGTCACATCTCGATAAAGAATGGGCACGGCAACTGCCGCCACGAGGCCCACCGACAGGGCCGCCGCGACGAGCGCGAGACTGATGGTGACGGGCTTTTTCATCGTGATCTTGAGCTAACCAGCCGTTGTTGGCGAGACGCTGGGAGGCGCCGGGGTGCTGGCTGTGTTTCGGCTGCGGGAGTGCCGCGAACGGTTCGATACGGCACGACCGCATATGATTACGGAGTGCATCGACTGGCGAAATCTCCCCTGGTGCTCTGGCTGGCGTTCATTGTGATTCACGCCTGGCTCGGAGTGATCGGCCTCGTCGCGCCGACTCTGCCCTGGGGCGACGTCACCATCGTCTACAACCAGTGGATACAGCACGGCCTGAACGGCTACTGGGTCGGCATCGACGGGCCATGGGTGTATCCGTTGCTCGCACTGGTGCCCATGATCGCTGCGATGGGGCTCGGTAGCTCGCTGTACGGTGTCGGCTGGCTATTGCTCGTCGTCATCGCGAACGCGGCCGTTCTGGCGTTCATGCTCAATTCTCGCGCCACGGCCGAGCCGTCTGCCGAGGTGGCCGCGGCCGATCGCGCGGCCTTCACCCCGAACATCCGCTACGTCGCCGCGTGGTGGTGGCTCGGGTTCTTGCTGGTTCTCGGCCCGGTGTCGCTCGGGCGTATCGACACGTTCGAGGTCGACTTGGTGATCGTGGGGCTGCTGCTGGCCATCCGTCGCCCGGCGATCGCCGGCGTTCTGCTCTCGCTGGCCATGTGGGTGAAGGTGTGGCCCGCCGCCCTCATCGTGGCCGTGGTGATCGCCGCGAAGAAGCGCGTCGCCGTTGCGGTGGGCGCGGCAGTCACCGCGATCGGGGTGGCCATCATCGGCCTTCTTCTCGGCGCCGGCGCCAATCTCTTCAGCTTCGTCAGCCAGCAGACCGGTCGCGGCCTGCAAGTCGAGGCGCCCATCAGCATTCCCTGGATGTGGATGGCGTACTTTCGGGTGCCCGGTTCGAAGGTGTATTACGACACCGACATTCTGACTTTTCAGGTGAAAGGCAACGGCGGGTCGATCGCCGACACCCTGACGACACCGTTGCTCGCTATCGCCGTGGTGGCCGTGCTCGCGCTCGGCGTGTATGTCGTGCGGTCAGGCGCATCCATCACCCGCGTGCTGCCGAGCCTCTCGCTCGCCCTCGTGACCGCGTTGATCGTCTTCAACAAGGTCGGTTCGCCGCAGTTCATGCTGTGGATCAGCGCTCCCGTCATTCTGGGCATCGTCTGGCAAGGCCGTGCGTTCCGGCCGTTCGTCATCATCGCGAGCGTCTTGGCTGCGCTCACTCAGATCATCTACCCGTACCTCTACGACTGGCTGCTTTCGCTCGATCCGCTGATGTTGTTCGTGCTCACCGCCCGAAATGCTCTGGTAGTGGTGCTGTTCGCCCTCGCCGTGAGATCCTTGTTCCGGGCGCGAGTGCGCGCCCGAGACGTGGCTTTCACTCCGAGCGAAAGGGTGGCGATCTGATGCTCGTCGCATTCTCAGTTGCTCCCTCGGGCGTTGCTCCCTCGGGCATTGCTCCGTCGGGCACTGCTCCCTCGGGCACTGCTCCCTCGGGCGCAGCTGGCGAGCATCCGGATGCCTCGGTTCACGACGCCGTGGCCGCCGCGGTGAAGATCGTGCGCGAGAGCGGGCTCCCGAACCACACCGACTCGATGTTCACCACGATCGAGGGCGAGTGGGACGAGGTGTTCGACGTTGTGCGCCGCGCGACCGAGGCCGTAGGCCAGTTCGGGTCGCGCGTCTCGCTGGTGCTGAAGGCCGACATCCGGCCCGGTTACACCGGTGAGCTGACGGGCAAACTCGATCGGCTCGAAAAGGCGCTTGGCGAATAGTCGCTTCGAGCGCGCCGAGCGGCTCGACTCGACGCTTGTGAACTCGGTGCCACCAATTTATCGAATCGATTCGATTACTCGCACCGCCTCGATTACGATGGTTCAGTGACGTCACCTCCTTCGGCTCAGACCGGGCTCTCCCCGGCCCGGGTTCGCCTTGCCCTGCTCGCCCTCGCATTGGGCGGCTTCGGCATCGGCTGCACCGAATTCGTTGCGATGGGACTGCTGCCCAACATCGCCCACGACCTGCTGCCGGCACTGTTCGCCGTCTCGGTCGAGCAGGCGAACGCTCAGGCTGGATTGCTCGTCACCGCCTACGCGGCCGGTGTTGTGGTGGGCGCCCCGACCATTGCGGCAGTGGCAGCCCGCTGGCCGCGCAAGATCGTGTTGATCTGCCTGCTGGGCATCATCATTCTCGGTACCGTGGCCTCGGCCGTTCTACCCACGTTCGGCCTGGTCGTCGTCGCCCGGTTCTGCTCGGCCCTGCCGCATGGCGCGTATTTCGGCATAGCGGCTCTCGTCGCCGCTTCGATGATGGGCCCGGGAAAGCGCGGCAAAGGAATCGCCCTGGTATTCGCCGGGCTCACGGTCGCCAACGTGGTCGGTGTGCCCGCCATCACATTCATCGGGCAGTCGACGAACTGGCGGGTCGCCTATCTGGTCGTCGCAGGGGTCTTCGTGCTCGCCTTGATCGCGATCGCCCTCACAGTGCCGAGTCAACCCGGTAACCCGTCTGCGACGATGAAGCAGGAATTGACGGTGTTCCGGAGCCCTCAGGTGTGGCTCACCGCGGCGATCGGCGCCATCGGATTCGGCGGCTTCTTCTGCGTCTACACCTTCGTTTCACCCATCGTGACGTCGGTCACCGGCTTGTCGGCCTCAGTCGTTCCGCTCGCTCTCGTTTCTGTGGGTATCGGAATGACCATCGGCAACCTGCTGGGCGGCTGGTTCGCCGACCGCAACCTCAAGCGCTCGATTCTCGGCTTCTACGGGGCGCTGGTCGTCATTCTGGCAGCTCTCGCCCTCGTCGCGGCAAACCCTGTGGGCTTGTTCATCGGTTTGCTGTTGGTGGGCGTTGCCGCCTCGGCCATTTCGCCGCTCATCCAAACACGGTTGATGGATGTCGCGGGCGACAGCCAGACCATCGGCGCCGCTCTGAACCACTCAGCCCTGAACGCCGGTAACGCGCTGGGCCCGATTCTCGGCGGCCTCGCCATTACCGCGGGCTTCGGTTATCTCGCGCCCATTTGGATCGGCGTCGTACTGACCCTGCTCGGCATCGGCATCGCCATCACGTCGTTCTCGGTCGAGCGCCGCACCCGGCGCCGGGTCGCCACGGCGGTGGCTGCTCAGGCCACCGTGTCAGAACTTGTGTAGCTAGCGTTGCTCGTCGTTTAAGGCTTTCAGGCTGGCTGTTCTTGTTCTCCACAATCGGGGTGCGAGATAGTTATCCACGGATGATGGCTCGTCGCGCGATTTCGTGAGATTATGTCAGTGGCTGGTGTTTGAATTGGGGTATGAACACACCACCAACCACCCCGCCGGGGTCGTCGCCTTCGGACGGTGACGACTCCCGTCTCACGGCGCTGCAGGCTGCCGTTCAGGCGCTGGTGGAGTCGGGTGGGTTCCGGGCTGCCGCGCCCGGTGGGCTTGCCGACGACGTGCTGGTCGCCTGGGCGGTCGCCGGAGAACAGCTGCTTCGCTGCGCAGAGGCGATCGTGGTGGAGGCGGCTGGCGAGCTGGCCGAACGGTCAAAGCCCGAGCACGGCGATGACCGTCTGACGGTGCAGCATGGATGCACCGATGTTGTGTCGCTGATCACCACCCTGACCGGGGTATCCAAACGCACGGCCGCAGTTCGGGTGAAGCTCGGTCGGGCGGTGCAGTCGACGGTGTCGGCGGTGGGCATTTCGAATGAGAGTAACTTCCCCGCGGTGCAGGCTGCATTGCGGGCGGGACGGTTGGGCGTTGATTCGGCGCAGGTGATCACCCGGATGCTCGGGGATTCGGCGAAACGCGTCGGCTACAGTGCCGATCTTGCGGAGTGTGAGCGGATGCTGGTGATCGCCGCCGATCACACCCCCGATCAGGGGCTGGGGTTGTCCGCGGATCAGGTCGCGATCATGGCGGCGCAATGGCAGGGCCACCTCGACCCGGACGGTGCGGAGCCCAACGCTCGTGAGTTGGAGGAGAAGCGTGGTCTGTGGTTGCGGCAGCAGGCCGATGGCACATTCAAGATCGGCGGCCTGCTGACCGCGGTGCAGGGTGCGAAGTGGCAGGCCATCGCGCAGACCATCCTCAGCCCCCGGCTGCCACGCTTCACCGGCGACCCGGGCCACCCGGAACACTCCGGCCAGGCCGGCCAGGCAGGCCACCCGGTCGACGGCGACCATTCGAACCAGGCAGGCCACCTGGCCGACGGCGACCATTCGAACCAGGCAGGCCACCCGGCTGACGGCGACCATTCGAACCAGGCAGGCCACCCGGCCGACGGCGACCACTCGGGCCAGGATGAGCACTCGGGCCACGACAGCGCGAGCGAGAGCGATCTCGGGCCTCACTTCGTCGACGACGACACCGAGATAAGCGCGGTGTTGGCCGACACGCGCACGCGTGAGCAGTTGCTCGCTGACGGGTTCACGACGTACATCGACCGGGTCGCCGCCCTCCCCGGAATACCGGAACTGTGTGGGGCCCGGCCGATGATCAACATCCACGCCACCCTCGATGATGTCGTGTCCGGGCGTGGTATCGGCTGGATCGACGGTCTCGATTCGCCGGTACCGGTCAGCACGGTGGAGCAGCTGATCTGCCAAGGCGACATCATCACCACGCTGATGCATGAAGGCCGGATCCTGCAGCACGGCAAAACGAAACGCCTGTTCACCGCGGCGCAGAACAGGGCGATGGCCGCC